>NZ_QSAS01000006.1:0-101648 GCF_003465485.1 Collinsella sp. AF11-11 | reverse complement strand
GGTGCTGCCTCCCGGCGCATTCCGCAGGGGGAGCGATATTTTGCAGCACGAAGTGCGCAGCAAAATATCGCTCATGCCCGAGGACGCGCCGGGAGGCAGCACCGATTCGGGGCCGGACATGCGGATCTACCAGCGCATTTACAAATTCGTAAACTTTTTTCAAAAAAGTGCTTGCACAGTTCTCGAATCATAGGTTATTATCTTCCTCGTTGAACGCGCGGGTCCAAAAAACGAACCGTGAATCAACAATATAGCATGTCGGAGTGGCGGAATTGGCAGACGCGCTAGCTTGAGGTGCTAGTGACCGCTTTTTGGTCATGCGGGTTCAAGTCCCGCCTCCGACACCATCGCATTTGAGAAGCCTCTTCGGAGGCTTTTTTGTTACCGATAGACGGTGGGGTCCACGATGGAAACGCTTGAACGCAACGAGTGGGCAGACGTTGCCCAACTAGTCGAGATCACGAGCGATGCTGTCATCATCTGCGAACTCGACGGAACCATTCTGCATGTGAATAATCGCTTACTTGGTTTGATGTGCGAGGAACGCGCCGACGTCATCGGTGGAGATGTTAAAGACGTCCTGTACTCGTCCGCTTTTGAACGTGCGACGGAACATCGTCTGCCATTTGAAACTGATGGCTCCGAGAACGAACTGATGCTCAAGCTGAGTGACGGCTCTTTTATCCCCGTCTTGGTTCGTGCGGGCTCCGTAACGCCTCCACGCATCTTTGGGCGCCGTGCACCACGTGTCCTGGTGGCGCTTCACAGTATCGAGGAACAGTATTCTCACGACCGTCAACTCAAGCGTGCGTTATCGGAGCTTAGAGTGGCGAACAAACGTCTCTCTGGCACGCTCTCGGTCATTATGAGCACTGTGGGCTCCGATGAGTTGCCCAGCCTGCTTGATACCGTTTTGAACCAGCTTGTAGGAACGCTCGATGCTTCGGGTGCCGCTATCTATTTTTCTGAGAGCGGCGGTTTTAAGCTACGCGGTGTTTCCAAGGAGCTGTACGATAGCTACCTGCCCGAGTTTTTGCCGTATGGCGCTGGCATTCCGACGTATGTTCTTCGCGAGTCACGTGCCTGTCGCTTGTCGATTCAACAGGACCTTGAGGGCGATAGGGCCGCCTCCGGTATGTTCATGGACTTGGACAATCGTTCTAAGCACCTGTTGCGCGTGCAGGATATGCCTCCGTACCGCAGCGAGATTTGTCTTCCCGTTTTTTACGGTACGCAGATCCTTGGCGTGCTGGAAGTTGGTTGGAAACGCCCCCAGGCACCGCTCGCCTATGACGTTAATGTACTCGAGGTCATTTGCGATTACCTGTCTATCCAGCTGGTCGGCATGGCATCGAGCCTTCGCTCTCGTCGTACGGCCGAGCTCGGCCGCTCGCTCAATGTCTTACGTGATGAGTTGTTTACCTTTCTAGACGATTCCGCCGCGGCTACCCAAGCGGTATCGTCCGAGATCTGCAATATGCTCAACTGCCATTTTTGCCCTATTGAGTATGACGCCAGTCTGGATTCCTACGTCATAGATTTTGAAGGCGGCAGTCGCGTTGCTTTGCCGGACAATCCCGAGAAGCTTTTCTTTTCCACGACGGCGCCGGCGGCACGTCTGGGGGCTGGCCCTGATGGCTTTGAGGCATCTGCTTTGGGCGGCACGAGTGCCGAGGACCTTAAACACGTCCGTATAACTCGCGTTGACGAATCGATGCCTATGGGAGGCTGGCTTAGGGCGCATGGTCTGCCTTGTCAAGGTCTCTACGTCGACTCCGGCATCGAGGCGGGGCGCCCGCGCTCTGAGGGTGATGGCAAGCACAGTAACGACGCGATTGTTCCTGCTTCTGTTGCGAAGAGCCCGACTACGCGTGCGCTGCTGCTTCGTGATGGTAGCCAAGAGCCGATTGATGACCTTGAATATGACTACTTGGTGCACTTAGCGCATGATTTTGAACTGATCTACGAAGGCGAATCTCAAAAGCGCGAGGAGCGCCATATCGCTCAGACCCTCCAGATCGGCATGAGAAATTCCCTGGGGGATGTTCCGGGTATCGCAACCGATTCGGTGTACCTGTCGGCCACGAACTCGGCGTTGGTCGGCGGCGATTTCTATACGCTCATCCGTCTTCCCGACGACTGCGCCGTCATGATTCTGGGTGATGTGTCTGGCAAAGGCATTGAGGCCGCATCGATGTCCGCGCTCGTCAAGACGGCCCTGACGGCATATGCTTGGGAGGGCGCTGGACCGGCCCGCATGGCACGCTCCCTTAACAGCATGCTCATGGGCTTTTCGAGGGTCGAGACGTTCGTGACGGCCTTTATCGCCAAGATTGACCTTAAAGCCGGACGCGCAACGTATTGTTCGGCGGGCCATCCTCCGACCATGGTCATCAGGCCAGAGTCGATGCCGCTGGGTGGCGGCGAGGCCCGTGGGGGAGAGGTCGAACTGCTTGGATGCCAATCGGGCGTAATCGGCGCATTCGAAGGCATGGTGTACGAGACGGGTGCCTTTACGTTCGCCCCCGGCGATATGCTCTTTATGTATACGGATGGAACGATTGAGGCCCGTGACCGCACCGGAGCGTTCTTTGGCGAGCAGCGCTTGCGCGATCTTCTGCTTTCTGTTTCGGCGGAGGGCGTGTCGGGCATTTGCGGCAAGGTCTTGAGCGAGCTTGACCGATTTACCGATTCGGCGCTGGACGATGACATTGCATTGGTGTCCCTTGAGTTTTTACGGGGTCGTTCATAGACGACGCTGGGCGGGTTGAATCCGCACGGTTGGGGAAACGAATGCATCGAGTGGGCTTTTTTGGGAACCATGGTCGTATGAATGAGTGGAATGACATAGCGGTTTTGACGCCACCGGGTGATGTCGACATCGCCTCGGTACCCGTGCTGCGCCGACGGTTGGATAATTTGATCGACCGGGGCGTGCGTCGCGTTGTCATCAATTGCCAGGCCGTGGGCTTTATCGACTCGACGGGTTTGGCGTTTTTGCTTACACGTGCCAGAGAGCTTATGAGGCGAGAGGGCCTGCTTTCGCTTGTTAACGCCTCCGAGGAGGTTATTCGCTTTTTGGAGATTGCCCGACTTGTCGACATCCTGCATGTAGCGGGTCCGGCACGGGAGTCTATTCCCGCCATTCCGGTGGGGGAGCTGCCTCGCTGGAGTAAGAGCGTCGAGGTCCGTCAGGGTATCGAGAATCTTCCATACTATCGACATCGCATTGCCGAACTCCTTGAATCGCTTCCGTTGCGTCGCGACGAGCGCTACGATGTCGCATTGGCGTCGGGGGAGGCGCTGGGTAATGCCTATGACCATGCGGGCGGTATCGGGTGCGTCCTGACGGTTCAGGCCTATGGCGATCGCGTTGTGGTCGAGGTACTTGATCGAGGTGCCGGCTATTCTATCGATGAAACGAGCGAACCGGTCGCATCTGAGGAGCGCGGCCGTGGTATCAAGCTTATGCGTATGCTCGTCGATAACGTGGAGGTTGCTCGTCGTACGGACGGCGCCGGCACGCGCGTGCAGATGGTGAAGCTGTTTAGCGGAGCGCTGGAATCGTGTGCCTAGCCAATCGCTTTAGCGCGTTTAGCTACTAAGAACATGCGGCAGACAAGTTTTTTGAAAAAAGTACTTGCGTCTTTTGGACAACTCGCGTAAATTAATAACCCGCAAGCGGACATGGCTCAGTTGGTAGAGCACAACCTTGCCAAGGTTGGGGTCGCGGGTTCGAGCCCCGTTGTCCGCTCCATTGCATTTCCGGACCGTTTAGGCGGTCTTTTTTCGGCGAAGTGGCCAAGTGGTAAGGCAGAGGCCTGCAAAGCCTTTACCCCCGGTTCGAATCCGGGCTTCGCCTCCAGGCAACATCCGGGCGCTCCGGCGCCCGTTTTGTTTTACATATGCGGACATGGCTCAGTTGGTAGAGCACAACCTTGCCAAGGTTGGGGTCGCGGGTTCGAGCCCCGTTGTCCGCTCCAAACGTAACAGCCCGACTACTACGGTAGCCGGGCTTTTTCGTACCCATCTTCTGGGCCCGAACCCGAGAGGGAGCGAGCGTTTTGGGGCGTGTCTGTGGCGTTGTTTGCCGCGAATGTCCGCTTTGGGCGTATCATCGTGGGCATCTCGCAAAACCTCGTTGCAAGGGAGACTCATCCCATGGCTACAGAAAAGTCCTCGTCGCGCCCATGGATGTCCGATGCCGCGATCTATCAGATCTACCCGCGCTCGTTTAAGGATTCGACTGGTTCGGGTCTGGGCGATATCGCGGGCATTACCCAGCAGATGGACTATCTTGAGCGGCTGGGTATCGAGGCCATCTGGCTGAGCCCGTTTTACCCATCGCCTCTTGTTGATGGCGGCTATGATGTGGCGGACTACTGCGATGTCGACCCACGTCTCGGCTCGCTTGATGACTTCGATGACATGATCGCTGCGGCTCATACGCACGGCATCAAGGTCATCGTCGACATCGTGCCCAACCATTCGTCCAACCAGCACCCCTGGTTCAAAGCCGCTCTTGCCGCCGGCCCCGGATCGCCCGAGCGCGCCCGTTATATCTTCCGCGATGGTCGCGGCGAGCACGGCGAGCTGCCTCCCACCAATTGGAATGCCAACTTTGGTGGCCCCGCCTGGACGCGCGTCGCGGACGGTCAGTGGTATCTGCACATGTTTACGCCCGAGCAGCCGGACTTTGACTGGTCATGCCCCGAGGTTCACGCGTTCTTTTGCGACGTCCTGGCGTTTTGGAGCGATCGAGGCGTCGATGGCTTTCGCATTGATGTGGCGCACGGTCTCGCCAAGGACCTCGACCGCGATGACCTCGACCGGTGGCATCTCGCCGAGGGCGATGACATGGTTGACGACGGCACCCATCCGCTGTGGGACCGCAACGAGGTCCACGAGATCTATCGCGAGTGGCGCCGAGTGTTCGACCGCTATAATCCGCCGCGCAGCGCCGTTGCCGAGGCGTGGGTGCTGCCCGAGCGCCAGTATCTCTACGCGCGCCCCAGCGAGCTTGGCCAGACATTCAACTTTGAGTTTGCCAAGGCCACTTGGACCTATGATGACATGCACGCTGCAATCGAGGAGGGCTTGAAGGCGGCTATCGAATCCGATTCCGCCTCGACCTGGGTACTCTCCAACCATGACGTGCCGCGCGTGGCGACGCGCTATGCCCTGCCGCAGATCAAGGCGACGCGCTACCACCAGATTGCGCTCGACTGGCTCTTACGCGACGGGTCGTCTTATGACGAGGACCGTGAACTCGGCGAGCGCCGCGCGCGGGCGGCCCTTTTGCTTGAGTTGGCGCTTCCGGGCTCGGCATACGTGTATCAGGGTGAGGAGCTCGGCCTTTTTGAGGTGGCTGACATCCCGTGGGCTGCACTCGAAGATCCCACTGCGACCAATACGCACGGACCGAAGCGCGAGAAGGGGCGCGACGGCTGTCGTGTGCCCCTGCCGTGGGTGGCGGCGGACGACCCCGTGCAGGGCGGATCGTTTGGGTTTTCACCGGCGGACGCCGATGCGGCGCCCCATCTGCCGCAGCCTGCATGGTTTTCCGATTACGCTGCCGATAGGGAAGAAGCGGATCCGACATCGATGCTTGCGCTCTATCGCGACGCCCTCTGGCTGCGGCGCAAGCTGCGCGGGTGCGCCAACGATCTTGCGTGGCTCGATCTTGACGGGCGCACCGGCCTTGCGGATGGTGCCGAGGGCGCTGAGGGTGGCGTCATCGCCTATCGCCGCGACAACGGCTGGGCGTGTGTGACGAACTTCGGCGCAGCACCCGTGGAGCTGCCGGCGGGTAGGGTCCTGCTCACCTCATCACCGCTTGTAGACGGTGGGCTCGCGCAGGACAGCTCTGCCTGGATCATGCTCGGTGAGATGTAAGGGCCTCTTGCGGCGAGCTTGCGTTTGCCTGCACCTTCCGTGGTGGTTGATGTCTTCGCGAGGTTCGCGAGGGTATCGCAAAACTTTTCAAAAAAGTTCTTGCATAGGATGCGGGTATCACGTAAGATTAATCCTCGTAAGCGGACATGGCTCAGTTGGTAGAGCACAACCTTGCCAAGGTTGGGGTCGCGGGTTCGAGCCCCGTTGTCCGCTCCATTTGGGCGTTTAGCTCAGGGGGAGAGCGCTTCCCTGACACGGAAGAGGTCAGAAGTTCAAATCTTCTAACGCCCACCAAATGTTCGCAGCTCAGAGGCATCGCCTCTGGGCTGTTTTGTTTTGGTCGCCAAATGGGTCGCCAAATACGTCACCAAATTTCGAGTTTTTGATCTTCCGGGATGCCTCTCAGTAGTCATCCGAGGAAACTCTCATCTTCTCCGTTTGCATACACATATCTTTCAAGGATTCGTGCCGCGGTTGCATGAGGCTCGGCAAGGCATGACCGCAACATGTTGGTCAAGCATAATCTTTTGGATTCTTTTGGCGTGAGCGGCTTGGTTTTGGTAGGATTTGTCAGCGGCTTGACTAAGGGGGTTTTATAACTGCCATGCAGGTAGCCGTGTTGGTAACGTTTTACCGACTTGTCAAATACCCCTCATTTTTAATGCGTCTGCAAAATGACTAATTGCTTTGACCTGCTGAAACACTATATGTTGTGTTTGATCTAAAAAAAGAATACAGGATATAGATGCCTCTTTGTCGTATGATAGATGGCGGACAGAGAACGAAGACCTTAACTGCCTCTTTTGAACGTATCCTTGAGCCGCTTGATCGGCTCCTGGGAATGTCCGCATGGAGGCTTATGGTTTATCGAGAACACAGATTGCGCGACGGCGCCGCAAGACAGGGGCAAGCCCTGCCGGGCATCGTTTGGCTCTGAAGCGCAATGAGGCTACGATGCGAAAGAGGCAAGAGGATGAAGATCATCAAGCGCAGCGGCACCGAGGTTGTCTTTGACATCGATAAGATCGTCAATGCCATCCGCGCCGCCAACTTGGAGGTCGAGGAGAGCTCTCGTCTAACCGACCGCCAGGTGGTTTACGCGGCACAAAACGTCGCCGAGGCATGTGAGAACGCGGGCCACACCGTTTCGGTCGAGGAGATCCAGGATTTGGTCGAGGACGAGATCATGCGTCTCGACTGCTACGAGGTTGCCCGCCACTACATCATCTATCGCTATGTCCAGAGCCTGAAGCGCCAGAAGAACACGACCGACGACAAGATTCTGTCGCTGATCGAGTGCAATAACGAAGAGGTCAAGCAGGAGAACTCTAACAAGAACCCGACCGTCAATTCCGTCCAGCGCGACTATATGGCCGGCGAGATTTCCAAGGACCTGACTCAGCGTGTGCTGCTGCCCCAGGAGATCGTGGATGCCCACAATGAGGGCCTGATCCACTTCCACGATTCCGACTACTTTGCCCAGCACATGCATAACTGCGACCTGGTGAACCTAGAGGATATGCTCCAGAACGGTACTGTTATCTCGGGTACGCTGATTGAGAAGCCGCACAGCTTCTCGACGGCTTGCAACATCGCGACGCAGATCATCGCCCAAGTTGCTTCCTCCCAGTACGGTGGCCAGTCGATTTCGCTGACCCATCTTGCCCCGTTCGTCGAGGTGAGCCGTCAGAAGATTCGCGGCGAGGTCGCCCGCGAGCTCGAGGAGCTCGGCGTTTCCGCATCTCCCGAAAAGGTCCGCGAGGTTGTTGAGGACCGCCTGCGTGACGAGATCCGTCGCGGCGTCCAGACGATTCAGTATCAGGTCGTGACCCTTATGACCACGAATGGCCAGGCGCCGTTCGTGACGGTCTTTATGTATCTCAATGAGGCCCGTACGCCCCAGGAGAAGCACGACCTTGCCATGATTGTGGAGGAGACGCTTCGTCAGCGCTATGAGGGCGTTAAGAACGAAGCCGGCGTGTGGATCACCCCGGCGTTCCCCAAGCTCATCTACGTGCTCGAGGACGATAACATTCGCGAGGATTCGCCGTACTTCTATCTGACCAAGCTCGCCGCCAAGTGCACCGCCAAGCGCATGGTGCCCGACTACATCTCCGAGAAGAAGATGCGCGAGCTCAAGCTGTCTAAGGGCGAGACTGCCGGCAACGGCGATTGCTACACCTGCATGGGTTGCCGCAGTTTCCTGACGCCCGACCGTTCGGGCAACGGCTTTAACAATGTCGCCAACGCGCTGAACTATGACCCGACCAAGCCTAAGTACTACGGTCGCTTTAACCAGGGTGTTGTGACCATCAACCTGCCCGATGTCGCGCTGAGCTCGCATCAGGACATGGATAAGTTCTGGAAGATCTTCGACGAGCGCCTTGAGCTGTGCCATCGTGCCCTGCTTTGCCGTCATGAGCGCCTGATGGGCACGCTTTCGGATGCCGCGCCGATTCTTTGGCAGTACGGCGCCCTGGCGCGTCTGAAGAAGGGCGAGACGATCGACAAGCTGCTCGTGGGCGGCTATTCCACCATCAGCCTGGGCTATGCCGGCCTGTATGAGTGCGTCAAGTACATGACGGGTCACAGCCACACCGAGAAGGAGGGCACGCCGTTCGCCATGGCCGTCATGCAGCGCATGAACGACAAGTGTGCGGAGTGGAAGGCCGAAAGTGATATCGATTTCTCGCTGTACGGTACGCCGTTGGAGTCGACGACCTACAAGTTCGCCAAGTGCCTGCAGCGCCGTTTTGGCATTATCCCGGGCGTGACGGACAAGGGCTACATTACTAACAGCTATCACGTCCATGTGTCCGAGGAGATCGATGCCTTCGACAAACTTAAGTTTGAAGGCATGTTCCAGCAGCTTTCGCCGGGCGGTGCTATCTCCTACGTTGAGGTTCCCAACATGCAGGACAACCTCAAGGCTGTCATTCGCGTGATGCAGTACATCTACGACAACATCATGTACGCCGAGCTCAACACCAAGAGCGATTACTGCCAGGTGTGCGGCTACGATGGCGAGATCAAGATTGTCGAGGATGACGGCAAGCTGGTGTGGGAGTGCCCCAGCTGCGGCAACCGCGACCAGGAGAAGATGAACGTCGCTCGTCGTACGTGCGGCTACATCGGTACCCAGTTCTGGAACCAGGGTCGAACCGAGGAGATCCGCGACCGCGTGCTGCATCTCTAATAACCATTCCAGGCCGCCCCGTAGCGAGGCCCCGGACCTTTACTCGCTATTTCGGACAGTCCTGGCTCACGAACAGGAGGCGCCACTGGCGCCTCCTGTTCGTGCGGAACTCATAGCGAGTAAAGGTCCGGGGCCTCGCTACGGGGCGGCCAAGTTGATGTAACTGAGATGCAGCACGTAGCCTGCTCGCTCCTCGAAGTTCTTAGCGGAAATGAGTTGACTTGCAACAACGCTTTGCTTGCGATGGCGGTTGAGCCGCAACCCAGTTTTTATTAGACCTCGAACCTTATACTCGATGTTCGCTTCGTTCATTGAGTTACCCTTTGCATGAGGCCGGGACATATCGTCCCGCCCGCAGTTTCGCAGGCCGAAGGCCGAGAATGTTTGAGGACGGGATGATATGTCCCGGCCTCCCGGGAGAGTTACCTATGAACTACGCGAACATTAAGTATTTCGACATTGCCGATGGGGAAGGTGTTCGTACTTCTCTGTTTGTGAGCGGGTGCCGTCGTGGGTGCAAGAATTGCTTTAACTCTGTTGCGTGGGACTTTGCTGCGGGCGAGCCCTTTGATCGTGCCGTCGAGGACAAGATTATCGAGAGCCTCGATCATCCCTTTATTGACGGCCTGACGATTCTGGGCGGCGAGCCTATGGAGCCCGAGAATCAGGCGGGGCTCGTTGAGTTTGTCGAGCGTGTTCGTGCCGCTTATCCTGCGGGGTCAGGAAAGACCATTTGGTGTTTTACCGGCGACGTGCTCGAGGAGCTTATGCCGGGTGGTCGTCACCATACTGAGGTGACGGACCGTATCCTTGCCTGCCTCGACATGTTGGTGGATGGCCCGTTTGTTCAGGATCTTTATGATATCTCGTTGCGCTTTAGGGGCTCGAGTAACCAGCGTGTGATCGACATGAACGCTACGCGCGACCGCGCTGTGCGTGAGGGCGTTGCGCTTTGTGATGCGGTTGAACTTTGGCGTGATGATCCGGTCTATTCGACCCATACTATGTAGCTTGTGGTCGATGCCGGAGGGCGTGGTACCATAGCGCGAACGTGAAATCGGAAAAGTGAGGCCCAGATGGTCGATCAGGAAAAAGTCGAGGCCGCCATTAAGCTGTTGCTTGAGGGCATAGGCGAGGACCCAACTCGTGAGGGCCTGCTGGAGACCCCGGCGCGCGTTGCCCGTATGTATGGTGAGATCGCCGGCGGCATGGGCCAGAGTGCCGAGGAGCACCTGTCCAAAACCTTTGCCGTCGCTTCGAACGATTTGGTTATCGAGCGCGACATCACGTTCTATTCGCTGTGTGAACATCATCTGCTACCGTTTTATGGCAAGGCCGCCATTGGTTATATCCCTAACGGTCGGGTGGCTGGGCTTTCCAAGCTCGCCCGCACGGTTGAGGTTTATGCCCGCCGTCTGCAGCTGCAGGAGCAACTGTGTGCACAGGTTGCCGATGCCCTCATGGACTATCTCGCTCCCCAGGGAGCGATTGTGTTGATGGAGGCCGAGCATATGTGCATGACGATGCGTGGCGTGCAAAAGCCCGGCACCAAGACCGTGACGCTCGCTCGCCGCGGCGTCTTTGAGACCGATCCCGCGCTCGAGGAGCGTTTCTTTAGGATGTTGGGCCGCTAACCATGAGAGTCGTCAACGACTTTACATCGAAGACCGATGAGGGGACGTCGCGTCGCGGCTTTATGGCTTCGGGCCTGGCCCCCTTTGGTGCCATGCCTCGCATTGATTACATTTGTGCCAACGGGCTGTTCCGACGGCACCTGGGCAACATTGCACAGTTGGAATCGGGGCGCATCTTCTGCCGCCACGGTATTGACCATCTGCTCGATGTCGCTCGCATTATGTGGATCAAGAATCTCGAGGAACAGCTCGAATTTGACCGCGAGGTCATCTACGCCACGGCACTTCTTCACGATATCGGCAAAGATGAACAGTATGAATCGGGTATATCCCATGATGTTGCAAGCGAGCGCGTCGCTGATGCGATTCTCGGCGGCATGCCCGATGACGTGGCGTTTGAGCCGGCCGATGCCGCAGCCATTAAGACGGCCATTCTGGGCCATCGAAAGCTGCGCGTGAACAGCCAACCGCTTGAGCGTCTGCTCTATGCAGCCGATAAAGCGTCGCGTGCCTGCTTTGCATGCCCCGCGCGCAACGCTTGCAACTGGAGCGATGATAAAAAGAACCTGTCGATTCGCGTGTAGTTAGTTTGCGCGGTCGGGGTTCTAAACGAAGGAGACGATCGCATTGAGTAACAAGAAACTGCCCGAGAATGCAACCAAGACCGAAGGTGCTGAGCTCGCCCGCCGTGGAAGGGGCGAAATATCCACCGCAACGGCGGTGCCTCACGTGAGCTATGACGATCTGCGCCATGCCGATCGCATTGTCATTGACGGCCTTGAGGTTTTTGCCAACCATGGCGTGTATCCCGAGGAGAATGCGCTGGGTCAGAAGTTCATCGTTTCTCTGGTGCTCTATGCCGACCTGCGCGCGGCGGGGGAGCACGATAACCTGGACGCCTCGATTGACTACGGCTCGGTGTGCCACGATGTCGATGGCTATCTGCGCGAGCACACGTTTAAGCTCATCGAGGCGGCAGCCGAGGGGACAGCCCAGATGCTGCTGCGCCGTTATCCCTCGCTGCTTGGTGTGCGCATAAAGCTCGATAAGCCGTGGGCTCCTGTTGGCCTGCCCCTGGCAAGCTGCGGCGTCGAGATCGAGCGCGTGCGCTAACCGGTTCTAATACGACTCTATGGGTGGCTGCTTGAGCCGCTGCGACAGAGCTTTATTGTTGGGACAGTACGTGTCGAGCAGGGCGTGAAAACGCTGATTGTGGCTTGGCTCGAGCAAGTGGACGAACTCGTGGGCGACAACCATGTCGAGGCATTCGACGGGGTAGGCGGCGAGCTCGCGCGCGATGCGAATGGCGCCGGATTTGGGCGTGCATGATCCCCAGCGCGTTTTCATGCTGCGCACGGAGATGCGGGCCACGGTGACGCCCATTGCGACTTCGTACGCGTGCACGATGTCGCGCAGCGCCGATGTGACCTCGGACGCAAAGAGCTGGTCGATGTGGGCTTGGAGCTCATCGGACGTTAGGCCGTCGAGGATTGCGTGCCGCTTGGCCTGTGGGCCTTCGTCCGATTCATCGGTACCCATAAAACTTGCGAAGGTGGCCTGTTTGGGTCGCGGTGCGGGTGATGCAAAGTTGTGATCGAGTGCATCCTGTACCGTGATGGGCTTGCCCCAAAGTGCAATGATGGACGAGGGGCTGAGCGGCTCTCGTGCCGTCGCCTGACGCTGCTCGCGCTGGGCAAGTCGGCTGGTAATCCAGGCGCTGTTGCGCTTCACAAACGCTTCGATACGCTCGCGGGTGGCGCCGAGCGGTGCGCTGGCGTGGACCTCACCGCTCGAAGTGACGCGTAGGTTGAAGTTCTTGACGCACTTTTTGGTAACGACGACGGGGATGGGCGTCCCATCCGGTCGGGATGCGGAAATCGTAAACTGCTGCGTCAAAAGCGGTCCTTTGGATTGGGGACGGGCCGGCATGTCGACCGTTCGGCATGCCGGCCCGCTCAAGGGATGTGAAATTAATAACGCTCAAAGAAGGCGAGCGCGTTGTCGCTGCAGAGCTTTTGCATCACGGTCTTGCCAAAGTGCTTGGAGAGCATGTTCTGGAACTCGGGCATCATGCTGGCATCGGAGAGGAAGGCGGGCACAGTGGCGCCGTCCCAGTCGCCACCGAGTGCGATGACGTCCTCGCCGCCCAGGTCGAGCCAGTGCTCGATATGTGCCGCTAGCTGGTCGAAGGTGACGTCTGCGGCGGTCTTTTTGGTTGCGTCGTTGGAAAGGAACTCGCTGCAGTAGTTGAGGCCGACGATACCGCCCATGTCGCGAATGGTGCGGAACTGGTCGTCGGTGAGGTTGCGCTTGACTCTGCAGACGGTACGGGAGTTGGAGTGGCTGGCGACGAAGGGGCGCGTGGCGTGGGCGACAACCTCGTCAAAGCACTCATCGTTGAGGTGGGAGACGTCGAGCACCATGCCGGCGTGCTCCATCTGCGTAAGCGCCTCGATGCCGGCGGCGGTGAGGCCGGCGTGGGTGTCGTGGCCGCTCGCGAGCGGTCCCTGCGCGTTCCAGCTGAGTGACGACATAAGCACGCCCAGGCTCTTGAGCACCTCGATCAGCGCGGGGTCCTCGGCAAAGAACGTGGCGTTTTCGATGGTGTGGATGCAAGCGACCTTGCCGTCCTTGAGCGCGGGGCGAATGTCTGCCGCGCTGCGTACGTTGACCATGCGGTCGTGGTTAAGCATGGCCTGGCCGCTCATGTGCGCCATGATCTGCGCCTGGAAGCGCGCGGCGTGGGCGGTGGGAATCTCGTCGGGGACAAACGTGGCGAAGCACTGTGCCCACGGCGTGTTGCCGATCTTTGCGAGCGAGATGGCACAGGCGTTACCCTCGATGAGGTCGAAATCTTGCGGATGCGTTTCGTCGCCGGGGAAATAACCGTCGGTGCCGGCGGTAAAGCGCAGGTCGAGATCGAGCGTGGCCCAGCCGATTCGGTCGGCAGTGTCGCAGTGTAGGTCAAATACGGGATATGCCATGGTTCCTCCGGTTGCAGCGTTTCTTTGCAAACTGTCATTGAATTGTATGACTAGGGTATAGTTAGCGCCATATGTTCACGGCGGCCCGCGTTGTGCGCCGCCCTTATCACGGAGGTTACCATGTCCAACCAGGGCAAGAAGGTCAAGACCCATTATCGCGGCACGCTCGATGACGGCACGCAGTTCGATAGCTCCTACGATCGCGGCGAGCCGCTGGAGTTCACCTGCGGCGCCGGTCAGATGATCAAGGGCTTCGACGCCGCTGTTGTCGACATGCAGGTGGGCGAGAAGAAGACCGTGCACATTCCTGCTGCCGATGCCTACGGCGAGCACAATCCCGAGATGGTTCTGACCTTCCCGGCCGAACAGGTTCCCAACATCGAGCAGATCGAGAAGGGCATGAAGCTTTTCCTGTCCACGCCGAGCGGTATGCCCGTTCCCGCCGTGGTCATCGACGTAACGCCCGAGGCTGTGACGCTCGACGCCAACCACGAGCTGGCCGGCAAGGACCTCAACTTTGATATCGAGCTCGTTGAGGTCGAGGGTTAGAGTATGCCTGAACGCTTGGTTTCGACGACATGCTTGGGAAATCTCAACGATCCGTCCTATGAACTCCTGCTTCGCCGGAAGTTGGGCGGCGTCTTTGAAGTTGACGAGCTACTGTTCGATTGGGACCGGGCTGATGTATGCGCGTTTGCGGGCGTGACGGAGCTGGGGCGCACGATCGATGTTCGGCTGGATGCTGCCGACGGCGGTCGTCTTGCCGATGGCGACGTGCTCGCCATCGACCGTTCGGGCATGGAGCCCGTGGCGGTTGTCGTGCGCCTGCGCAGCGCCGAGGTTTATTTGGTCGAAGTCGACCGCATGGATTCGATTGCGCTCGCGCATGCGTGCTGGGAGATCGGCAATATGCACGCGCCGCTTTTCCGAGGCGATTCGGACGAGCATACCGTGCGCATGTATACGCCGGTGCAGCCTGTTTTGGGCCGCATGCTCCGGGGCGTCGAGGGTGTTCGGCTCTCGGTGGTTACCCGTGAACTCGATGCGGACCGGCGCTTTGCATCGAGTGCGGCGGAGGCCGTCGTGAGCATGGCTCCCGACTTTACCATCGTAAAAAAGACGCGCGGCTAAGCGCGTATATACGCAAGGCGGGCTTTGAGGGGCGACCAATCAAGGTCCGTCTTGCTGTTGATAGGAGGCTTTGGGGAAGCATATGGGTCTTGAGGGAATCAAGCTGATTGCATGCGATTTGGACGGCACGTTGCTGCATCCGGGGGAGCGCGAGCCGCGTTCCGAGGCCTTTGAACTCATCGATGAACTGCATCGTCGCGGTATCGTGTTTATGCCGGCGAGCGGCCGTCAATATGCGAGCTTGCGCTACCTGTTTGCCCCGGTGGCCGATGAGCTCGCCTATGTATGCGAAAACGGAGCCCTGGTGATGAGCGAGGGGCGTGCCGTTGTCAAGCGCTCTATGGAGCGTGACCTGGCGATGGATATCGCGAATGCCGTGGTCGCCTACCCCCATGCCGACGTTACCCTTTCCTGCGAGGGGCACCTCTACACCATAAGCTGCAACGATGCGTTCGTCGACCATTTGCGCTATGAGGTCCACTGCGATGTGGCGGTGGTCGGCCGTCCCGAGGACATCGACGAGGACGTCATTAAGATTGCCTTCCAGATGCCCGAGGTGGATCAGCCGGCGGCCCTGGAGTATTTCGAGCGCCTCTTTAGCGACCGTGTTGACGTGATGACGTCGGGAACCGAATGGACGGACTTTATCGGCTTTGGTTCGGGTAAGGGTTCCGCGCTTGCCGATTACGGTCGTGCCCTGGGTATTTCGCCCGATGAGATGATGGCGTTTGGCGATAACGAAAACGACCGCGACATGCTCAACGTAGTGGGCCATCCTTATCTAATGGAGAGCTGCAATCCCTCTATGCGTGGCATCAACGACCACGTCCGCTACGTGCGCACGGTCGAAGAGGAGCTGCGCCGTCTGCTCGCCGAGTAGGTTTTCGGGACATACCTAGAAATCTATTTTTTGCTGCAAAGTGCGAAAAGGTGGATTTAAGGCATGTTCCAAACATTTACCGGCAGTCGGGGCAGAGACCCTCGAAGATGGTGTAGTGCGACGTGACGTGCCAGCCGATTTGCTCGGACGCCTTGGCGTCGATCTGGGCATCGAAGGGGAGCGGTACGTCGATGACGCGGCTGCACGAGGTGCAGATGATATGTGCGTGCGGCTCGATGGTGCGATCGAAGCGACTTCCGCCCGGCGTCTTGATGGAGAGAATCTCGCCGGCGTCGGCCAAGAGATTGAGGTTGCGGTAGACCGTACCGCGGCTGATTTTGTCATCCTGCGCGCGCACGACGTTGTAGATTTCGTCGGCGGTGGGATGGTTATAGCTTTGGCGCACGGCGTCAAGAACCAACTTTCGCTGCCTGGTATTCCTTCTTTGCACCGCCATGCGCCTCGCCTCTTTTCTATCAACGGTCGTAGGTAAATGATACCGTATTTAGCACACAATACTAATAACGAGGCGTGAAACCGTCTTCATTGGCAAGTGGGGCTCGGGCCTGGGCGTCTACGAGGCGAAAACGCGTACCCATGCGCTCGTAGGAGGCATGAAGCGCTTCGAGATGAGATAGGATATTTGCCGGAGCTCCCTGTATCTCCATCTCGACTGAGCCGTCTTCCATGTTACGCACCCAGCCGGTGAGTGCGCGTGCCTGCGCGAGGTTGGTGTTGGTAAAGCGAAAACCAACGCCCTGGACTTGCCCCGCCCAGCGCAGGAAATAGCGCAGGGGAGTGTCTTGAGTGGCCTCGTCGCTTGCGAGCACAGTAAGCCTGCGGCGCAACTCGAGCTCGATGTTTGATGGTTTTTGAGGCTCTCGACTGCCGCCGGTGACGCTGGAGAAGAACGCATCGAAGAAGCCCATCGCTAGGCCTGCTTGCCTGCGTCGGACGGGAAGGTAATGCCGGCCTGCTGGCGCACGGCATCCATGATGCGCAATGAGACGAGCGTGACATCGCGGTAGTGGCCAAGTTCGTGACGTCCCGCCGGGGTCTCCCAAATCTCTTCCTTAACGTTATCGATGCCGCCGATGGCGGTGATAAAGTCTGTGAGTTCGTATTCCATAGTGTTGCTCGATTTGGGCAGGTCGAGCACGCGGCCGTTGTCGCCCTGTTCGCGCGGTGCCTCGGTCGCCGAGCCGCGTACGACATCGCCGCGATAGTCGATGCGGACATTGCGGGGCGTGGACAGATGGTCGATCTGGATAGTGCCACGCTCGCCTTCGATCTGCGAGGGTAGCAGGTCATTCGATATTTTGGAGTGCGCGAGCTCGACGGAGATACGGCCACCGCCGTAGCTGGCGAGGATGGAACCGCAGCCGTCGATGGGGCCGTGCGTGAGCTGTCGCGTGGCGGGGTCGAGCAGAGTAGCCATGCTCGTAAGGCCGGAGGGCATGCCGAAAATCTCGACCATGGGCTCGACGGTGTAGACGCCAATGTCCATGAGGGAGCCCGATGCCATATTGCAGTCGAAGATATTGGTGGCGCGTCCCGCGAGAATCTCGTTGTAGCGCGAGGAATATTTGCCAAAGCGCAATGAGGCGCGGCGGATGGGGGCGATCTCGCCCAGGGCGTCCTCGATGGCGTGGAAGGCGGGATCGTGGAGGGGACGCATGGCCTCGAGGGCCACGACACCTGCTGCCTCGGCAGCGCGGAAGACTTCCAGCGCCTGCGCTTCGGTGGCGCAGAAGGGCTTCTCGACGATGACATGCTTGCCACCGGCGATGCAGGCAAGGGCCTGCTCGTAGTGAAGCGCATTGGGGCTGCCGATGTAGACGGCGTCGACGTCGTCGGCGGACGCAAGCTCGTCAAGTGCGGTGAAGTTACGCTCGCCGCCGTGTTCGGCGGTAAAGGCGGCGCCGCGCTCGGCATCGCGCGAGAGCGTGCCCACAAACGCGGCTTGGTCGTTAGCGTTGACGACCTGGATAAAGTCGTCGGTAATCATAGATGTGCCGATGGTCGCTATACGCAGCATGTATCCCCCTCGTTCCGTTCGGTTTACAGGATGAGTGTAGCGCGAGGGGGCAGGAAATAGCGTGCGAAAACGCCGTTACAGGTCGCTCTCGTTAAAGCCGGTATCGATATCGAGGTTGCTGCCGTCGGCCGCCGTGGTGGCGAGCTCATCGCAGCGCTCGTTGAGCTCATGGCCGGCGTGACCCTTAACCCAGATGAACTCAACCTTGTGCTTGCTTTTGGCGGCGAGTAGGCGCTCCCACAGGTCGCGGTTCTTGACGGGCTGCTTGTTGGCGGTTTTCCATCCGCGCTTTTTCCAGCCGTCAATCCAGTGCTTGTTGAAGGCGTTGACGACGTACTGCGAATCGGAATGGACCTCGACCTCGCAGGGGCGGTTAAGTGCCTCGAGCGCCACGATGACCGCCATGAGCTCCATGCGGTTGTTGGTGGTCTTGGCGTAGCCGCGCGAAAGCTCGGAGGTGAAGGTCTTGCCGGCGGGGTTGGTGTATTTGAGCACGGCGCCGTAGCCGCCGCGTCCCGGATTTGATCGGGCCGAGCCGTCGGTATAGATGATGACCTTCACGGGCTTCCTTTCGTTGGGTACGTTTCGTGTGAGTGACCATTGTAGCGCCATGCCCGCCGGGGGCTAGCAATCTACGATTTCTACCCCGTCTTCCGACAGTTAGTTGGCACGGATGATGCGGTTGAGCTCGTCGAGGTATTGCTGCAAGAGGGGAGAGGGCTTGCGCTCGTCGTGCATGATATAGCCTACGTGCATCGTTGGGGCGTCTGCTAACGGGATCGATGCCATACCCCATTGCATTTCATTGGAGAGGACACCGGTCGACAGGGTGTAACCGTTCGACGTGATAAGTAAGTTAGTAAGTGTTCCGCGGTCCGAGATTCGTATGTTGCGGTCGCAAAGGATATAGCTAAAAGGTTCCTCGGCGTAATAGAAGGAGCTCGAGGTGCCTTGCTCAAAGCTGTAGCGCGTATAGGGTGTAAGGTCGGCAAGGGACAGCTGCGGGCGGCGTGCGAGCGGGTGGCGCTCGCTAACGAAGACGTGGACCGTCGCGTCGAAGAGGGGATGGAAGCTTGCGCGGGCATCGGCGAAGGCCTTCTGCAGAATGCGGGCGTTAAAGTCGTCCAGATAGAGGATGCCGATGTCGCTGCGAAACGCGCGGACGTCATCGATGATCTGCGACGTGGTGGTCTCGCGCATGATGAATTCGAACTTGCTGTCCCGGCAGCGCTCGACGACGTTGACGAAGGCCTCGACCGAAAAAGCGTAATGCTGGGCCGAGATGGCAAGGCGCGCCTGGGGCGTGCCGCCGTCCTCGTAGCGGGCCTCGAGCATATCGGCCTGCTCTACGACTTGACGCGCATAGCCCAAAAGCTCGGTGCCGTCGTTGGTGAGCGTGACGCCGCGGCTGGAGCGCGTAAAGATCTCCAGATGGAGCTCCTGTTCCAGGCTTTTGACGGCGTTTGAGATGTTGGACTGAGCGGTATAGAGGCGCTGAGCTGCGGCGTTGATTGAGCCGGACTCTGCCACGGCAATCAGAAAACGAAGCTGCTGGAGGGTCATCGACGCAATCCTTTCGATTGTTATCTATAAAAACGATAACAGGTTAGCGCTTTTAAGTGATTGACCGAAGGAAATAATGCTCGTACTATTCAAAACACACAAAGGCGGTAGGTAATTAAGCCAACCACGGAACCGGGATGCGAAAGGAGGCCCGCATATGAATTGCTTACCAAGACGAATGCCGGGCTCCTGTTTGCGCCCGTTGGCGTGATCAGGAGACAGCGACTTACTTCTCTCTTTTTATTTACTTTTGTTCGATCAAGGAGATCATCATGAGCCAGTTCATCAACAACCCCGAGCACACCTTTGGTTTCGATACCCTGCAGCTTCATGTTGGCCAGGAGAGCGCCGACCCCGCATCCGACTCCCGCGCCGTGCCTATCTACCAGACCGCGAGCTATGTGTTCCGCAACTCCCAGCACGCCGCCGATCGCTTTGGTCTTGCCGACGCCGGTAACATCTACGGCCGTCTGACCAACTCCACCCAGGGCGTCTTTGAGGACCGTATCGCCGCGCTCGAGGGTGGCGTGGCCGGTCTTGCCGTCGCCTCCGGTGCCGCTGCCATCACCTATACCCTGCAGGCTCTTGCCCAGGCTGGTGACCACGTGGTGGCTCAGAAGACCATCTACGGCGGTTCCTACAACCTGCTCGAGCATACGCTCTCCCAGTTTGGCGTCGAGACCACGTTTGTCGATGCCCACAACCTGGAAGAGGTTGAGGGTGCCATCAAGGACAACACCACGGTCATCTACCTCGAGACGCTCGGCAACCCCAACTCCGACATCCCCAACATCGACGCCATCTCCGAGATCGCCAAGAAGCACGGTCTGCCGGTTGTCGTCGACAACACTTTCGGCACCCCGTATCTGTTCCGTCCGCTGGAGCATGGCGCCAACATCGTTGTCCACTCCGCAACCAAGTTCATCGGCGGCCACGGCACCTCGCTGGGCGGTGTGATCGTCGACGGCGGTAACTTCGATTGGAAGGCGAGCGGAAAGTACGCCCAGATCGCTGAGCCCAACCCCTCCTACCATGGCGTCTCGTTTGCCGAGGCTGCCGGTCCCGCCGCCTTCGCAACCTATGTCCGCGCCATCCTGCTGCGTGACGAGGGTGCCTGCATCAGCCCGTTCAACGCCTGGGTCCTGCTCCAGGGCACCGAGACCCTGTCGCTGCGCGTTGACCGTCATGTCGAGAACACCAAGAAGGTCGTTGAGTTCCTGACCGGTGACAGCCATGTTGCCAAGGTGAACCACCCGAGCCTGCCTGAGCACCCTGACCATGAGCTCTACAAGCAATATTTCCCCAACGGCGGTGCCTCGATCTTTACCTTTGAGATTAAGGGTGGCCAGGAGGCCGCCTGGAAGTTCATCGATCATCTGCAGGTGTTTTCGCTGCTCGCCAACGTGGCCGACGTCAAGTCGCTCGTCGTGCACCCGGCTACCACCACGCACTCCCAGCTCTCTGCCGAGGAGCTCGCCGAGCAGAACATCACGCCCTCCACGATCCGTCTTTCCATTGGTACCGAGAACGCCGAGGATATCATTTGGGATCTGAAGCAGGCCTTCGCCGCGCTGGACGAGTAAGGCGACTTGTGCAAGGACCCCTTGCGACCCGATAGGTATAACTGCATAAAATGCCTGCTCAAGGTGCCTGTGCGAACAATGGTTGCACAGGCGCCTTTTTTGCATAGAGCGGGTGCAAAAACAGGGTTTTTGACACGCTTTATGCATTCGAGTTGTGGAAAACTCCTGTTGAGAGGATGTGAGTTTTACGCAATTGACGTGCGCCTTTTGAGTAAAGCCGCAGGTCGCGATTTGCTCGGGGTACTATGCAGCGCGATTGAATCATACGCAGCTCAAACGCAGCAAAAACGCACTACGGAGGTTTCCAGCTACATGAGGATCGATTCACGAAAACCGAAAGCCGCCGCCCTTTCCGCCGCTCTGACCGTGGCACTTTTGGCGGGCGCCGGCGCAACTGATGCCCACGCCGCAACACTGTCCGATACGGTTGGATCTACACCGTCCGAGACGACGCTGGTACAGCCCGTTGACTATCGCGGCGATGGTTATGGTTCCATGCAGGAGTGGAACGCCTCGATGGAGGCTAAGCGCGATTCCCTGGAGATGCGCGCTCAGATCATCATGAACATGTACGGTGACTATGCCACCGATGACGAGCGCGCTGTGCTGCAGGGTTGTATCGACGGTGCGGGCAGTCTTTTGACGATGGAGGAGGTCGACGCGAAGTCGACCGAGCTCGATGAGCTGCGCACTGCACTTGAGGATGCCAAGCGCGAAGCGCTCGAGGTTGCTGCCGCCGAGGCGGAGGCTGCCGAGGCCGCCCAGGCTTCGTACCATAACGCCGGTTACACTCCGTCCTACGCGTCTGCCGCGTCCTACGCGAACGGATCGGGCCTGACGCGCTCTACGGGTGTCAATAACTACAACGGGCGCCGCGAGACCTATTACAGCAGCAATGTGCTTTATCACTATCGCACGGGCGAATGGACTCAGGATTCTGAGGGCTTCTGGCGCGATTCCGACGGCTACTACGTCGTGGCCGCGGGCGATAAGGCCCAAGGCTCCACGTTTACCGGTTCCAAGGGCGAGTGCAAGGTCTACGATTCGGGCTGCGCAGCCGGAACGACCGATTACTACACCGGTTGGTAATCTGTTCGCGCTATAGACATATGATGGGCGGGCGTCTTTACCGAGCTTTCGGGCAACGTAAAGACGCCCGTTTTATATATGCATTTGGGTTAACAGAACCTTTACCGTGGCGCTACGTTGGGCATATGGGCGCGGGGCACACTAAGCCATGAGAAGCAAGGTCTTTCCCGTGGAGGAAGTGGTCTCATGAACGCTCGAGATATCGCTATTGCCGTCGTCGCATTGGTACTTGGTTGTCTTGGCCCCACGGCCGCGCTGGTCGCGGGCATGCAGGGCGCGTGCGGAGCTGCTCCTATCGTTGTTGGGGCCTTAATTGCTGTCGCTGTGCTGGGAAGTGCCGGTGTCGTCCTTTGTCGTGATGATGAGGACGAGATCGTGGGGTCTTAAAGATGGCCTCAACTCTGGTTTTGCCGGAACATGTCGCATGCGCCGGGTGGTCGTATTTAGAAGAACAAACGCATGGGAACTTATGACGCGGGGCAGACCGCAAAGACGCGCGTGGGATATCCAACGCCATCGCGCACCTTGGGGAAGGTGCAGAAGATGACAGCGCCCGTGGCGGGAAGCTCCTTTCATCGGGCTTTTTGCTGATGTTAATGCGGTGCCGTGACAGCTCGATTTCTGCTGCGTTACGATACGTTCTCGATTGCGATTCCACGATGTTTCGGCTGCGTGACCATTGTGTTTCGCCTTGCCGGGGCGCTGATGGCGAAGGGAGGGGCCGTGCAATACCGCGTTGACCCCAAAAGCGGCAACCGTATCTCGGCGTTGGGGCTGGGCTGCATGAGGTTTCCCGGTGCGCCGGGACGCCCGGATGCGAAGACTGCCGACGCCATCATCTCCCGTGCGGTGGAGCAGGGGATTAACTACCTGGACACGGCCTATCTCTATCCCGGCAACGAGGCGTGCGTGGGGGCGTCGCTTGAGCGCCTGGGCTTGCGCGACCAGGTTTTGCTCGCAACCAAGCTGCCGCATGCTTCGTGCAAATGCGCGGAGGATTTCGATCGGTTCTTCGACGAGCAGCTGCGTCGCCTGCGGACCGACCGTATCGACTATTACCTCATGCACAACATTACCTCGCCCGCCCAGTGGGAACGTGTGGTGGCGTTGGGCATCGAGGACTGGATTGCGCGTCAAAAGGTGGCGGGGCGCATTCGCCAGATTGGTTTTTCGTACCACGGCAGCGCGGCGGATTTCATGACGATGCTCGATGCATATGAGTGGGACTTTTGCCAGATCCAGTACAATTACGCTGGAGAGCGATATCAGGCGGGAACAGCAGGACTCATGGCGGCCGCGGAGCGCGGGCTCGCGGTGTTTGTGATGGAGCCGCTGCTGGGCGGGCGTCTGGCGGGCAAGCTGCCGCCGCGGGCTCGCGCTGTGCTCGACGACGCCCGTGACCCGCACCTGCGTACTCCTGCCGCCTGGGGGCTTTCGTGGGTGTGGAACCATCCTCAGGTGACGATGCTGCTTTCGGGCATGACCGATACCGCGCAGGTGGACGAGAATTCGTCACTGGCAGACCTCGCGTTGCCGAATTCGATGACTGCCAACCAGCTCGACACGATTGCGCGCGTGTTGATGGAGTTTGAGAAATCGAACCGTGTGCCCTGCACGGGATGTGGCTACTGCATGCCATGTCCCAAGGGTATCAACATTCCCGGCTGCTTTGCCGCCTACAACGCGAGCTATGCGCACAGCTGGTTTACGGGGCTGTCACAATACTTTACGGCGAGTGCGGTGCGCACGAGCGAGTCCAAGTTGGTGAGCAATTGCGTCAAATGCGGCAAATGCGCGCGGCATTGTCCGCAGCACATCGATATCCCCGGGCGCTTGGACGACGTACGCCGCCGTTTTCAGCCTGGTCCCGTGACGGCGGTGCTTAAGGCCTTCAACAAAACGCGCTCCTCATGACCCTTTTATAAGTTGCGGTGGAATACGGTCTGTTTGCGCCAAAATAAGGCACCAATAGACCGTATTTCACCGCAACTGATGAGGGGGAGTTGGAGATGCTGACGATCGGGTGTCATCTTTCGACGACGAAGGGCTATCGGGCGATGGGGGAGACGGCGTTGTCCATTGGCGCCAATACCTTTGCGTTCTTTACGCGCAACCCGCGTGGTGGCAAGGCGAAAGACCTTGATATGGATGATGTGGCGGCCCTGCGCGAGCTTATGGAGCAAAACGATTTTGGCCCGCTTGTGGCTCATGCCCCGTATACCTATAACCCCTGTTCGGCTAAAGAGCGGGCGCGCGAGTTTGCCTTGGAGGCCATGGCCGAGGACTTGCAGCGTCTGGAAGCGCTGCCCGGCAACTACTACAACTTCCACCCCGGCGCGCATGTGGGGCAGGGGACTGATGCCGGCATTCAGATGATCGTCGACACCTTGTGTCAGGTGATGTTTGAGGGACAGCAGACGACGGTGCTGCTCGAGACCATGGCGGGCAAGGGTACCGAGGTGGGCCGTAGCTTTGAAGAGCTGGCGCGCATTATCGAGGGTGCTGCCGCCAGGCGTCCAGAGCTATCGGACAAGCTGGGCGTGTGTCTGGACACCTGCCATGTGAGCGATGCCGGCTACGACATCATCCATGATCTGGACGGCGTACTCGACGAGTTCGACCGCGTGGTGGGTATCGACCGCTTGCGTGCCGTACACATCAACGATTCGAAGAACCCCTGTGGTGCCCATAAAGATCGTCACGAGTGCATCGGCAAGGGATACCTTGGCAGCGAGGAGTTTGGCGGTGGTATGCAGGTTATGCAGATTATTGTATCGAATAGCCGTTTGCGTGCATTGCCGTTCATTTTGGAGACGCCGAACGAACTTGCAGGTTATGCAGCTGAAATCAAACTTTTAAGGTCGTTACAGCAGTAACGACTGTCACAAAGTGGAGTGTTCCATTCACGTTATGTGATTGTTTCAATCAGTTTTCTAATTGCAGATTCGCACTTACAGGTGCATAATAACCAACAGTTTTTGCAGACCCCTGAATCAAATGGGGTCACTGGAAGGAGACTGATTATGAAGCTCAAGAAGCTTGGTGCATTTGCCGCCACGGGCGCCATGGCGCTCGCTCTTGCACTGACGGGCTGCGGCTCGTCCAACGCCACCTCTGGTTCTGATGCCAGTTCCAGCAGCTCTGACGACGCTAAGGTCGAGAAGGTCGACGGCTCCAAGGAGTACGCGCTCGTCAAGGACGGTACGCTCACCGTCGGCACCTCTGCCGAGTACGCGCCGTTTGAGTACAAGGATGACAACGGCGACTACCAGGGCTTTGACCTTGAACTCATTAAGGCTATCGGCGATAAGCTGGGTCTGGATGTCGAGTACGTCAACAACGACTTCGACACGCTGGTTCCGGGCGTCGCTTCGGGCGCCAAGTACGACGTCGCCATCGCGGCTATCACTGACACGCCCGAGCGTGAGAAGGAAGTCACTTTCTCCGACTCTTACTACATGGACGATCAGGCTATCGTGACCAAGGTCGATAACACCGACATCACGGCCGACAACTTCAGCGAGAAGCTCAACAACGCCGACGCTACCATCATCGTCCAGTCTGGCTCGACCGCCGAGGCCTTTGCCCAGGAGAACTTCCCCAAGGCCAAGATTGTTCCCTACAAGGACGCCACCGAGTGCTTCAGCGCCCTGCAGTCCGATAAGGGCGACGCAGTAGTCACCAACCGCTCCGTTGCCAGCCAGCTGACCGCCGAGCAGTTCAACACCTGCCAGACCATCAAGCAGATTAGCACCGGCGAGGAGTACGCCATCGCCATCAACCAGGGCAACACCAAGCTCAAGGACGACATCAACCAGGCCATCAAGGACCTGACCGACGACGGTGCCGTTGACGCCCTCATGGCTAAGTACAGCATCAAGTAAATTAATGCTTGATTGCGTGCGGGCCCTTTCCGTTTTGCGGAGAGGGCCTTTGCGCTTCTCTCGACGGACCGCGTTTCCGTCTTGTTTTGCCGGCAACTTCTACGATAGGAGCCACCTTGTCTCGATTGAACAAAGGGGCCACGGAGCAGCGTTTTTCACTGTCCGCCTTGCTCCAAAAGCTAGCCTGCGTCATGGCCGTGGCGCTCGCGCTGGTGTGCGCGGGGGCATATGCGCCCACGACCGCCCAGGCGCTTGAGACCGCAAAGATTACCGCCCGACCCAACACCGGTTCGGGCAGCGCTGTGGTCGGCGGCACCGAGACGCGCATTACCTGGGAAGTTCAGGCCGATGCCGACGAGGAGCTGAGCGGTCTTTCGCTGACGTTTGTCGACGGCGCGACGTTTGGTACCGATGACACGCGATTGACGATGCTCTCGGGCGAGGACCTCATGGACCGTACGCCCATGAAGCCCACGTGCAAGGCCGATGGCCAGACGCTCAAGATCGACTTTGGCGAGACGGCGCCTGCCGGCGGCTTTTTCCGTGTCGAGGTTTACGGCGTGACGTTTCCCGTCGAGGGCGGCGATGAGGCCTTCAGCGGCACCTATACGCTCGCCGACGGTTCGACCAAGAAGATTTCTAAGATTCCTTCCGTCGAGATTAAGGGCGTGACGGCATTCGATAACTTCCTGGCCGACCTTAAGGAGCAGCCGTGGGTCGAGGCGTGGAATTCCAACATGTTCCTTCGCCTGTTCCTGAACCCGGTCATTTTGGTTCAGAGCCTGCCGATCGTATTCAAAGGCTTCCTCATGTCGCTCTCGATCGTGCTCGTGGCATTTCCGTTGGCCATTCCCTTTGGCTTTGCCTTGTCACTCATGCGCATCTCCAAGTCGCGCATCCTGCGTTGCCTTGCCGGCATCTATGTGAATATCATCCGCGGTACGCCGGCGTTCCTGCAGATCTACATCGCGTTCTTTGGCCTGCCGCTGGCCGGCGTCAAGGTTGACGATTATGTGCTGGGCGTCATCGTCATGGCCATGAACTCGTCCGCCTACCTGTGCGAGATCTTCCGCGCCGGTATTCAGTCGATCCCCAAGGGCCAGAACGAGGCCGCGCGCTCGCTGGGCATGAACGCCTTCCAGACGCTGCTCTACGTTATGATTCCGCAGACGTTCCGCAATGTCCTGCCTACGCTGACCAGCGAGTTTATCCTGCTTTACAAGGATACGTCGCTGCTCGCGGCCGTGGGCGTGGTCGAGATCGTCATGAACGCCCGTACCATTGTGGCCACGACGGGTTCCATTACGCCATATGTGGTTGCCGCGCTGTTCTACCTGGTCATCACCCTGCCGCTTGCTCGCTTGGTGAGCGGTCTTGAGGCGAGGCTTCTGGGGACGGCCGAAACCAAGAAGAAGCGTCCCGCCAAGAGCGCTGGACAGGTCGTCGCGACGCCCGCCGACCACATCGCCGGTCTGTAAGGAGGTCCTATCATGAGCGAAACCAATAACTCGAACGAGGTCGTCGTCAGCATCAAGAACCTCCAGAAGGCCTTCGGCGATAACGTGGTCCTGCGCGACATCGATCTGGATGTGCACAAGGGCGAGGTCGTCGTAGTCCTGGGTCCTTCGGGCTCGGGCAAGTCGACGATGCTTCGCTGCATCAATCGTCTGGAGCATCCCACGAGCGGCTCGATCGTCGTTGAGGGCGTGGACGTTTGCGCCAAGGGCGTCGACCTTAACAAGGTACGTACGCATCTGGGTATGGTGTTCCAGCAGTTCAATTTGTTCCCGCACCTGTCAGTCAAAAAGAACGTCATGCTCGCACAGCAAAAGGTACTCAAGCGCAGCAAGGAAGAGGCCGAGAAAATCGCTATCGAGGAGCTGACCAAGGTCGGTCTTGCCGAGCGCATCGACTTTATGCCGAGCCAGCTCTCGGGTGGCCAGCAGCAGCGCGTTGCCATCGCCCGCGCCCTGTCGATGAACCCTCACGTCATGCTCTTTGACGAGGCCACGTCGGCGCTCGACCCCGAGCTGGTTCGCGACGTTCTTGGCGTTATGCGCGATCTTGCACGTGACGGTATGACCATGATCGTCGTGACGCATGAGATGGGCTTTGCCCGCGACGTCGCCGACCGCGTCGTCTTTATGGACGGCGGCGTTATCGTGGAAGAGGGTACGCCGAGCGAGGTCTTCGACCACCCCAAGAGCGAGCGCACCAAGGCGTTCTTGGGAAATATCTCGTAGCCGCTTTATATGACTGACATAACAGAAAACGGGAGCCGGATGTGATCCGGCTCCCGTTTTTGTTGGGATGCGAATGTGTTTTGGTGCAGAGCTCGTTATGGGCGGAGCTCATTGCCGCTAGGCGAGCTCGGCTCCAAGGGCGCGGCAGGCCGCCTCGCCCTCATCGTCGGGAGCGTCGTAGCAGATGACGGAATCGACGACGTTGACGCCCGCCTCGTCGGCGTCGGCCTTCCAGTTGTCCATCCACTCGCCCTCGGCCCACGAATAGGAGCCAAAGAGGACGACCTTCTTGTCGCCGAGAACCTCCTTGACCTCGTCCCACATCGGCTGGAACTCATCGTACTCGAGTTCCTCGGAGCCCATGGCGGGGCAGCCGAAGGCGAAGGCGTCGTAGTCGGCGGCCCTGTCGGCAGAGAAGTCGGCGCAGGGGATGACCTCGGTCTCGGCACCCGCGGACGTGGCGCCTTCGGCGACGAGGTTTGCCATGGCCTCGGTATTGCCCGTGCCGCTCCAGTAGACGACTGCGATCTTGCTCATATGTTTTCCTTTCGGTTGTGCGGCGTGCGGCCGCGTTTTGTATGCTCTATCGGGTTGCCTGGACAAGTTGTCCCAGGGTGCAGCCCTGTTGATAGATGTACGTAAGGTATTGCGTGCATGCGCGATAGGAATCGAAGGTCGTGAGCGCCTGCTCAACGTTTGTGTATACCTTCCATGCGCCAAAGACCTTATAGTTTTCGCCGTGCTGGACGATAAACTGATGGACATCTTCGTAGGGATAGCCCAAAAAATAGCCAATTTCGTGGGGGAACTCGCACATGCACCCCGTATCGCAGTGCCTATTTCGCGCGAGTGCGCAGACGCTGCTGTCATAGGCGCTTTCTGCGGCATTGCTGCTTGCCAGCGTGATGCGCGCGGCGAGATACACCAGGGATGCGGGCAGGTTGTGGACATCGTAACCTTCGGCGGTAAGCGCCGTCGTGGCGCGGGGGTCGGAGAGGTATCGCATGAGGTCCGCAGGGCGGTACACATAGATGAGCGCTCCGCAGGGGCGCCAGACCAAAACGCTCATATGGATCCCGAGTGGCTGGAGCTCGCGGTTGCATTGGGCAATGACCGCGAGCAGGCGAGAGCGTCGCTCTTCGATATGGGCGGCGCCGGGTTTTCCGCCTTGGTTGGCGTAAACGCCGGGATAGGTAAAGAGCGAAGCCGGCTTGATACCTGCGAGCGTAGGGGAGCAGTTGCGCACGACAGCCGTTTGGTATGTTGGGATGTCAATGGTTCGAGTCACGATGCTCCTTTCGGGTCCTCAGTTGTTAGTCTAGGAAAACTTATACACGAAAGTAAGCCAAGGTCAACAAAAAAGTTTGAAGCGGGAAACTAATTGACCGAACCGACACGAGTTTGGAGTAAGATGGGAACACCCCATGGGGGTATAGGTATAAGAGTTTGGAGAAAGGGGATCGCATGGACGACGTGCTCAACCCTGCGAATCTCATCGTGCTGGCCGTCATTGCCGTCGGCATGTTTTTTGGACTGCGTCGCATTGCCGCTTCGACACACGGGAAGAGTTGCTGCAGCGATGGTACGAGCGGCAAGAAGGCCAAAAAGGTTGTTGTGGTGGATACCGATGCGTCACACTATCCCTATAGCGATGAGCTGCTCATCGGCGGCATGAGCTGTGACGGCTGCGCTCAGAACGTAGCCAATGCCCTCAATGCGCTGGATGGCGTGTGGGCAACGGTGACGTATGCGGACCACACGGCACGCGTGCGCTCTAAGCAGCCGGTTGATCGTGGTGTCCTCGAGACGGCTGTGAAAGACGCGGGCTACTACGTCATGACGCTGTAAGCGCCGCCCTGGATGCGCTGCCTTGGCTAGGCTCGTCCGCGCAGTTCGATGTCTTGGATGTCGTCGAAGTCGATGGCGATGTCTCGGAGTTTGAGGAGCTTGAAGGCGGGGAGCGCCTCGTCGAGGATGCCGGTGCGGCTGCGATAGCCGTATGTATCGTAATAGGTGACACGAATCAAGTCGCCACGTTTGAGACCCTCGAGCTTTTTAGAAAGCGCGAGGGCTTTTTCTTCCGTGAGCTCACGTTTTGGCTCGACGGTGATTTCCTGCTTGCGCACGAGTTCGTAGTATCCCGTGAGGGCGGCAAAGGGCATAAACTGTGCGGCGCGGTTGGCGCGCACGGCACCGTTGGCAGTGAGGTTGGGGTCGGCGGCGCGGCGTCTGCCCTCGGGGTCCGCCAGGCGCTCGAAGGCGGTCGGCGGGCGCACGGGCTGCTGCTTGGGTTTAGGCACGATGTCCTCCAACTTGGCCGTTGCGTTCGCGCGCGGTGGCGCCGGCGGTAAAGCTTAATCCCTTGACGAGCGCGTTCTTGCCGTACTTGCCTTTCACGGCCAGGACGGCGCGCGCCAGGTCGCGCTCGCGCTCATCGGCCTCGTTATCGCTGAACAGATCGATGGTGGCAAATTCCTCGGGCATGAGGTTGCCAAATCCCAGGTTGATGCGCTTGACCGGTCGTTTGGGATCGACTGTTTGTGCCCAAAGGTCATCGAAATACCCCATGATCTTCTTAAACGAATTAGTGCGCTCGGGCAGCTTTCGCGAGGCGTTGGAGTGCGCAAAGAGCGCGGCATAGCCACCACGCGGTTTGCCGCCGTGTTCGCCCACAAAGATGCCATCGATTGCCTGCGCTTCGCGCACCAGATGACGCCTTTCGTCATCGCGCTGGACGGGCTTGGGAGCACGGGGCGCGAGCTCGGGGCCGGCAGTTGCGGTGGGTTCGATGCTCGATGTGCTCGAGCGCAGGTGCCCGCAGCCGTCTATATACTGCGCCGTGCCGCTGGCGTTGAGCCGGCGTATGTCGGCGCGCTCGCTTGCATAGCCCACAAAGAGCGAGATGCTGTCGCACACCACGTGCTTGTCGATCAAATCCAGCACGGCGGCATCGACCATTTCGCGCAGGACGGTGTAGGCCTGCTCGTAGGCATAGCCCTTCGAGAGCACCTGCCCCGTGGTGGTCGAGGTCGCTTGCGGGCGATAAGCTTGGATATCGGCGATGGTTGTCGGCTCACGCCCGAAGGCGTGGTCGATAAGATATTCGGCATTGACGCCGAGCTCATCGTAAAGCAGGTTTTCGTCGAGCGCGGCGACGCCCATCAAATCGTAGACGCCGTACTTTTCGAGGCGGGCTGCCACGCCGGGGCCGATGCCCCAGATATCGGTAATGGGACGATGGGGCCAGATCTCCTTGCGGAAGGTCTCGTCGTCGAGTATGCCGATGCGGCTGGGTGCGTGCTTGGCGGTAATGTCGAGCGCTACCTTGGCCTGGAATAGGTTGGGGCCGATACCGACCGTCGCCGTGACGCCGGTGCGCGCGAGGACCTCGTCGCGCAACATGCAGGCGAAGCCTTCCGCATCGGTGTGATAGAGGTCCAGATATGGCGTCACGTCGATAAAGCACTCGTCAATTGAGTAGACGTGAATGTCTTGCGGACTGACGTATTCCAGGTATATACCGTAGATCCGCGCCGACACCTCCATGTAGTGCTGCATGCGCGGTACGGCCTTAATGTAGTCGATGCCATCGGGTATTTCGAACAGGCGACAGCGGTTGTGAATCCCTAGGTCCTTCATAGCCTGCGTGATAGCGAGACAGATAGTCGTGCGTCCGCGCGATTCGTCGGCAACGACCAGGTTGGTGGTGAGCGGATCGAGCCCACGATCGACGCACTCGACGCTGGCATAAAACGTCTTGAGGTCGATGCAGATGTAGGTGTGCTGCTCGTGCGCCATCCGAGCCCTCCCATCAAACACATGTTCTTATCGAATACCTGTTCGATAATACCTGCTCGACCGGACACCGTCAAAATCTGTCCCTATTTGGCAGGTATGGTCGTGCGGCTGCATCGGGTTTTAACGCAGCCCTAAAGAGCGCGAAACAGCTCGGAAAAGCTTGCTTCGTAGCATGAGACTAACGATTGATGCCACCATAAAGCACGGAAGGGTTGTGGGGATAATGGTTAACTATGGGTTTGGTATGCCGACGCGCTTGGTTGCGGATGGGGACGTGGCTCGCTGGTGCGGGCGATTGGTTGCCCACTATGGCGGCACCAAGACACTGGTCGTGCTGGGAGGCGACAAGCACACGCGTGATGAGCTCGTTTCGGCGGCGCTGGGCTCGCTCGATCGCGCCCTGCTCGAACGCGTGCTCTTTCGTTGCGGCTTGGTCGGGGGCGACGGGGGAGACGATTTGGTCGATGAGGCCGTAGCCCTGGCGACCGATGAGGGCGTGGACTTTGTCCTGGCGATCGGCGATGCCGATACGGCGGGCTTTGCGCGCGAACTCGCTCGTCGCATGGCCGTGCTCGATGCCGGCGAGGACGGCTTTGTTCCCTACGGATGCATCGTCTCCGAGGGAAAAGTGCCCGCCGTTGTGGGCGCCGGCGAGGTTCCCGTTTTCGCCATCATCGCCCCCGAACTGCTGGAGGGTATCGGCTCGCCCTTGCGCGAGCTGCTCGGCAGCGTGTGCGCCGCGGCCTAATATTTACCATAAAGGGATGGGTTATTTTTGATTGGTAAAGCGTTTGACCTGCCAAAATAAACCTGTCCCTTTTTGGTCGGTTGCCGTTTGGGGGCCGATTGGCAACGCTCGCTGATTATAGTCTTGACCTGCGCTAGAATAGTGGCATCTGAATGTCCGGGCGCATGGAGGCGTGCGCTCGTATGCTGAGGAGGACTCTATGGCAACTGTTGCCGCACCTATCGATGCTACGTCGACTGCCGCTTGGAAGGCGCTCGAGGCTCATCAGGAGAAGCTCGAGGCCGAAGGTATCGACCTCAAGGCCTGGTTCGCCGCCGATGCCGAGCGCGTGAACAAGCTGAGCTTTGACGCCGGTGACCTGCACTTCGATCTGTCCAAGAACCTGGTGACCGATGAGACCGTCAAGCTGCTGTGCGATCTTGCCCGCGAGGTGAAGCTCGAGGAGCGCCGCGACGCCATGTTCTCCGGCGAGCACATCAACACCACCGAGGACCGCGCCGTCCTGCACACCGCGCTGCGCCGTCCGGCGAGCGAGAAAGGCCAGCTCATCGTTGACGGCCAGGACGTCGTCGCCGACGTGCACGAGGTCCTCGATCGCATGTATGCTTTCGCCGAGCGCGTGCGCTCCGGTGAGTGGAAGGGCGTTACCGGCAAGAAGATCGAGCACCTGGTGTCCATCGGCATCGGCGGCTCCGATCTGGGCCCGGTCATGGCTTACGAGGCTCTGCGCCCCTATGCCGACGCCGGTATCGACTGCCGCTACATCTCCAACATCGACCCCAACGACCAGGCCGAGAAGCTCAAGGGTTTGGATCCCGAGACCACGCTCGTGATTATCGTCTCCAAGACCTTCACCACGCTCGAGACCCTCACCAACGCCCGCGAGGTCAAGACCTGGATGCTCGAGCAGCTCAAGGCTCAGGGCGCCATCGATGGCTCCGATGAGCAGAACGCCGAGGCCGTGGCAAAGCACTTCGTCGCTGTTTCAACCGCACTCGAGAAGGTCGAGGCTTTCGGTATCGACCCGGCCAACGCCTTTGGTTTCTGGAACTGGGTCGGCGGCCGCTACTCCGTCGACTCCGCCGTGGGCCTGTCGCTGATCGTCGTGCTCGGCCCCGAGCGTTTCCAGCAGCTCCTCGAGGGCTTCCACGCCATCGACGAGTACTTCTGCAACACCCCGCTCGAGAACAACGCCGTTGCGCTGATGGGCCTGCTCAACGTCTGGTACGTCAACTTCTTCGGTTCCAAGAGCCACGCCGTGCTTCCGTACTGCCAGTACCTGCACCGTTTCCCGGCCTACCTGCAGCAGCTCACCATGGAGTCCAACGGCAAGCACGTCCGCTGGGACGGCAGCGCCGTGACCTCCGACACCGGTGAGATCTTCTGGGGCGAGCCCGGCACCAACGGCCAGCATGCCTTCTACCAGCTGCTGCACCAGGGCACCGTGGTGGTCCCGGCCGATTTCATCGCCTTCGCCAATACCGCCAACCCCGCAACCGACGGCGGCCAGGACGTCCACGAGCTGTTCCTGGGCAACTTCCTGGCCCAGACCAAGGCGCTCGCCTTTGGCAAGACGGCCGACGAGGTTCGTGCCGAGGGCACGCCTGAGCAGATCGTCCCGGCCCGCTGCTTTGAGGGTAACCGTCCGACGACCTCGATCTTCGGCGACACGCTGACCCCGTTCGCACTCGGCGAGCTCATCGCCCTGTACGAGCACATCACGTTTGTCGAGGGCACGGTCTGGGGCATCGACTCCTACGATCAGTGGGGCGTCGAGCTTGGCAAGCAGCTTGCCAAGCAGATCACCCCGGCCTTCCACGACGACGCCGCCAAGGCCGAGCAGGACGCTTCGACCCAGGCGCTCATCGAGTTCTACCGCGCTCACCGCAAGTAGGATTCGCTGCGAAAGCTAACGCATAGCCGACAAGGGCCCGTATCCGTTGGGATGCGGGCCCTTTGCTATTTGGATAGGATGGAATGTATCGGGAGGCGCCTCGACGGGCATCGCAATCGTCGAAGGCGCGTCGTTCATGTTTGGGACAATATGACATTTTTCCCGTTGCAAACAGCGCCGCCGTGGGTGTTCTGTATGATGGCTCAGACAAGGTTGCTCAATGACAGGGAGGCACATATGGCAATCAAAGCCATCGCAATGGATATCGACGGTACGCTCACCAACGACCAAAAGGTCATCAGCCCGCGTACGCGCGAGAAGCTGCTCGCGGCGCAGGAGTCGGGCATTAAGCTCATCTTGGCTTCGGGCCGTCCCGCATGGGGGCTGCACGCCTTGGCGCAGGAGCTCGACCTTCAAAACCATGACGGTCTGCTAGTTGCCTTTAATGGCGCGCATGTGGTCGATGCCCAGACCGACGAGGTGCTGTTCGATCAGGCTATGCCTGCCGACGAATTGCATCGCCTGATTGATCACCTGCGTAATTTTGACGTGATCCCTATGATTTCGCTTGGTCGCGATTTGCACGTCGAGGACTCGTACCATTGCATGATCACGCTGCCTGACGGCTTGCAGAAGAATATCGTCAAGTATGAGCGCGACGCGTGCGATCTTAAGATTCGCGAGGTGGAGAGCCTGCATGAGGTCGCTGATGCTTATCCCGTGGACAAGCTACTCACTGCGGGCGACCCGGCCTATCTGCAGGCGCATTACGAGGAGATGTATGCGCCCTTTACCCAGACGCTTTCGGGCATGTTTACGGCCGACTGGTACTTTGAGTACACGGCGCCCGGTATCGACAAGGCCCGTGCGCTCGATGGTGCCCTGCCCAAGCTTGGCATCGACGCCAGTGAGGTCGTATCGTTTGGCGACGGCCAGAACGACAAGTCCATGATTGAGTGGGCCGGCACCGGTGTTGCCATGGGCAACGCCGTCGATGAGGTTAAGGCAGTTGCCCAGATGGTGACCGCCAATAACAACGAAGACGGTATTGCGGTGGCGCTGGATAAGCTGCTGGGTTAGAATCGCCGATAGTGCATGATTCGGGCGTCCGCTTGCGGGCGCCCTTTTGTTGGGGAGGGTGCCGTGTCCGCATTTCCGTTCGACGCCGTTATCTTTGACATGGATGGCGTCATCGTCGATACCGAGTATTACTACCTGGGGGAGACTGCCGCGTTTGCCAAGGAGCTTGGGTTGAATCTGACTCAAGAGGAGTTGAATGGACAGGTCGGTACCTCGCATCAGTTCTTCCTGCATATGCTGGTCGATTGGTTTGAGCGCGCCGGTAAAGGGCACTTCACTGGCGAGGAAGCGTTGGCCCGTTGGGACGAGTGGGCGCATAAGCGTCCGCGCGACTATCAGGCTTTGATTAACCCGGGCGCTGTGGATACGATTCGAGAGTTGCCGCGCCGCGGCGTTCGCGTGGCGTTGGCGAGTTCGTCTCCCATGGACAGCATCGAGGAAGTACTCGATGCATGTGGTCTGTCGGATGCCTTTGAGTACGTGGTGAGCGGCGAACAGTTTAAGGAGAGCAAGCCCGAGCCCGACATCTACCTGCATGCGCTGGACCTGTTGGGGCTGCCTGCGGTCCGTTGCTGCTGCGTTGAGGATTCCGTTCCGGGCATTACCGCGGGTAAGCGAGCCGGCCTGACGGTCATTGCCAAGCGCGAGGAGCGCTTTGGCTTTAGCCAGGATGCCGCAGACAAGATTATCGACCAGCTGCCGGAGCTGCTGGAGCTTTCTTAGGAGCGCGGTAGTTGCGCGTTTTTCGGGTCTGATGAGTAAATAGCCGACATTTTGGTGCGACACCTAGCATACTTTAAGCTAATGCGGGCTTAAGGACTTGTTGAATGCCCCTAAGTCCGTTTTAGACTTAATTGTGCTTGGAGAGGGTATATGCCACCGACTGAAGGGCTAACTGACGGTAAAGCAGCGATACCGCTGTACCAACAGGTTATCGATATCATCAAAAACGAAATCAACTCCGGTGCCTACAAGGCAGGTGCGCGGATACCCAACGAATTCGAATTGGCTGAGAGCTATAAAGTTGGCCGCGTTACCGTGCGACGCGCTATTGAGGAGCTCGTCCAACAGGGTTATCTAACGAAGCGACAGGGGAAAGGCACGTTTGTCAATGCCCCCAAGCTCAAGCGCAAGATTCGCCAGAAGGATGACGTCCAGAGTTTTTCGGACGCATGCCGCGTTAACGGAATGGAACCGGGGGCGCGTGTCATTTCGAGAAAGATGCTGCCGGCGGATTCCACCGAAGCACAGTTCTTTGGTGTTCCCGTTGGAACTGACTTGATCTGCGTTGAGCGCGTGCGTACTGCCGATGGCGTCCCTGTCATGCTCGAGAACAACATATATGTTTACGAGGACAACGCCTATCTATCAACGGCACCTCTATCTAACCAATCCATTTTTGAGTTCGTGCGCAACCGGACGGGCCGCACGCCCGCGTTTACCGACCCATGCACGCTTGAGATCGCGTGTGCGTCGCCCGAGGTCGCTCGGTTGTTGGCAGTTCCCGTTGGCGAACCCTTGTTTTATATGGAAGCCTTCTTTTTCGACGAGCAGCGGCGGCCGTTTATCATCGGTCGTCAGCGGATCGTTGGGTCTCGCTACGTTTTTGACATCTAGGACATTGCGTATGAAAGCGCCCGGTGGATCATCTCACCGGGCGTTTCCATACCGTTCACGGCGCAAACGCAACCGTTCAACCGCGTTGCGGCAATCAGTTTGAAATTATCTTGATGGCGAGAAAAGCTGCTGGTAACCTATAGAACGTCATAGAACGTTTGCCTTGTGCAAACGTTGAAGCGAGATGCGATGCAGTCTCGAGTTCTTTGGAGGTATCTATGTCAGATACGAAGGCGAAGAAGACAAACAGACGTTTTAAGTTCAAATTACCGCATGTCTATACGATCATGTTCTTGCTGATCGTTGTCTTTGCGGTCTTGACTTGGATCGTTCCCTCTGGTCAGTATCAGCGCAAGACGATTTCGACAGCGGCGGGCGAGCGTGAAGTCGCCGTTGCTGGAACCTATGAACAGGTCGATAAGAACTACACCGATTCCGAGACCGGCGAGACCATCAATCTGGGGCAGGATATCTTCGCGGTCCTGCAAGCGCCCACTAAGGGCATCCAGGAGGCTGCCGACGTCGTTGCGTTCGTCTTATTGATTGGCGGGTCGTTCGCAATCATCACCAAGACCAACGCTTTGAATGCCGGCATGAGCCGTGTGATTAAAAAGCTCAAGAACAAGGACATCCTCATCATTCCCATCACGATGACGTTGCTGTCCATTTGCGGCACCACGTTTGGTATGTCTGAGGAAGCCCTGCCGTTCTATGCCATCTTCATTCCCATCATGATGGGTATCGGTTATGACTCGATGACGGCATTCATCATCTGCTTCCTTGGTCCTAACCTGGGATATTGCGCTTCGACCATCGATCCGTTTAATGTTTTGATCGCCCAGGGCATCATTGGCATCGAGGGCAATCCGCAACTGTGGCTGCGCGCCGTTTCTTGGGTCATCTTCACTGCCGTCGGTATCGCATGGGCCATGCGCTACGCCATGCGCGTCAAGAAAAACCCCGAGTCGTCCATTACGTACGAGGACGATAAGCTCAAGCGTATTGAGTTTTCCGTGACCGATGCCTCCATCGAGGAAGAGTTCACTACCCGTCAGAAGCTCGTGCTTATCGATTTTGCTTGCGGTATGGGCATTATCGTCTGGGGTCTTGTGACCCAGGGTTGGTACATGAATGAGATTTCCGCCGTGTTCCTTGGCATGGGTTTGCTTGCCGGTATCCTGGGCGGTCTTGACCAGCAGACGATTGCTGAGGAGTTCGTTAAAGGTCTCGCCGACTTTGCGTACGCCGCCATCGTTATCGGTATCGCTCGCGGTATTCTGGTCATCGCCGAGGGCGGCATGATCATCGACACCATCCTCCAGGCGCTCGCTACTGCGCTCGCCGGTGCACCCGCCGCCGTCTACACCACGTTTATGTATATCGTCCTTGGCCTGCTCTCTTTGCTGGTTCCCTCGAGTTCTGGCCTGGCGGCACTCACCATGCCTGTTATGGGCCCCCTGACCGAGCTCATGGGCCTCAATCCCGAGGCGGCCGTTACCGCGCTCCAGTTTGCCAACCAGACCATCAACACCATCAGTCCCGTGGCGGGCATGACGGTTGCCGGCCTTGGCGTGGCTAAGATTTCGTTTGGCCAATGGTGGAAGACCATTTGGAAGTTCTTCATCTTCATGGTCGTCTTTGGCCTGATCGTAACGGCAATTTCTGGCATGCTTCCGGCGTAGGTGGTTGTGATGTCTGATCGTTTGACGGTCCTGACGTCTAAGAGCGTCTTTACCGGTACGGGGGACCTGCCGTTTGAAGGTTTCGTAGCGGTCCGTGGCAATCGAATTGAGGCTGTTGGCACCAAGTGTGAGCTAGCTTCGTATTTGACCCAGGCGGACGAGGTAGTTGACCTGGGCGACCGCACCGTCATGCCTGGCCTGATCGATGTGCATACCTTCTATACAGGCTGGGCGCTGCGGACGTTGGGGCCTGATCTGTCCGGCATCGCTGATGCCAAAGAGGCCGTGTCGCTCTTGCGTGCATGGAAAGAAGATCATCCGGATTGCGCGGCGGCTTTTGGCCACAACCTACCCGAAACGTTGGCATCGGATGCCGAGAACGCAAATACGGCGGCTGTGTTTGACGATTGTTTTGGCGATATCCCTGTCGTCTGCTTTACACCGGGTGCGGAGACCTGCGTTCTCAATGCTGCCGCCAGTGCGCGATACGGCTTCACGCCCCAGGCGTGCTATGCCGAGAAGATCTGGCGCATGATGAGCGATTTCCTCGCGCTGTCCGAGGTACGTGTGGGGTATTCGGACTACATGAGCATGCTTAACGAGCGCGGCGTTACCGCCATCAAGGAGATGGCGTTTGATGACTACTACGGTTTTGCCGACGAAATGGCTCGCCGTGAAGAATCTGGCGAGCTGACGGTTCGCGTCTCTATGATGTCGCAGCCGGTGGGTGCCGGTGCAAATCTGTCGTATGCTCGCGAGGCACGAGAGCGCTTCCGGGGACCGTTCGTTCGTTTTTCTGGCTTCAACCGTATGACCGATCGCGGCGTATGGGCGGGGCTTGCCGAGATGATTGACCCCTATGAGGACACGGCCGATGCGGGAGCTGCCGGCAAGACGGTTGTCGAGGAGCCCGAGTGGGATCTGATTGAGAACGAGCTGCGCGCAATTGATGCTGACGGCTTCCGATATTCCTTGCATTGCCAGGGCGATGGCGCCGTTCGTCGCACCGTGGCGCTCTATGCCTCGCTGCCTCGAGACGAGCATGGACGGTTGCTTCGCCGCCATGCGATTACCGATCTCGAGAACTCTGATCCGACCGATCTTGTCGAGTTTGGCAAGTTAGGTGGAATTTGCGAGGTCTATCCGCAGATTTTGACGCTGGACCGGCGCGAGGATTGCCTGTCGATGATGCGTCGACAAATTGGCGAGACGCGACTTATGCACAGCTGGAATCGCCGCGGCATGGAAGATTCCGGATGCACGGTGTGCTGTGGTACGGATTTGCCACTGCTGATTCCGAGCCTGGGCGAGTCAATCTACAGCGCGTGCGGTGGATACTTCGACGATGGACTGCCCGTGAATGAGGCCAACGCGCTGACGCTTGTCGAGCTCTTGCGTGCTTGGACTGCCGGGGGCGCGTACGATCTGATGCGCGAAGACGAACTGGGTACGCTTGAGGTCGGCAAGCTTGCCGATATCTGCGTGCTCGATCGGGATGTGTTCGACCTCGATTATCGCGACGCACGCGATCTTTCGGTTGATATGACGATGTCGGACGGACAAATCGTGTTCGATCGAAATAAGGAGGCATAAGATGTCTGAATCCAAACCGACGCTGCGCCGCGAACAGATTGCGGGCATGAATATCCACTACATCATGTGGTCGCTCGATTACTTCCTTGATGTGCAGCAGCGTTTGGGCTTTGAGTCCATTGAGCTGTGGTGTGCGGAGCCGCATGTGACGCTCGACCACACGGGCTACTTTGAGGCTGAGGTCCTGGCGAAAAAGGCTGCAGACCGTGGGCTTAGGTATCGTACTCTGTGCCCCGAGAATGTTGTCTATCCTTGGCAGTACTGCGCACGCAAACCGCTGCATGAACAGCGCAGCCTGGCGTACTTTAAGCACGGCATTGAGCTTGCCGAGGTACTTGGGTGCGACCGTATGTCCGTCAACTCGGGCTGGGGCGACTGGGACGAGGACCGCGAGGAAGCCTGGAAGCGCAGCCGCGAGCACTTGTCCATTCTGGCGGAGTATGCCGGTGAGCACGGTCTGGTGCTTACGATGGAAAGCCTGCGTCCCGAGGAGAGCAACCTTGTAACGACGGTTTCCGATGCGAAGCGCATGATTGACGAGGTCGCGAGCCCGTACTTACAGCCCATGGTTGATACAACCGCGATGGGCGTTGCGGGCGAGACGCTCGAGGACTGGTTTGCCGCCTTTGGTGATGGGGCAATTCACGAGATGCACTTTATCGACGGTGACCCGTATGGCCATCTGGCGTGGGGCGATGGCAAGCACGATATGGACGCCTTCGTCGCCACGCTTAATGCCCATGGTTTCGATGGCATGCTGGGCCAGGAAATCACGGACGGGCGCTACTACGATGACCCGGCGGCGGCAGATGCCAAGAACATGGCCGCATTCGAGAAATATCTGATTGACTAAAACAACTATCGGTCACGCAGCCAACGTCATTGATTGCGGACCAAACAAGAAAGGAACTGGATATGAACGCACACGATCTGATCAAAGAGGCAATTGCCGAGAAGGGCAAGTTCGACAGCGTCTACTGGATTGCTTGCGGTGGCTCCATGATCGATTTGATCCCGGCTCATGAGCTTCTGCAGCGCGAGGCAACCACCTTCACTTCGCATATCTATACGGCTCGCGAGTTTGATATCATGCGCCCGCGCCGCTTGGGTGAGAAATCCCTGGTCATTGCTTGCAGCCACAGTGGCAACACCCCCGAGGTCGTCGAGGGCTGCGAGATTGCCCTTGCTGCCGGCGCTACGGTGATCGCCCAGACCGACAACGCTGGATCCAAGATTGACTCCGGCAAGTGGACCACGTGGGTCTACCCGTGGGGCGAGGGCGTGCCGCAGGCCGAGGTCCCCGCTGGCATTTCGCTGTCGCTTGCGGCCGAGCTGCTCGATCAGCAGGAGGGCTACGCCGATCTTGCCGATATGTATGCCGGTATCGCCGAGATGGATAAGATTCTTCCCCCGGCACGTGAGAAGGTAAATGCCGAGCTAGGTGATCGTTTTGCCAAGCTTTGCCAGGAGCACGAGTTCTTCTACATTCTGGGCAGCGGTCCCAACTTTAGCCAGACCTACGGTTTCGCTATCTGCTCTCTTATGGAGATGCAGTGGCAGCACTGCAGCTACATCCACTCTGCCGAGTACTTCCACGGCCCCTTCGAGGCTACTCAGGATGGCGTTTTTTACTTCCTGCAGATGGGCTCCAGCGAGTGCCGTGCTATGGACGAGCGCGCCCTTGCGTTCCTTAAGACGCATACCGATACGCTGATGGTGCTCGATGCCAAGGAGTACGGTATGGAAGCCGTGCCGGCGAGCGTCCGTGCCTATCTGGACCCGGTGCTGTTCTACGCCATGAACTGCGAGCTGCGTGCTGCACGCGGCAAGGTGTTTGATCACGATCCCGATTTCCGTCGCTATATGGGTGTTGTCGAGTACTAGAAGGGGCAAAGGCCATGGCATTTAACGTTAACGCGCTCGGATTTGGCGACAACGTCGTCGATCGCTACGAGCATATCCACACCATGTATCCCGGCGGCAATGCGGTGAACTTCGCCGTTTATGCCAAGAAATGCGGTGCCGCACGCTCTGCATACATGGGCATTTTTGGCAATGACGCCGCTGCCGAGCATGTCATTGCAAGCCTCGAGGATGAGGGTATCGAGCTTGACAAGTGCGAGCAGATGATTGGCGAGAACGGAGCGGCTCGCGTGACCGTCGTTGACGGTGACCGTGTCTTCCTCGGTTCCAACGAGGGCGGTATCCGTGGCGATGCGCGCTATGTTCTCGATCGCTTTGACCTTTCGTACATGAAGCAGTTCGATGTGGTTCATTCGGGCAACTATTGCTTCACCGAGCGCGAGCTGCCCAAGTTGAAGGCTGCGGGCGTCACGGTCTCTTTTGACTTTTCGGACGACTCCACCGACGAGTACTACGAGCAGATTGCGCCCTACGTCGATTTTGCTTTCTTTAGTGCGGCGGATGCCGCGAGTGAGGACGAGATTCGCGAGCGTCTGGCATGGGTGAAGGGTCTGGGTCCGCGTTTTGTGTCGGCTACGGCGGGCGCCGAGGGCTGCATCGCTTACGACGGCGAGCGTTATTACCGCCAGCTGGCTAAACCGGTAACGGACATGAAGGACACCATGGGGGCGGGCGACTCGTTCCTCACCTCGTTTTTGATGTGCTATCTCGATTCCGCCAAGCGTGGTGAGGGTGGCGCCGAGGCCATCGAGCGCGCGCTCGACTTTGCTGCCGGGTTTGCCTCGACCGTGTGCGGCATGGAAGGTTCTTGGGGCCACGGAGCACCAATCGTCGAATAGCTTAAGAAAGCGTACGGCGGTCTGGCTATGAGGCCTTGGACAGCCGATGCAAAACAATAAGCGAAACGCGAAAAGGGGGCTCGCCATGTGGTGGGTCCCCTTTTGAACATTGGAGAAGACCATGGGTATTAAAGCGTGTGCGGCTGGTTTTTGCTTTGCGGACGTCTATCAAAACATCGGCGTGTTCTATCCGACTGGTAATGGCATTGACTGGGGTATCCATCTTGCACGAATGGGCGTTTCGGTATCCGCCGTGTCGGTTGTCGGCAAGGACGAGTACGGAGACAAGATGGGAGAGGCGCTGGCCGCCGAGGGGTTTGATATCTCTCATCTGCGGGTGGAGGATGGCGACACCTCGGTGATGCTCATGGCATTGAAAGACGGCGTCGATCGCGTGCATCTCGAGGCAATCGATGGCGTAATGGAGACATATCGTCCGAATGAAGATGACCGGGCGTTTATCCTAGAGCATGACATCATTCATACCGACCTGTTTGGCAATTGTTTGGACCTCCTGCCCGAATGGCATGATGCGGGCAAGACGGTGGTTATGGACTTCTCGGTGTTCAGCCAGGATCCCGAATATGCATGCGAGGCTCATTTTCCTTACGTAGATTATGCGTTCATGTCGTTTGAAGAGGACACTCCGGAGCTGCGGGACTGGGTACGCCACGTGCAGGAATTGGGACCGCGCGTTGCGGTTGCCACGCTTGGCGAGAAGGGGAGCATTGCCTATGACGGTGAGCGCTTCTATGAGTGCGGGATCGTACCGGCGGAGAGGGTCGTTAATACCGTGGGTGCCGGCGATTCGTATATTGCCGGGTTTACCAAGGGCGTGATCGATGGCCTTGATATTTCGGCGTGTATGAAGGCGGGCGCTGAGCTGTCGTCCCGAGTGATTGGTTCGTTTGAGCCGTACTAGGGTCAAATGCCTGGAAAGGAGTACGAAATGGTTATCGACATGTTGGTCCAGCCCATGCTCTACGGCGAGATCTGTACGCCGGGTGATGAGCCTGATGGATTCGGTTTTTGGTCACGAGAATTTGGTATGGGGCATATGGGCCCTATGGATTGGGATGAGCTTCAAGTCGAGATGGACGTCTGCGACGTGCAGAAGAGCGTGCTCATGCCGCTCGATGTAACCACGGCATGCGGAGGGCACTTTGGCACCAATGACCAGATTGCCATGCTGGTTGCCGCGCATCCCGATCGTCTGTGGGGATTTGCGAGCGTAGATCCGCAGGTGAGCGGTGCCGCAGGCGAATTGGAGCGCGCCTTTACCGAGTTGGGGGCAAAGGGGCTTTGCCTGCATCCGGCAAAGCAGGGTTTTGCCCCCGAAGATGCCGTGGCCGAGCCGCTTTACGAGCTGTGCGAGCGCTATAACAAGCCGGTGGTTTTTCATGCCGGTATGTCTTGGGAGCCGGGTGCAGAGCTCTCGCGCAGTAACCCGCTTGCATTTGAGCACACAATCGCAACGCATCCAAATGTGCGTTTTAGTTTGACCCACTTTGGCTGGCCCTGGGTGCGCGAGACCGTGGCGATGCTGCTCAAGTATCCCAACTGCTACACGGACACTTCTATCACTTACATCGATTCGCCCGAGGAGATGATGCAGCGTCTTTTCACGGTCGATATGGGGCCGCTGTGGTATGAGCGCGCGCTATCGCATCAAGTGATGTTCGCCAGCAATACGCCGCGCTTCCGTGCATTCAAACTCAAGCGGGCGCTCGATACCGTGTCCATGCGCGATGATGCGCGAGAAAGGCTCTACTGGGGTAATGCCCTGCGTTTTCTTGAAGGAGATGAGTAAACATGGTGACGCTCGAGACATTGAGCTATCTATCGACTGCTCCGGACCAGTTCATCGATATTACCGAAGACGTGCACGCTGCCATCGAACGCAGCTCGGTGACCAATGGCTTGGCGGCGATTATTTTGTCGCATACGACCTGTGGAATCGTGGTAAACGAGGGGCTGCCCTGCGTGGAGACGGATCTTATGGAGACGCTTGATCGCATCGCCCCACTCGATGCCCCCTATGCGCATGCACACTTCCTGCCGAGCTATGGAGCCACCGGCAACAACTCCTGTGGGCATATCAAGAGCATGATTTGTGGAAACAGTTGCTTCTTTCCCGTCCAAGATGGCCACATCGTGTGCGGAAGTGCCCAGAACATCTATCTTGCGGAGTTTGACGGTCCGCAGAAGCGAAAGGTGTACGTCGAGGTGCTGGGGGAGTAACGTCCCTGCAATAACCCTATGAAGGAGCACGTTATGTCGTTTCTAACTTCGATGTTCAAGAACGAAAAGCCGGTTATCGGAATGCTGCACCTGCGTCCTCTGCCGGGCGATCCGCTGTATTACCCGGGCGGAAGCGTATCGCAGGTCGTGGAAGCCGCCAAGCGCGATCTCGAGGCGTTGCAGCAGGGCGGTGTCGATGGCATTTTGATTACCAATGAGCTCTCGATGCCCTATGAGCAGCACGTTTCTCCCTCAACCCTTGCATCGATGGGCCATGTAATCGGGACTCTGTCCCATGATTTGTCGACCCCTTGGGGAGCTGAGGCAATTTACGATGGTGATGCCACAATCGAGCTGTGCGCTGCCGTCGATGCGCAGTTCACGCGCTGCAATTTTTGCGGTGCCTGGGCCGGTGATCTCGGGCTGATTAACCGAGATTTCGCTCACACCATGCGTCGCAAGGCGGCGCTGCGCCTGGACGACCTCAAGCTTTTTCATTTCATCACGAGCGAGGGGGAGGTTTATCTCAACGACCGCACGACTGCGGACATTGCCGATTCACTTCTCTTTAATTGCCTACCGGATGCGATGGTCATCGGCGGTTCGGCTGCCGGTCGTGGCGCTTCGGGCGAGCTTGCCGATGGGGTCCGCGAGCGTGTTGGCGAAGTACCTGTGGTATGTGGCACCGGTTGTCGCGAAAATACCGTGGCTGACGTATTTGCTCACTACGATGGTGCGTTTGTCGGCACGTGCTTTAAGCGCGACGGAAAGCTGGATGCCCCGGTTGATGTTGAGCGGGTAGTTCGTTTTATGGCTGCCGCTCGTGCGGCGCGAGGGGAGTAGGCACCTATGGCGCTCTATCTGGGTATTGATATTGGGACAAGCGCCTCTAAAGGTGTTTTAATCGATGATCGATGCAACATCGTTTGCCAAGCCTCTTGTGGACACGAGACGGACAACCCGCGTGATGGATGGTATCAGCATGATGCGGAGGCAGTTTGGTGGGGCGATTTTTGCCGCTTGTCGCGCGAGCTGGTGGTGCGATCGGGGGTTAACGCGGCGCAGATTGGATGCGTGGGCCTTTCCGCATTGGGTTGCGACTGCGTGCCGGTCGATACCGAGTGCAACGCGCTGGCGCCCGCGATTTTGTATGGAGTCGATGCACGTTCGAAGCCGCAGATTGACGAGCTCCTTTCCGAATATGGGTCAGATCGCGCACGCGAGCTTTTCGGGCACGATCCCTGTTCGTCAGATATTGCTCCCAAGATCTTGTGGTTTAAGCAGAATATACCCGAGGTGCACGAACGTGCCGCGAAGTTCCTGACGGCGTCATCGTTTCTATGCGCAAAGTTGACGGGGCGTTTTACGGTGGACCGTTATTTAGCGGAGGATTTTCTTCCCCAATATGACCGCTACACTTGGAAGGTTGATGCTCGGGAATGTGCTCGTTTCTGCCGGCCTGACCAGATGGCGGAGGTAATGTCGGCTACCGATATTGCCGGGGTGATTACGCAGTGTGCGGCTGAGGCGACGGGGCTCGCGGCAGGGACACCTGTCTTAGTGGGAACGGGCGACTCTGGTGCCGAGGCCATTTCGACGGGTGTATTTCGTCCCGGCGATATGATGGTTCAGTTGGGGAGCACGGCGTATTTCATCTACCTAGCTGATCATATGGTCGATGATGCCCGCCTGTGGCCAGGGACGTTTATCATTCCCGGAACTTACGGGATCTGCGCGGGGACCAATACGGCGGGTGCGCTCACATCGTGGTTGCGCCAAGAGCTGTATCGCGACGCCGTGGAGGCCGAGGGCCACGGTGGCCCCGATGCATATTCGGTTATGGCGCATGATGCCGCCGATGTGGCGCCGGGTGCCGATGGGCTCGTGTGTCTGCCGTACTTTGCGGGGGAGCGTACTCCGCTCAACGATCCCGAGGCGCGTGGCGTCTTCTTTGGCCTGACCGGAAGGCATACGCGAGCCCATATGGTTCGCGCCGCCTTGGAAGGCGTCGCGTATACCGTTGCATCCCATGTCGACATTATCGAGCGAGAGCATGGACTGCCAATTGGGCGCATTATGCTTGTCGGAGGTGGAACCAAGAATCCAGTTTGGATGCAGGCTATCGCCGACGTATGCGGGCGCGAGGTCTCGGTTGCCAAGGTTACGGTGGGCGCATGCTTCGGTGATGCCATCATGGCAGCTCTCGCAGGTGGCGCCTATGCATCATGGGATGAACTCGCCCAAGTCCTTGGCGTTGCGCAAACAATCGTGCCCGATATGGCTGCCCACGAGTTATATGCGTCGCGTCGTCATATCTTTGACGAATTGTATGCACGCAACTGTGATCTCATGCACGAATTGGTGTAATGCTGCCGAATTGTACTGCCTTCCAATAGGGACTGCGTTGTGTGATTCGCATGTCCCTTGGCATTTTTTGCCCACAGGGGTTAGCGAAGGTCAAATACAGAGTGCGCATTTGCTAAAACTGCCGATTCGATGCGCTTTATGTCACAGTTTTTGAGTGAGGCGATGTGTTCCGAGGTCCTTGTGAGCGATCTGATGAGCGACTGCGCGCTTGTTTCTGTGTTTGGCTCGGCCGGCGCATCGGTCTCGAGCAGTAGACGGTCGAGTGGAATCTGTCGGGCATATTCACGTCCACGTTTAGACGCAAGCATGCGTTCGTTGACGGAAAAATTACAGCTCGCATTACGCGCGCGGACGAGTTCGTCCGAAGTGCCGCTAAACCAGTGGAAGATGATAACGGGGGAGTCGGAGTTTGGGATGAGTAGTCCATGCGATTCGAGGACGTCCAGTACGGCTCCCGCTGAACGAACGGCGTGAATTGATATCACGCGCCCGGTAAGAGGATGCTGCACGAGTGTATCGCAGAGCCGGTTAAGTGCCTGTATTTGTAGCAGCTCACTTCCAGCAAAGCGCGCGGAAAAGTCGAGTCCGACTTCGCCGATATAGCGCTCTTGGGCAGCAACTTCGCAAAACAGATTGACTTCGGCAGGACCGCAGCGGCCGTCGGCGAGCCACCAGGGATGGAGGCCGGCGCCCGCGATAATGTTTGGGTGGCGGCTGGCCCGCTTTTTTGCTGCCGCGAAGTCGCGTGGGTCGACCCCGCAGTCAAAGAGCCCCAGACCCAACGCCGCCGACTCGCTGGCTGCAGCATCGGGGCTGAGCATCAAATCAAGATGACAATGCGTGTCAAAGAATCGCGGTTCCATCGCAGGACATCCTGCTAGTCTAGGCGCTGGCCATCGGCGCGCACGCGCTCGGTGCCGCGGCCACTGATCTGACGGATAACCTCGCCGGCGATCATCTGGCCCATGATGGGCGGCATAAAACTGGCAGTTCCCAGCTCGGTGCGCTCGTGGATGTTGGAAGGGTCGCGGGGCTGTGTCTTAACCGATTCCTCGCAGCTAAACAGTACGAGCAGGCTCTTGATGCCGCGCTTCTTGCATTCTTTGCGCATAATGCGGCTCATGGGGTCACGTACCGTATCGAAAATGTCGGCAAAGCGGAGGCACTCGGGATGGAGCTTGTTGGCCCCGCCCATGGAGCTAACCAAACGAATGTCGTGGTCTTGAGCATATTTGGCAATGGTGAGCTTGGCCGAGATGGTGTCGATGGCGTCGACGACGTAGTCGAGCTTGCCGTCCGTCTGCTCCAAAACGCCCGCGAAGAAATCATCGATGTTGTCGCTCAGCAAGTATTCGGTGCGTTTGATAACGGTGGCGGCGGGATTGATGTCGTGGATCATGGCTTCCATCACGTCAACCTTGCGCTTGCCGATGGTGCTATGAAAGGCGATGGCCTGGCGGTTGATGTTGCTGGGCGCTATGATGTCCTTGTCCAGGATCACAAAATGGCCGATGCCGCCGCGCGCGAGCGCTTCGCAGCAGTTGGATCCCACGCCGCCACAGCCCAGCACCAGCACCGTGGCGTTGGCGAGTTTATTGAGCGCCTCGCGGCCCATGATGATCTCGAGCTTGGTGTCGCGTGTCTCGACGGGAGCTGCGGCTGCGGTTTCGGTCATAGATGTCCTCCGATGGGGAAGCGGATCGTGTTTGGGCTATCGCCATTATAGGGATTATCACGATTCCATTTGAGCCCTAGGGGCTTGTTGAAATGAGATCGGGATTCGCATAAGATGAAGCAGATGGCACCCGTTGCCGCGGGTTAGCCAACTCCGAAACACGTTTATGGCGTGAGAAGTGGCCGTCTTCGCATTACGCGGGGGCGGCTATTTCATTCGACCTCCAATGTGGATGCCGAGCTCCACGGCCGCGATTACAAGCAATAACAACGTCAGGACATCGTCAATACTCATAGTCCATCTCCTTCTTGGTAAGAGGGAGCTGACCCATCTGCTTCTGGGCCCATTGTATCTAAAAACGAACGAATGTTCTATACGTAGTATCAAATTAGATAATTAGACAAACATCTAAATAACGAGTATACTGTGCGCGTCGTGAGAGATAGTGAGAGGAGGTCCTATGCCGGGAGAGGGTTTTAAGGCGCTTGCCGATCCAACGCGACGGCGCATTTTGGAGTTGCTGCGCGAGGGCAATTGTACGGCCGGGGAGCTTGCCGAGCATTTTGACATCAGCAAGCCGTCATTGAGCCATCATTTGGCGACGCTCAAAAACGCCGGGCTGGTGACCGACGAGCGCCATGGCCAAAACATCGTTTACAGCTTAAACACCACCGTCATGCAGGACTTGATTGGCTGGTTTATGGGCTTTACAGACACTGAAGGTGATGAGGATGAATAACGAAAACAAGGGCATTCGCGCCACGGGGGTATCGCCGCGTGTATGGGCCATGCTTGTTGTGGTCTGCGCTATTAATGTCGCGGCGCACCTTATGGTGATGCCGAGCTTGCCTGCACAGATTCCTACGCACTGGGGAGCGAACGGCGCCGTCGACGGTTGGGGCCCTAGCTGGATGGCCTCCGCGCTCGGCGTGCTGCCTCTGGCACTTCTTGCAATGTTCTACGTGGTGCCACGCATTGACCCCAAAGGTGAGGCATATCGAACCTCGGGCAAGTTCTATCAGGGCTTCGTAATCGCCTTCACCTTGTTCATGTGTGCCATAAGCTGGTTGGGTGAGCTTACGGTCTGGGGCGTGGTGCCGGCGGTCGGTTCGGTCAACGTGCTGATTTCCGGTGCTATCGGTTTGCTGTTCATCGGCGTAGGCAACTACTTGCCGCGTGTGAAGCAGAACTATACGCTCGGTATCAAGACGCCTTGGGCGCTTGCCGATCCCGAGAACTGGCGCCGTACGCAGCGTTTTGGCGGCGCCTGCTTTATGGTGCTGGGTGTTGGTTTGATTGTGATGGGCGTGGCGGGTAGCGTGCTTTCGAGTGAAGTCGTCGCCGCGGTGATTGCGGTTCTGGCGTTTGGTTCAGCTGGAGCTGCCTACGTCTATTCGTATCTGCTGTGGCGCAAATCGCAGCGAGCCGCTCGTTAAGGTTGCGGAAAACTAGCGTACGCAGTTCATAGTGTGTTAAGGGGGACTTTTCCCAGGTAGTATTAGGGGGTGTGGGCAACCATGCCCCTTTTTCGTTAAGTTTCAGAGCTGGTTTCCTCATTTCGTTTCCACTAAAGCGAATCAAGAATAGGGAAACAGCAGGTAGAAAGGATAAAACAGGCAAATGGCAGAGTTTATCTACCAGATGTATCAGGCTCGCAAGGCCCATGGCGACAAGGTAATCCTTGACGACGTGACCCTGAGCTTCTACCCCGGTGCCAAGATCGGTGTCGTGGGCCCCAACGGCATGGGCAAGTCGACCCTGCTCAAGATTATGGCCGGCATTGAGGAGGTCTCCAACGGCGATGCCAGGCTCACCCCCGGCTACACCGTGGGTATCCTGCAGCAGGAGCCGCCGCTCGACGACGACAAGACCGTCATCGAGAACGTGCGCATGGCGTTTGGCGACATGATCGCCAAGGTCGATCGCTTCAATAAGATCGGCGAGGAGATGTGTGACCCGGACTGCGACATGGACGCCCTCATGGCAGAGATGGGCAAGCTCCAGGACGAGATTGACGCCGCCGACGGCTGGGATATCGATTCCAAGCTCGGCCAGGCCATGGACGCCCTCCAGCTGCCCGATTCCGACATGCCGGTCAACGTGCTTTCCGGCGGCGAGCGCCGTCGCGTGGCCCTGTGCAAGCTGCTGCTCGAGGCTCCCGACCTGCTGCTGCTCGACGAGCCCACGAACCACTTGGACGCCGAGTCGATCCTGTGGCTCGAGCACTTCCTGCACAACTACCAGGGCGCGGTGCTTGCCGTCACGCACGATCGCTACTTCCTGGATAACGTTGCCGAGTGGATCTGCGAGGTCGACCGCGGCCACCTTTATCCCTACAAGGGCAACTACTCCACGTATCTGGAGACCAAGGCCGCCCGTATCGAGGCGCAGGGCAACCGCGATGCCAAGCTCGCCAAGCGCATGGAGGCCGAGCTCGAGTGGGTACGCAGCTCGCCCAAGGCTCGTCAGGCCAAGAACAAGGCCCGTCTGGCTCGCTACGAGGAGATGGAGGCCGAGGCCCGCGCCAGCCAGAAGCTCGACTGGACCGACATCCGCATCCCCGTGGGCCCGCGTCTGGGCAACAAGGTGCTCGAGGCCCATCATCTGCACAAGGAGTTCGATGGCCGCGTGCTCATCGACGACCTTTCGTTCACCCTGCCGCGCAACGGCATCGTGGGCGTCATCGGCCCCAACGGTGTGGGCAAGACCACGCTCTTCAAGACCATCGTGGGCCTGGAGCCGCTGACTTCGGGCGAGCTCGAGGTGGGCGAGACCGTCAAGATTTCTTACGTCGACCAGAACCGTTCCGGCATCGACCCCGACAAGAACCTGTGGGAGGTCGTCTCGGACGGCCTGGACCACATGATGGTCGGCGAGACCGAGGTTCCGAGCCGCGCTTATGTGGCGAGCTTTGGCTTTAAGGGCCAGGACCAGCAGAAGCGCGCCGGCGTACTCTCCGGTGGCGAGCGCAACCGTCTGAACTTGGCGCTCACGCTCAAGCAGGGCGGCAACCTGCTGCTCCTCGACGAGCCCACGAACGACCTCGACGTCGAGACGCTGTCCTCGCTCGAAGCGGCGCTGCTCGAGTTCCCGGGCTGCTCGGTGGTCATTAGCCACGACCGTATGTTCCTAGACCGCGTTGCCACGCACATCCTGGCGTGGGAGGGCACCGATGAGAACCCGGGCAACTGGTATTGGTTCGAGGGCAACTTCGAGGCCTATCAGGCCAACCGCATCGAGCGCCTGGGCGAGGACGCAGCCCAGCCGCATCGTATTCACCGCAAGCTGACGCGCGATTAGTCGAGCTCAGGTGACCTAATGAGAAAGGGACGATAACCTTGAGGGTTATCGTCCCTTTTTGTTACTTGGTAGAAGGTTCGACTTTATCGATGGCCCAGGTGGCTCCGAGACCGCCGGTGGTGTTGCGGCGGATGCGCACGGCAACCTCGCGACGCTCGCCGGCCTGCGTGTAGCGCAGGGGGAAGCTTGCGCGGTTTCGCGCGGCCTCGATGGTGCCGCGTTCGCGGGCGATCCAGTAGTACTCGCCGACGATGCCGAGCGTGTCGGCGCCGTAGGGGAGATAGGTCGACAACTGGTGCAGAAGCGGGCCGGGGCAGAAGACCTCGGTTGCGAAATCGACGGGGAAGTCCTCGGGGATGGCGGGCACTGCAGGTGCGGGGGCCGGTGCTGCAGCGGGGACCGGAGCCGGTGCAGGTGCGGGAATTTGGTCGCAAGCAGAGGTGGGCGCGGACTCGATGACGGGTGCGGGCTCCGGCGTCGCTTCCGGCTTGATCGTGGAATCTACGGGCTCCACGGTGACGGGCGCGTCTGCAGCTGCAGTTTCAACCTCAACCTGCGTCGCGTTCTCGTTCTCGACGCTCGGCTTTGCCTCGATGGGCGTGGACGCCATGGTGGTGATGCCGGCGTTTGCGTTCTCGGGGTCATAGACGACCGTAAGCGAGATGGCGGGCTGCGGTGTCTCGGGCTCCGGCGCCGACTCGGTAGCGTCTTGATCGGCGGGTTCGTCGGACTGATCGTCCTCGGCCTCGTTGCCAAAGACATCGCTGTTTTGGAACGCAGACGTCTCGGGTTGGTTAGCGGCTTCTTCGGTTGTCGACTTGGGAGCTTCGTTGAGCTCAGCAGTGGCTTCCTGCTCGGATATGACTTCGGGATCGGTCGTGGCGGCGATTTCGGTTTCGGTTTCTACTGCTACCTCAATAGCGACTTCGATCTCTGTCTCGGGCTCGGGCTCCGGCACAGCTTCAACCGCGGCTTCTGGTTCGGGACGCTTAACGTGCTTGGGGCGCACAGCCTTGAGGTCCTTCTCACTGCGCTTTTTCTTTTTGTAGGACTGCTTAGCGCCCTTGGCGGTCTTGGGCTTGTCCTCGCCCTTGGCAAGTGCGGCATCCCAGGCCTCGTTGGCGATGACGGTGGCATACAGGCGACCGCCCTTAAAGACGGTCAGCTTAATGCAGTCGTCAAGCTCTTCGAGCAGCTCGCGCGTGGATTCGAAGCCCAGGTCATAAGCGGTCATGTCGCCAGCGGTGAGCGCCTCCTCGACCTGTGTCATAAACGTTTGCTTGCCACACCCAATCGCATCGCGCAGCAGGCGATACAGATAGATGTGGTTGCCCAGCGATAGCGTGGGCCTAACTATTGTCTTGCTCATGGCAAATCTCCTCTTTACACATGTAAAGCATCTTACCATCGCATGGCGCTCGCCATGGCGGCGCCCAAGGCAAACGGGCGCGAACCGCTGTCGATTCGCGCCCGTTATACAGGTCGGTTATCTATGAGAGGCAAATGTGCCTAGTTGCCCGATGTCGCGCCTTGGCTTGAACTGTCAGATGCCGTGCCGGACGCGGTTCCGCTCGAGCTGTTGGTGTTGCTGTTGTCGGTAGATCCCGTACTCGGTGTATTGCCATTCGCCTGGTCGCCCGTGCTCGGTTGAGAGCCGTCAGTCGTTTGACTTGAGTCAGTCGTGCCGGATTGCGTGCCGCTGTTGTTCGCAGAGGAATCGACGCCCTGCGATTGGTTTTGGGTGTTCGAGGACGAATTGGCAGAGGTAGAACTGTCTTGCGTATCGTCCGTCTGTGCCTGCTGATCCTGCGACTGGGTGTTGCCATTTGCATCGCTCTCGGTCGTGCGCGACGACAGGATTGGCTCGGGACGCTCGCCCAGACCCTCACCGGCAGTGGTGATAAGGATGGCGCCGGCGCAGGCGATGACCGCGACGATGGCGATAGCGATCGAGAAGACGATGACCTTCTTTTGCGTCTGGCTGCGCTCAGCCGCCGCCTTGGCGCGCAGGCTGTTGGGAGCGACGCGCGCCGTGGTCGCGCGTCCCGCAACCTGGCGCATCTCCTGCGTGGTTGCGGCGCCACCTAGGTGCTCCTCGACATTGGGCTCAACGGGCTCGTAGGCGCCGGTAGGGTAGTCGACAGCGGCATGCGTGCCCTTGATTGCTTCGGCGCTGGCGGAGATAAAGTGGCGATAGACCTGCGAGGACACAACAGTGATGACTGAGCTCACAGCGGCACCAATCACCGAGCCGGCAATGCCGATCTTTGAAGCAAGCGCCACGCTCGTGGCGGCAGCTGCGGCGCCGGCGATGATCTGGGGAATGGAAATGTCATCGAACAGGCCCTTTTTGGGCGCGATGGCCATGGTCTGTCCGATGGAATGGTTCTCGTGCGCGCCGTTGTTGAGCGCGGCCGGTGTCATGACGCGCGTGCGCGGCGCGTCGGTGTACTTGGTTGCCATACGGGGTCCTCCCGGTGTAAATCTGCTTCGTTTCGTGTAGCCATCAGGGTACCCACCAGATGTGAATCGTACGTGACATTTAACAGATACCATCAACTCATCAAGGGGGCCTGCTGTCTTTGGTGCAATAGCTTGATGCTAAACTGGATTTATGTTTGCGAGGTGGTTTACGTGATGTACCCGTATATGACATTCGAAGATGGAACCGAGGTCATTCATTCTGACCTGATTACAGATGGCGATATCGAAAAGGTTATCGTGCATTTTGAGCGACCGACGGCAGAGGGCTTCGACTCCGCTCGTTGTGAGTTGCCTTCCTGTTCGTGGACTGACTGGGAAGGGCATTTTACTCAGAGTGAAAAACGAGCTTTCGAAGAGTGTCTGAGCAAATAATTTAGATTAGTTCGAGTTTAGTTCGAATAAAGAAGCTGAATGCGATGACCTAAAGCGTATGCATTTTTAGTATTAGATGCGTATGAAATGGAGGATGTGAATGGATGAGCTAATAGACTTTAAAAAACGATTTCTCAAGAATGGCGAGCTGGTTTCAATTCCAAAAAAGGAAAGCTATAAAAGAATCATGCTGCTATGGGCCGTCTCTTTCTTTGAATTAAATACAAGTTATACGGAGCTTCAGGTTAATCGTGTGCTGTCACAGCTCTATCCTGATTATGCCGTGTTGAGGCGGTACTTGGTTGATTATGGATTCCTATTAAGGGATGAACGAGGCCTGAAATACGAGGTTAATCGTGATGTTCACGGTATTGAGAGCTAGCCGTCCGGTTCGGGTCCTATATATTGCTAGAGGGATAAGCGAAATAGGCAATTGGTGTGCGAATATTGCTTTGCCAATGCTGATTTACGAGGTAACTCACGATGTTTCTGCAACTGCTTTGATGGTCTGCTGCAGATTTGCCCCCTCTCTGTTTTCAGTTGCGCTCGCGCAGCTGCCTCAGAAGATGGGTATCGGGACACTGCAGGCCATGAGATTGGCAGACTTAATTCGCGCGGGATTATTCGTTTGCTATATTTTTGTTGATAGTAAATGGAGTATGTTTGCTATTGCGTGCGCGGTATCGCTTTGCCGAACGGTAGAAATGCCCTGCTTTTACTCGTTGTTAAGAGCCAATACGAATAGTATCAATCGCGACGTAATTAATAATTCGTTTGGGTTCCTGCAGAATTTGATGATGGTTCTGGGGCCAGTTGCCGGCGGTTTTGTTGTCGCTCAATTTGGGGCGGAGGCTGTTCTTGCATTAGACGCGCTTTCTTTTGCCGCGTCGTTCTGGTTGCTGCGAGATGTTCCGTCGATTATCGAGGTTAATGATAAAGAGGGAATAAGCAAAAATGAAAAAAACAGGACTGCATTTAGTGATCTTAGCGCGAAGCACTTGGCAATTGGTTTCCTATTAATCGATATTTCTAGTGGCGTGGCATTCGGCTCTCTGAATTCTCTTTTGCCAGCTATAGCGCAATTGCAATTTGACTCGTCATCGATACAATACGGATTCCTTCAGAGTAGTCTTACAATCGGACTGTTGTTCGGAAATACAATATATGGTCGTTTAATCAGTGGTTCCGATTGCGTTAAATCATATTGTTTTGTGACGTATCTTGCGCTCGGTGCGTATCTGGCGTTTGGCTATCGCTATGCGTCTGGGATATCGTTTATTTTCCTTTTTATCGTCGGTGCCGGAAACGCCATTCAAGATGTGCTTCTCATAACATCGCTGCAGGATTTGGCGAGAGACGGATCTGAATCGATAAGCCTGTTTTCAATTAGGGAGTCTTTGCAATCGGTTGCTGTTGTTATTTCAACACTTCTTGTTTCGCTGTTCACGAGCATCGCGATGTTCTCAATTCTCGTTACAGGACTTGGTGTATTTTCAATCATGATGGTAGTTGTGTTTCAATTGAATTATTTGCGAAAGATGTGACGTTGATATGCCTAAAACGCTTTTAGTATTTCCCCCAGGATGGAGTCCAGTGGGGCCGTATCTTGCCTTGCCTGTTTTGAAGTCATATCTTCAAGAGGTTGAACAATACAAAGTTGACATTGTTGACTTAAACGTGGAATTTTACGATGACCTCCTATCTTTTAGACATGTCGAAGAGTGCTGTAAAAGGTATCGGGAATCAAAGGATTCGTTTAGTTCGAATGTTCAATTAACAATCGAGTTGATACAAAAGTCGGCACTTAATGTTGACGAGGCAAAAGATATTTTCAGATCGAAGAGATACTTTAATCTAAAAGAAAGACAATATGCTGAAAACATTTTTAGAAATGCACTCTATATCATAAATCACGTCTCATATGGAGTTAAATACACGTTCAACTCCATAGATCTGCCCTATGATTATTATTCGACACCAGAAATAATGAAATCGCTTGCAGATACCTTGCATAATCCGTTTATTTCCTTCTATGAAACTGCCTTTCTTAAGCGTATTCAGAGGGAAAAAATCGAGTTTATTGGGATTTCGGTGAGCGGCTGTTTCCAATTGATTTCTGCAGTTACGTTAGCGAAACTGATTAAGGAAGAATGTCCATCTGTTAAACACGTCTCATTGGGCGGCAATTACATTACTCGTTTAGCAGATGACTGCATGAAAGAATGGCATCCCTTTTTTGAATACATTGATTCGATAATGATGTATGACGGCGAAGAGCCGCTTGCACGTCTTCTTGAGGCTCTTGACTCTGGTGATGACAATCTCGACTGTGTTCCAAACCTTTGCCATGCTAAAGGTGGAAAGATATATAAAAACCATCGGATTGAGCAAACATTTATCAACGATACAGTTCCCGATTTCGATGGCTTCGCCCTTTCTAAATACTTCATGCCTGAGTTAATATTGCCGGTTTATTCCTCTAGGCAGTGTTTTAATCATTGCGCCTTCTGCACCATTCCCGGTGCTACCGGTGGTTGTTACCGAAAGATGCCTATATCGAGAGTATTTGAAATAATGTGTCGGTTAAATGAAAAATACGGCACGAGAGTTTTCTCTTTTGTGGATGAAACATTCGAAGGCAAAAGAATGGAGCAACTCGCGGATGAAATAAACGCATCGGGAAAAACGTTTTTCTGGCATGGAGAAACGAGGTTCTCTCCAACCCTAAGTACAGAAGTTTTTAACAAGATATACCAAAGTGGATGTAGGCAGATTCAGTTTGGCCTCGAGTCATACAACCAAAGAGTTCTTGATCTAATGAAGAAGAACACGAGAGTTGATTGGATTGATCGCAATATCCATGATTGTCTCAATGCGGGTATTCCTGTTCATCTATTTTTTATGATTGGCTTTCCGACCGAAACTAAAGAAGAGGCTCTGAACACCTTAGCTTATACAGAGAATGTTTTGAATTATTCAAAACAGGTATGTGGTGTTCCATATTCCACGAGAGGATTTACGAATTTTGGTCTCGTTATGGGGTCGGATGTTTGGAATCATCCCGATAAGTATGGTGTCTCTGTAATGCCGAAGTCCCAATATGAGGATTTGCGCCTCGAAGTGGATTATGTTTCAGGCACTGGTTTAACTTTAAATGAAGCAAAATCCTTATCTGATGAGCATCATATTGATTTTTATATGCAAGAGGTCATAAACGGTAGCGACACAATTGACTTGCCCCAGCGCCTTCATATTTCAGAGGTGACCTGGATCCTAGATTCTATTCACGCTGTCAGGTATAAGGGACATTTGACCAAAGTAAAGCGACGGCTAACTAGTCTAAATCCAGCTGATCGAATCTGGCTGGATTCCAAGACCTCTGTCGTGCTCGTTGAGCCATTTGCCTACTTCTATAATTCTGAATACCATCATGTCTATGCTGTTTCCCAGTTGGTATACCTTAAGTTGGCCCGTTTATTGGAGGCCGATTGTAGCATTTCTCTTATTCTTGATCAGGGCGACCTCGAGCTGACAAGGGCGATAGAAGAACTGTTGCATTATGGATTGCTGAATACAAATATCGATGCCGATTATGTAATGCACGATAATGGTTTTCAATTGGTTAAAAGTTCGTTTGTTAAAGAAGTCGGACGCTCAAAAGAGGGGTTAAGAGTACTGCTGAGTTGTGCCACCCATAGAATGTGTGCGGTTAATGATTTTTCGTTCGCTTTGCTTTCGTTGTTTGAAAAGCCGATTACTAAGAACGAGGTGTGCGACATTTTGAAAAAAGAGGGACTATCGGCAAGCGAGGAGCAATTAAACAAGTTGGTTGATAATTGCATGAAAGCAGATATACTACAATTGATTAGATAGAGGAGGTTTCTACATGGACGTTATTAACAAAGATCTCTTGGAGCAACTGAAAGAGTCTCAGGAAGAGGGCGTCGTGGTAGAAGTGTTCGACTTTGAGGACTACATGGATAAATTCTGCCATTAGTTTCGGAATTTACTTGCCTCGCTTAAAGGAGAAGTCGATTATCGATTTCTCCTTTTTTAATTAAAGATATTTTTGGAATACATGCTCTTAGCACAGGTTGGCGTCTCAGTAAACTGGGAGGTTGCTTTGGCTAGTTAGAGATATGTGAACGTCCGTTAGACTGAATCTCAGGGTAGAAGGGGCCTCCAGTGTCCAGATCAACAAGGCAATGCTGCGTTTCGGCTAATAAGAACGATGGCTTTTTGCGTGTGGCGGCGGCGTCGCCGCAGATTCGCGTCGCCGATGTCGAGGGCAATGTCGAGGTTGCGCTGGCGGCTGTTCGCGATGCTGCCGAGCGCGGCGTTCATGCTCTGGTGCTGCCCGAGCTTAACCTGACCGGCTATACCGCGGCCGACCTGTTCCATAATCGCACACTGCTGCATGTCTGCGAGGCTGCTCTGGCGCATATCCTCGATGAAACCCGTGAGTTGCCGGTCGTCTTTACCATCGGTCTTCCCGTCGCGGTGGCCGAAAACATCTACAATTGCGCCGCCGTGTGCTGTGCGGGCGAGCTTTTGGGCCTTACGGCCAAAAAGTACTTGCCCAACTACGGAGAGTTTTATGAGCGCCGCTGGTTTGCTCCGGCGCCGGCCGATCCCGTGTGGATTGAATTTGCTGGTCAGGGTCCGGTGCCGCTTGGCTCGGAGCTTGTCTACCGCTGCTGCGATGAAGGTGCCGAGGATCTGGTGCTGGGTGTCGAGGTGTGCGAGGACCTGTGGGTACCGGCGCCCCCCTCGACCGAGATGGCGCTTGCTGGCGCGACGGTGATCCTCAACCCGTCGGCCTCGGACGAGATTATCGGCAAGGCGGATTACCGCCGCAGCCTCATCTCCAACCAGAGTGCGCGCCTGTACTGCGCCTATGCCTACGCGGATGCGAGTGAGGGCGAATCTACGACCGACATGGTCTTTGCGGGCGAGAACCTGATCTACGAAAACGGCTCTAAGCTGGCCGCCACCAAACTGCTTACCTGCGACATGGCGGTTGCCGATGTCGACCTCGATCGTCTGGTTGCCGAGCGCCGTCGCTCGACGACGTGGACGCGCGCGGACGATGCGCCGGAGGCCACGACCGTTGAGTTCTCTTTTGAGGGCGTGTTGGCCGAAGAGCCTGTCCTGCGCGATGCACTCGGCATCGACCGTGTCTTCCCCCGCGCACCCTTTGTTCCGGCCGACCATGGTGACCTGGCCGAGCGTTGCGAGACCATCCTCGACCTGCAGACCGCGGGCCTCAAGACCCGTCTTGCCCATACGGGTACCAAGGCGGCTGTCATCGGTCTTTCAGGCGGTCTGGACTCCACGCTGGCGCTGCTTGTGACCGTGCGTGCCTTCGATGCGCTGGGGCTGCCGCGCACGGGTATCACGGCGGTTTCCATGCCTGGCTTTGGCACGACGCATCGCACTAAGTCGAATGCCGAGTCGCTCGCTCGCGACCTTGGCGTGAGCTTCCGCGAGGTTTCGATCAACGCGGCCGTGGAGCAGCACTTCAAGGACATTGAGCACGATCCGGCCGTGCAGGACGTGACCTACGAGAACAGCCAGGCCCGCGAGCGTACGCAGATTCTGATGGATCTGGCCAATCAGGCCGGCGGTTTTGTCATCGGCACGGGTGACCTGTCGGAGCTGGCGCTCGGCTGGGCTACCTACAACGGCGACCACATGAGCATGTACGCCGTCAATGCGAGCGTGCCCAAGACGCTTGTGCGCCATCTGGTGCGCTATGCCGCTGATGTTTTTGGCGGGCGTATTGCCGAGGTCTTGCTCGATATCCTCGATACGCCGGTGTCCCCCGAGCTTCTGCCGCCCACGGGCGACGGCGAGATTGCGCAGAAGACCGAGGATTTGGTGGGCCCGTACGAGCTGCACGACTACTTCCTCTACTACCTGCTGCGTTTTGGCTTTGAGCCGGGCAAGATCTACCGCATGGCGCTCAAGAGCTTCGAGGGCGTCTACGACGTCAAGACCATTCACACGTGGCTACGCACGTTCTACCGTCGCTTCTTTGCCCAGCAGTTTAAGCGCAGCTGCCTGCCCGATGGCCCCAAGGTGGGCTCGGTCACGCTCAGCCCGCGCGGCGATTGGCGCATGCCGAGTGACGCCAGCTCGCGCCTGTGGCTCGCCCAGATTGACGCGCTCAATCCGATGGACTAAGGTTGCCAAATTGAACCAAAACAGCGGGTGCAAGCGTTACACTTTTGCAATCTGATGGCCCGTATCGCGCGGCGCTCTTGTCGGAGCGCCGCGTTTTTTATATCGAAAGGTGGCACCATGCAGGCATCGCAGCGTCTCGACCGCTTTGGCGCGGAGGTCTTCGCCTCGCTCAACAACAAGCTGCTCGCGCTGAAGGCTCAGGGCAAGACCATTTACAACATGAGCGTGGGGACGCCCGACTTTAAGCCGTACGACCACGTTGTCGAGGCGCTCACGCAGGCGGCCCAGGACCCCGAGATGTGGAAGTACGCCCTGCGCGACCTGCCCGAGCTCAAGCAAGCCGTATGCGATTACTATGAGCGTCGCTTTGGCGTTTCGGGCATTACGCCGTCCATGGTGCAGTCGTGCAACGGCACGCAGGAGGGCGTGGGCCATTTGGGCCTGGCCCTGCTCGATCCGGGTGACACCATTCTGGTTCCCGATCCGTGCTATCCGGTCTTTGAGGCGGGTGCCAAGATCGCCGATGCCAAGCTCGAGTACTATCCGTTGGTCGCCGAGCATAATTACCTGCCCTATGTGGCGGGCATCGATCCCGAGGTGGCCGATCGTGCCAAGTACATGATCGTGTCGCTGCCCGCCAACCCGGTGGGCTCGGTGGGCACGCCCGAGGTCTACGAGGAGATCATCGCTTTCGCCCGCGAGCACGACCTGCTCATCGTCCATGACAACGCGTACTCCGACATCGTGTTCGACGGCGAGCCGGGCGGCAGCTTCTTGCAGTATCCCGGTGCGCTTGAGGTGGGCGTGGAGTTCTTCTCGCTTTCCAAGTCGTTTAACGTCACCGGTGCGCGTATCGGCTTTTTGGTCGGCCGCGAGGACGTGGTCTCTGCCTTTGCCAAGCTGCGCGGCCAGATCGACTTTGGCATGTTCTTCCCGATCCAGAAGGCTGCTATCGCCTGCCTGAACGGTCCGCGCGATGAGGTCGAGGCGCAGCGTCTGAAGTACCAGGAGCGCCGCGATGCCCTGTGCGACGGTCTTGAGGGCCTGGGCTGGGAGCGTCCCAACGCGCATGGCTCTATGTTTGTGTGGGCCAAGCTTCCCGGTGGTCGCACCGATTCCATGGCGTTTTGCGAGGAGCTCATGGAGAAGGCCGGCGTTGTGGTGACGCCGGGCGCGAGCTTTGGTCCTTCGGGCGAGGGGCACGTGCGCATGGCGCTGGTCTTGCCGCCCGACCAGATTGCTTTGGCTGTCGAGGCCATTCGCGAGGCGGGCCTGTATTAGAAAGGTATTTCGACTCGTCAATAGCTCGAAACCGATTTCGTGCAGTTATTTTACGATTTCTGCAAACAATTTCGGTAAACGGTCGATTTTTGGCTGCGAATAGGAGCATAATCAAAGTCCCGATTGGATGTATTGGGATTACGGCAAGCCGCTCGGGTCGTTCCCGGGCGGCTTGCTTGTGGAGAGAGATGGGAGTTTCTAATGGTTAACGAGAAGAAGGTCGCTATTGTCGGCTGCGGTTTCGTTGGTTCGTCTTCGGCGTTCGCGCTGATGCAGAGTGGTCTGTTCTCCGAGATGGTCCTCATCGACGTGGACAAGAACCGCGCCGAGGGTGAGGCCCTGGATATCGCGCACGGCATGACGTTTGCCGAGCCGATGAAGATCTACGCCGGCGATTATTCCGATGTCGCCGACGCCGCCATGATCGTCGTCACCGCTGGCGCTGCCCAGAAGCCCGGTGAGACTCGCCTGGACCTGGTCAACAAGAACGTCAGCATCTTTAAGTCCATTATCCCCGAGATTAAGAAGTCCGGCTTCGACGGCATTCTGCTCATCGTCTCCAACCCGGTCGATGTTCTGACCTACGCCGCCATCAAGATGTCCGGCCTGCCCGAGGGCCACGTCATCGGTTCCGGTACCGTGCTCGACACCGGCCGTCTGCAGCAGATGCTTGGTGCCCATGTCGAGGTCGACCCGCGCGATGTCCAGGCTTATGTCATGGGTGAGCACGGCGATTCCGAGTTTGTCGCTTGGTCCAGCGCTCAGGTTGCCGGCGTTCCGCTGAACACCTTCTGCGAGCTTCACGGTCATCTGGAGCATGAGGCTGCCGAGAAGCGCATCGCCGAGGACGTCAAGAACTCCGCCTACACCATCATCGAGAAGAAGCACGCCACCTACTATGGCGTCGCCATGGCCGTCAAACGCATCTGCACTGCCGTCATGCGTGACGAGCAGACCGTTCTGCCCGTTTCCTCGCTCATGGTTGGCGAGTACGGCCTGTCCGATCTTGCCATCTCCATGCCGACCGTCGTTGGCCGCGACGGCGTTGTCTGCCGCGTCCCCGTGCCGCTGAACGATGACGAGCAGCACGAGCTCACCGCCTCCGCCAAGGCCCTCAAGGACATCATCGACAGCGTCGACTTCTCCTGCTAAATCAAGCTCGCTAAAGCGAAAAGCTACAATGAAGGCGTCCGAGCCCACACGGCCCGGGCGCCTTTTTGGTGCAAAGTAACCTGACCCCAATGCACCATAGTTGACGGGAGGGCCATGTCGGATTCGCCTAATTTTTTGACCTATGCCCAGACGGCGTTTGACCCGTTTGAGGAACGGCCGTTCTGCGCGGTGGATAGCCTGGTCTTTGCGTGGTTGTCCTATTTGCGTTTGCCGGGTGATATGGCGGAGCTGACGAACTGGCAGGGCCTAGACGTACGCGAGCTGCTGCGTGCCGAGTGCTACTGGGACATGATTGGCGACCTGTGGGACCCAGAGGGGAGCAGGGCCTTGTTGGAGGCCGTGGCAGCAAGCCCTCGCTACCGTGGCGTGCACGTTTGCGGCTATCGTGCCGTGAGCGATGTGGTGGCGACAGAGCAGTTTGCAGCCATGGCGTTCCGGTTTCCGGCGGGGTTTAGTTATCTTTCCTTCCGGGGGACCGACAGCACGATTGTGGGCTGGAAAGAGGACTTTAACATGGCATTCCGGTGTCCTGTGCCGGCCCAGGAATCCGCGGCGCGTTATGTGGACGAGGCGGCGGATGCGATTGACGGGCCGCTTTTGTGCGGAGGTCATTCCAAGGGTGGAAACCTTGCGGTGTACGGTGCGACGATGTGCTCCGATGTTGCCCGTGAGCGAATCGAACGGGTGTATTCCCATGATGGTCCGGGCTTCGTCGAGGAGTTTCTGAACGGCAACGCCTTTGCCGATCTTTCCGGTCGAATCGACAAGACGCTACCTCGGTCGTCGATCTTTGGCATGATGTTTGAGACGCAGGAGGACTATGCCATCGTTGAGAGCACCGAGTTCAGCCTGCTGCAGCACAATCCCTTTAGCTGGGTGGTTGATGGTCGTGACTTCGTGTACTGTGAGCGCCTGTCCGCCGGTGCTCGATACGTTGATGGCTCCATTCGCGAGATGCTGCTTGCAGTGGGGCCTGCCGAGCGCGAGCGTTTTGTAGATGCATTGTTCTCCGTGTTTGAGGCTACGGGTGCTGAGCGGTTTGCGGATATCGCTGGGAATCTGCGCGAGAGCCTGCCCGTGATGCTCCAGACTGCGCAAGGTTTCGACAAGGATACACGACGCTTTGTCTCGCAGACCATCGTGGCAATCCTTAAGTGCGCACTGCTGCCCAAACGACCCCAGATCGACATGTCCGCTGCCGGTAAGAGTCTGGCAGAACAGCTCGAGGCTTGGCAGTCCGAGCTCCTGCGCTAGCCATTGGTGCAAAGCAACCTGTCCCAGATGCACCAATCTTCGATGCGCTCGGGGAGGGCTCGACCGCTATACTGGTTCGTGCCGAAATCGATCTAGAACGGAATGCCGTATATGAAAATCAATCACGCGATTCTGCATATCCTGGACTTTGACTCTGCCGTCAACGTCATGAGCCAGCGCGAGCTCGATATCGAGAGTCGTACCGTGCGCAACTTCGTGACCACGCATCTGCGCCGCGCACGTACCTCGGCCGACAATAAACGCGCCACGTTTGCCGAGAACTCTGCGTTTGGCGGCGAGCTCAAGGGCTATTTCTTTGGCGAGCGCGAGTTCGTGGACCTGTCGCAGCAGATTGCAGAGTTTATCTCCTCCGAGCTCACCAAAGCCGAGAAAGCCGAGTCCACCGACGTGCTCGTGGCTGATTTTGACGACGATGAGGATGCCCGCTGGTTTGCCGTGATGCTGCTGGGCTCCAAGCAGGCTTTTATGCACGAAGTGGGCCGCGAGGAGGGAGAGGTGCGCAACGACATCGCGCGCCACTACGCCATTCTGCCGAACCCCTCGCAAAAGGTGCCGAGCTATGCCATCGTGCGCGCGAGTACCATGGAGATCGGCTACGTGGACAAGAAGCGCAAGATTGCCGGCGAGGACCGTATGCTTATCCCCGATGGCCTGCTGCAGTGCGACACGGGCGTATCGGGCAAGGAGGTCATCGACACCGTGACGCGTGTGGTCGAGGAAGTCGCCGAGGAGCACGGTGCCAATACGGCCGTAGCGCTCGCTAAGGTTAAGGCTGCCGTTGCCGAGAAGGTCGAGGATGACGAGGAGCTTCCGCCTTGGGATATCGTCGATGAGGTCTTTGAGGACGAACCGGTCATCAAGGAGAGCGTACGTGCGGCGCTGACCGAAGAGAAGGTGCCCGAGCGTGTGCCCGTGGAGCGCAAGCAGGTCGAGCGTGCGGCCGTGCGCAACCACAAGATTCGTACCGACACGGGCATCGAGATCAGCTTTCCGGCCGAGATGGGCTCGAACTCCGAGTACATCGAGTTCGTCAACGAACCCAACGGCCTCATCTCCATCGAGCTCAAAAACATCGGCAGCATCGAGAACCGATAAACTGCTCTTGGACGCTGCAGAAAAACAAAGGCCGAAGCCTCGGATGAGGGCTTCGGCCTTTTTACTTGGGGCTTAATTACGCTACTGGTTGAGCATAAGTCAGCGAAAACGCCCCAGAGCGAGCAAGGTGACGTGAAAGAGGAGGGCATTGACCTTTTGGTCATGCCCGACGATTGAACGTCAGATTGCCGCTCTGGGGCGTTTGCAGCGTCGAGTCGTTACGGCGTTTGGTAAAACGCCGTAACTATTAAAGCTGACGCAGATCTTCCTCGAGTCCGGTCTTGCTGTCGGTCTTCTCGTCGCGCATCTTGATGACGCGGGCGGGGACACCGGCCACGACGGCACCAGTGGGGACGTCCTCGACGCACACGGCGCCGGCGGCAACGACAGCGCCCTTGCCTACGTGCACGCCTTCCAGGATTACGGCGTTTGCGCCGATCATGACATCGTCCTCGATGATGACGGGCGTGGCGCTGGCGGGCTCCACAACGCCTGCCAGCACGGTGCCGGCGCCGATGTGGCAGTTCTTGCCCACGGTGGCGCGACCGCCCAGCACGGCGCCCATATCGATCATGGAACCCTCGCCGATAACGGAGCCGATGTTGATGATGGCGCCCATCATGATGACGGCACGGTCGCCAATCTCGACGCGGTCGCGGATGATCGCGCCCGGCTCGATGCGGGCGTTGACGCCCTTAAGGTCGAGCATGGGCACGGCGGAGTTGCGGCAGTCGTTCTCCACATCGTAGTAATCGATGGAATCGGCGTTGGCGTCCAGGATGGCCTTAAGCTCATCCCAGTCGCCAAAGACGGTCTTGCCACGACGACCGCCGTAGACATGTGCGTCGCCCCAGGCAACCTTCATGCCCGGCTTCTCGCGCACGTACAGCTTGACGGGCGTCTTTTTGGGCGCGGTGGCGATGTAGTTGATAATCTCCTGTGCGTCCATCTCGGCTGCGTTGCTCATATGCTGTCTCTCCTTTGAGGGGGTATGGTTGATAACTAGTTAGGCGAACATGACCTGGTCGAAGGTGTAGAAGCCGGGTTCGCGGACGACGAGCTTTTGAGCGGCGGCCAGAGCGCCGTTGACAAAGATCTGGCGGCTCGTGGCGCGGTGGGTGAGCGTGACCTCCTCGTCCTGGCCAAAGAAACTCACCTCGTGCACGCCGGCGACGGTGCCGCCGCGCAGCGAGTGCATGCCGATCTCCTTGGGGTCACGCGCGCCGCACATGCCCTCGCGGCCATAGACGGGGTGGTAGCCTGCCTCGGGCTCGGCCTCGACTACGGCGTCGAGCAGCAGCTTTGCGGTGCCGCTGGGGGCGTCGACCTTTTGGTTGTGGTGAGTCTCGACAATCTCGCAGTCAAAGCCGGGCAGCTCACGCGTGGCCTGGGCCACTAGATGACGCAGGGCTGCGATGCCGATGGAGTAATTGCCCGAGTGCATAACGCGGGTGTTCTGGCCCAGCTCACGCAGACGGTCCATCTGCTCGGGGGTGTAGCCTGTGGTGCCCGAGACCAACGCCGCGCCCGTGCGCTCGACATAGGCGACGACGGCATCGAAGGTCACGACGTTCGAGAAGTCGATAATCACATCGGCGGCCGGTGCGTTCTCGAGCTCGCTCAAATCGAAGCCAATCTGGGCGACGATGTCGAAAACGGGTTGACCGGCGGCGTCGACAACGCCCTCGGCGGTGGTGCGGATGAGCGAGCCCATGCGGCCCGTTCCCATAATGACGGTCTTAATCAAGCAGACCAGCTCCCTTCAGGGCATCGGTAAGTGCAGAGCGCGTGTCGTTGGCCATGGGGCACAGCGGCATGCGGTAGTTTGCCTCGATCATACCCATCTGAGCGAGCGCCTCTTTGACGGGGATGGGGTTGACCTCACTAAAGAGGGCATTGATGAGCGGCTGGCCGGCAATTTGGATATCGCGGGCACGCGCCACGTCACCGTCCAGATAGGCGCGGCACATGTCATGCACGAGCTGCGGCTGAACATCGGCCCACACGCTGATGGTGCCCGAGGCGCCCAGGCTCATGAGCGGCACGGTGAGTGCATCCTCGCCCGAGTACATGCGGAAGTCATCGGACAGCAGGTGGGCGATCTTGGCCGCGTAGGCGACGTTGCCCGAGGCCTCCTTGATGCCCATGATGTTGGGGTGCGCGGCCAAGCGCTCTACGTTGCGCTCGCTGATGCCGCAGCCACAGCGGCCGGGGATGTTGTACAGGATGCAGGGGATGTTCACGGCATCGGCGACGGTCTTAAAGTGCTGATAGATACCCTCTTCGTTGGACTTGTTGTAGTAGGGGGTGATGAGCAGCAGGCCGTCGGCGCCCAGGCCCTGGTAAGTGAGCGACTTGGTGAGCATGGTTTGCGTGGAGTTGGAGCCCGAGCCGGCGATGACGGGGACGCGTCCTGCAACATGCTTGACCACGGCGGCGACAACGGAGTTGTCCTCGTCATCGGTCATTGTGGCGCTCTCGCCGGTGGTGCCCAGGGTGAGGATGGCGTCGGTGCCGTTTTGCAGGTGGAAATCGATAAGGCGCTCGAGTGCGTCAAAGTCGACGCTGCCGTCTTTTTTAAACGGCGTAACAAGGGCGACGATTGAGCCCTCGAGATTGCGGATATCCATGTTCTTCTCCTTCGCTTCCGCGATCTGGACGCGTTTGTTCCATTGGGCGGTGACTGCTAGGCGCTCGTCCTGAGCGCGACGGCGGGCGGCATCGGCGCGCGATTTGGCCAGCAGCTCGCGGCCGCACGGCAGCACGTCGAGCGTGGCAAAGTAATCGCCCGGGCGCTCAGCACGGCGGATGAGGTCGGCCGAGCCGTCGGGGCGCAGCAGCACCTCGGCGGAGCGCAGGCGACCGTTGTAGTTGTAGCCCATGGAGTAGCCATGCGCGCCGGTATCGTGGATCACGAGCACATCACCCATGTCGATCTGCGGTAGCTCGCGGTCGATGGCGAACTTGTCGTTGTTCTCGCACAGATTGCCCGTAATGTCGTACTTGTTTGTGACAGGCGCCGCGGTCTTGTCGGCGCCACCCGGCTGACCCATTACCGTAATGTGGTGGTAGGCGCCATACATGGCGGGGCGAATCAGGTCGACCGCGCTTGCGTCGACACCGATATAGTCCTTGTAGATCTGCTTTTCGTGGATGGCCTTGGTGACCAGGCAACCGTAGGGGCCCATCATAAAGCGGCCCATCTCGGTGCAGATGGCCACATCGCCCATGCCGGCGGGAATCAGGATCTCGTCGTAGGCCGTGTGCACTCCCTCGCCGATGGCGTGAATGTCGTTGGCCTGCTGCTCGGGCAGGTAGGGGATGCCAACGCCGCCGGATAGATTGATGAAGGCGACGTGTGCGCCGGTCTCGCGCTCCAGGCGCACTGCAAGCTCAAAGAGGATGCGCGCAAGCTTGGGGTAGTAGTCGTTGGTGACGGTGTTGCTGGCAAGGAATGCGTGGATACCAAAGTCCTCGGCACCCTTGGCCTTGAGCATGCGGAAGGCCTCGAAGAGTTGCTCGGTGGTCATGCCGTATTTGGAGTCGCCGGGGTTATCCATGATGCCATTGGAGAGCTGGAACAGGCCGCCCGGATTAAAGCGGCAGCTGACCGTCTTGGGGATGGGCCCTGCGACGCGCTCAAAGAACTCGATGTGGCTGATGTCGTCAAAGTTGACGATGGCGCCCAGCTTGTCGGCGAGCTCAAAGTCGGCAGCTGGCGTGTCGTTAGACGAGAACATGATGTCGTGTCCCGTGATGCCCAGCGAGCGGGCAATCATGAGCTCGGTATAGCTCGAGCAATCGCAGCCGCAGCCGTATTCGTTGAGAATGGAGATGAGCGCCGGGTTGGGGTTGGCCTTGACGGCAAAGTATTCCTTAAAGCCCGGGTTCCATGCAAAGGCGTCGCGCACTTCTTGCATGTTGCGGCGGATGCCCGCCTCGTCGTATAGATGAAACGGCGTGGGGAACTGCTCGACGATATGCTCGAGCGTTACCTTGTCCACAAACGGCTGTTTGGCCGCATATGCCTCGTTGGGGGTCAATGCCATGTCCCGTAAACCTCGCTATCCAGACGGCGCCATCTGCGCATCGAATCCGCATAGCGTGGACCCAATGTCCGGATAGCGCTCCCGCATTGCTGCAGACAGTCCTGCGGGTGTTTCCCGCAGGCCCACCAGGTTGTTCGTGCCCGAAAAACCCAGTTCGGCGGGTTTCGCCTCCCCACGGGGTCAAAGCCTGCCGGCTCGCCCGCGGCTCTTCGTGCCCGCGCCTCTATCAAGTGGTAAAGACCCTACCACGTTGCACTTTACCAAACAAGAGTATTCGTATATAACGTTTAAAAAATGCAGGGATATGCTAGAAATAAGGGCGTCATAATTCTGCATCACAATATTGTGCGAATGGATATGCCCCATGAAAGGATCCTTTATGACCGAGCTCCAAGAACTTCGTCGCTATCGTCGCGACCTGCATCGCATTCCGGAGCTCGATTTCGATCTTCCGCAAACCATAGCCTATATCGAGGGCGTGCTCGCCTCGCTTGCCTGTGAAGTGACCCATCCTTGCCCCGGCTGTGTTTGTGCTTTCTTCGACGCTGGCACGGGTGCCGCGCATGCCACGGCGATTCGCGCCGATATGGACGCACTGCCCATCGCGGAGGCGACGGGTGCGGCCTTTGCCTCGACGCATCCCGGAAAGATGCACGCTTGCGGACACGATGGACACATGGCCATGGCACTTGCGGCGGCAACCTTTGTCGATCGCGCGATTCGTGAGCAGCCGGGCGCCATCAAGCGCAACGTGCTCTTTGTGTTCCAGCCTGCAGAGGAGACGACCGGTGGTGCCAAGACAGTTTGCGAGAGCGGGGTGTTTGAGCGCTACAGGGCGGACCGTATCTTCGGGTTCCACGTATGGCCCGACCTGCCTGCGGACACGTTGGCGAGCTGCTCCGGTCCATTGCTGGCACGCTCGAGTGAGACGCACGTGCACATTCACGGGACAAGCATCCATATCGCCAAGACCTACGGCGTTCCCGTAAACGAATCGCACGATGCGGCGCTGGCGGCTGCCAAGTTCTTGGTTGCCGCGCGTGAATTGATGGACGAGTTGGGTGCCGATGAACCCTGCATTGGTAAGTTTGGCCTGCTACAGGCCGGTACCGTCTGCAATGCGGTGGCGGGGGAGGCCCATGTTGCGGGCAGCTTGCGCGTGTTTACGGACGATATGTTCGACCGAGCGCGCGAGGGCGTGCGCCGCGTGTTGGACGAGGCCTGCGCCGCAACAGGCTGTACGTACGATCTCGACTTTGCCGAGGGCTATCCGCCGGTCGACAACGACCCCGAGCTATTTGCCCGAATCGCGCCTGCTCTGCCCGAGTTACAGCTCGTGGACGAGCCGCTGCTGATTGCCGAGGACTTCGCCTTCTATCAGCGCCATCTGCCGGGCGTGTTCTTCCTGCTGGGCACGGGCGTTCCTGTCAGTCAGGATAATCCGAGCGACGCCGAGGGCTGCCCTGCCTATGCCACAAGTGCCCTGCATACTGATACCATGCTCTTTGACGAGGAAATCCTACTCAAAGGCCTCGATGTCTACAAACGATTGCTTAACTTGGAGTGACGATGAAGCGCCGACAGACTGCCGTGTATAGTCCGGGTGGGTGCGGGTGCGGCTTGCTGCTGCTCCCGGTTATTGCTGTGAGCATTGGCGTGATGTTTGCGCTTGCTGGACTGGCTGCGGCGGCACTCGTACTGTTTATCACTGCCATCGGCGTGACGATTTGGCTTTATCACAGTCGTGAACAGCGCCGCGCCGACGGTAAAACCAATGTCGGCTGGGTCGTATTCCTGGTCATTGCGTACCCCCTGAGTGTCAGCTACCTGGTGTTCTTTGTCCTGTTGATGATCAGTGCCTTTACCGGGGAATCCGTTACGGTGGGTTGATGCACTGCCAGCAGACGGTCGCGCAAAGTGCGTTTGCTCGGCGTTTGGACAACCGCATTGGCCGTTTACCGCAACCTTAGCTCTCAGCTAATGAATTCAAGTTCAATCCTTTCTACGATGTGCTGTGTGCCGGCACGGTAGCCGGATCGTAGGAAGGATGAATAATGGCAAAAGAGGGAAAGAAGCCGATCGGCAAGATTGTCCTAGGCGTCATCGTGGTGCTGGTTATCGTCGGTGCCGTGGGCTCTATGGGTGGCAATTCAACCGATTCGTCTGCGAGCGATTCGGCAAAACCTGCCGAAGCGACACAGAAGGCTGAGGAGCGAAAAGAACCGCAAGAACCGTATACCATTGCTGACGAGGCTGAAGACACCTCCAATCAGTTTGCCTATAAGATCACGGGCACACTGACCAATAACACGGACAAGGAAAAGAGCTACATTCAGATTGAGTATGTTCTGTATGATGCCGATGGCAACCAGGTTGGAACGGCTCTTGCAAACACCAATCATCTGAAGGCGGGCGGCTCCTGGAAGTTCGAGGCGCTGGGTACGGTGTCTTCCGACCAGGTTGCTAGCTGGGAGCGTTCGGACGTAAGCGGTTTCTAGCATGTTGCATGCACTGGGGGAGGTGAAGTCGTATGCCCGATAAAAAGCTGACCGAGGAGTTGCTCAATGAGCTTCTCGATGCGCCGAACATCGATGGCTATATCAGGGAGCACGACTTTGCCGCCCCGTCGCTTTCGGACTACCTGAAGCAGCTGCTGCAGGAAAAGGGCTTGGAGCGCTCGCGCGTGGTTCGTATGGCCGATCTCAATGAGACCTTCGGCTATCAGATCTTTACCGGTGCGCGTCACCCGAGTCGCAATAAGGTGCTGCAGATTGCCTTTGCGATGGCGCTGACGCTCAAAGAGGCCAACCGTGCACTGACGGCTGCCGGGGTAAGCGTCCTCAACTGCAAGGATCGCCGTGATGCGATTATCATCTTTTGCATCGATCGCGGGTGCAGCCTCCAAAAGGTCAACGAGGAGCTGTATCGCTTTGGCGAGGAGACGGTGAGTTAGCGGCTGATATCTGAGCCGGCGGAGCTGCCGAACAACGATGCAAACGAACGGGGCGCGGATGCCATGGGGTGTCTGCGCCCTGCGCTATGATGGAGGCTATGGATACTCAGACCACAACATATTCCGATGACGAGCTGACCGCAGCGCTTGCCGAACATCTGGCGTCGCTCGATCGCGACGACAGCTATCGCGTGGAGCGTGTACTTAAGCGCTCGTCCGTTGAAACAACCGAGCTCGTGTACTTTGAAGGAACCGGCGGTGGTTCGCTCGGCCCCTTTGTCCGTAAACGCATCGATGCTTCGGCTCAAATCGGCGGGGCATACGGGCGTCTGTTTGCCGCCCAGCGGGCAGGCAGGCGTTTTGAGCACCTGCCCAGAATCGTCGATTGTCATCGTGTGGGCGACGAGCTCAACGTGGTTATGGAATACATCGAAGGGGAGACGCTCAGGGCGCTGGTGGACCGTCTGGGAGCCACCCCCGATTATGCGCGTGAATTGTATCCTGCCCTATGCGATGCCGTGGGCGAGCTCCACGCCGGTTTTGCAATGGCGGGGGAGACGTCGGCGCCGGTGATCCATCGCGACCTCAAACCGTCGAATATCATCGTGACGGGTGCGAACTGTACGCTCGATGAGGGCCTGACGTTTTCGTCGCTGGTGATTATCGACTTGGGGATCGCGCGCGTATGGCGCGATGGCGCCGATGCCGACACCGTCAAGTTTGGCACGCGACCCTATGCGCCGCCCGAGCAGTATGGGTTTGGGCAGACGAGTGTGCGCAGCGACGTCTACGCACTGGGCGCCCTGTTGTTCTTCTGCTTGACGGGAGTCGACCCTAAACCAGGGCTCGACATGCGCGAGCAATGCGAGGCGCGTGGCATTCCCACTCCACTTGCCGATGCCGTCTGCATGTCGATGGCGCTCGACCCGGCCAAGCGTTTTGCGAGTGCGGAAGCGTTGGGACGGGCGACGCGCTCGGCATACGATCTGAGCCGCCCCGTGCGGCCTCCTACACCTGCGCCTGTCCGTACTCCGGCCTCGGAGACGGTGTTGACGCTCCAAGGGCTCCAGAACCCCGCAGGGCTTCCTAGGCCTGCCGCCTCCGCTGCATGCGGTCCGCTCTCTCGCGTTCCGGAGTCTCTGGGGCGCATTTGGAATGCGCTCGTCTGCTTCTCGCTACTTGTGTTCTTTGCCGGAAGTCACTTTGCCGTCTTTCACCCCACGGGAGCAAACCAAAGCTACCCGACGTGGCTTCTCATAATCGAGTATTTTTTCTTTGTCGATGGCCTTATGGTGCTTATGCATTTTGCGCTGCTCGATAAGCGCCGTCTTCGTCGGCGATTCGCACTGCTCGACAGCTATCGCGGCAAGAAACTCGCGAAACTTTGGCTCAAGGCATTGGGTGTGCTGCTCCTATGCATGATCGTCATAGTCGCGGTTGCCAATGCGACCGGCGTCGTCGATGCCTCCGCTACCTAAAAGAAAAGGGCCCCATTGGGGCCCTTTGCAGTTGCACCTAGATGCGGTTCATCTGAGCGGCGACTTTGTTGTACCAGTCCTGCCACGTGGGCGGGCAGTACTTTTTGGCCGCTGCCGGGGTAAGGGTGGAGCCGTAGTTGGCGCCCAGATAGGCAACGTGAGCGGAGATGCCCTCGCTCCAGCTGCCAAAGCTGCGCCAACCGCCGCCACGGGCACTCCAGCCCCAGGCGTTGTAAGAATTGGCGCAATAAGCACCCTTGGTGCTCTCGATGCAGGCGATGGCGGGGGACCAACGGGGGTCGACACCGGTATTCCAAGCGGCGACGGCAAAGTTATAGCCCTGGCCTGCCATGGGGGAGCCGGCGAGATAATTGTCGATGCGGCTCGTCCACTCATTAATGAACGAATCGTAATCGGAGCTACCGGTATTGGCGTTGTTCACCGTGGTGTCGATGGTGGTGTTGGTGTTGGTGGCCTGGCTGCTGGAATTGTTGCCGCTTACGCCCTCGCCCGAGATCTTCTCGGCGGCAGCGGCCTTATCGGCCTCAAGCTTGGCAAGCTCGGCGGCATTTTCCTGCTCGGCTTTTGCCTGCGCCTCGCTGCGGAGCTGCTGGGCCTGAGCCAACGCATCCTCGGCGTTTTTCTGCTCTGCCTCAAGCTGAGACTTGGCCTGCTGGAGCTCAGCCTTGTTCTGCTCGAGTTCGGTTTGCATGTTATTGAGCTGTTCGATCTCGTCGACGCTCGAGCTCGTGATCTGGTTGGTGTATTTGCAGGTCGTGATGAACTCACCCAGGCTCTGCGCGTTGACCAGGAAGCTCACGATGGGGTTGGTGCCCTTCTGATACTTGTACAGATCGCGCATGGCGGAGCTTGCCTTGGCCTGCTGCTCGGGAAGCTTGGCCTCGATTTCCTCGATGCTTGCTTCATTGGAGTCAATCTGCTTTTGCAGGTCATCGAGTTTGGTGCGGGCGTCGTTGTAGGCGCTCGTGGCGGCTTCGATCTTCTGCTGGGCTGCGGAAAGCTGGTCCTGCGTTGCCTGCGAGGCGGCATACGCCGCAACGGGGGAGAGCATCGGCGTGGCCGTCAGCGCAACGGCGAGCGCGGCGCTCGTGATGATACGAGCCGGCTTCGACGCAATGAGCGCTGCGGCGCGATGATTCGAATGCTGCATCCAGTCCCTCTGCAATCAATCGTAGGTTATGGTCCGAACGGTATTCTACTACTGCTTTCGACCTCAACTTGAACCTTAAAGGTTCCAAAGGGTCAAGTTGAACTTGAGGCTTTGGCTTTGACCTGCAGTTATGATGAATTGTTGAGAAACCATAGAGTTCAACTTTAACGTTACGGAACCCTGTCGAGAGGGTTTTTGTTTATCAAAAGTCGCCTCATGTGGGGTTTTGCAACTACAGGGTCCCAGCACGGCGAGGGCGGATTTCATGCTGGATAATTGCGCTGATTGCCATAGATACGGTGGAGCTTTGGGCGCCGGCGGTTTGGCACGCTAGAATAAATCAGTTGCGCAAAGACCGCCCGTTGTGTGGGCAGTTCATGATAGGAAGTTTCCATGGCATTGCAGTTTACAGAGCGCGAGTTTATTCCCGTGCTGCTCGGTGGCGACATCAACGCCTATTCGGTGGCGCGCGCCTTCTACGAGGAGTACCAGGTCAAGAGCCTGGTCTTTGGCAAGTACCAGACGGGTCCCGCGTACCGCAGCCAGATTATCGACTACACGCCCAACGTGGATATCGATACCATGCCCGTGATGCTCAGGACCGTCAACGGCATTGCCCAAGCGCATGCCGATAAGACGATTGTCCTTGTGGGCTGTGGCGATAACTATGTTGCCCTCGTGGCTCAGGCCAAGGATGCCCATGAGTTGGCGGATAACATCGTCGCGCCTTACGCTCCCTATAGCATGCTTGAGCAGTGCCAGAAGAAGGAGATCTTCTACGAGCTGTGCGAGAAGCATGGCGTGCCCTATCCACATACCTTTACCTTCACCATGGCGATGCTGAACGCCAAAGGCGAGGCACCTGCCGAAGTGCTCGACCAGATCGATTTTCCCTACCCGATGATTCTGAAGCCTTCTGACGGCATCATGTGGTGGCAGCACGAGTTCGAGGGCCAGAAAAAGGCCTATGAGATTGCCGACCGTGCCGAGCTGGAACAGGTCATTCGCGACTCGTATGCCAGCGGCTACACCGACGACCTGATCTTGCAGGATCGCGTGCCCGGCAACGACGAGTACATGCGCGTGCTCACCAGTTATTCCGACCGTAACGGCAAGGTGCGTATGATGTGCCTGGGTCACGTGCTGCTCGAGGAGCATCAGCCTCACGGTGTCGGCAACCACGCCTGCATCATCACCGAGCCCAATGACGAGCTTATGGATGGCGTGCGCAAGTTGCTCGAGGACCTTCACTTTGTGGGCTATTCCAACTTTGACGTTAAGTACGACGAGCGCGACGGCTCGTTTAAGTTCTTCGATTTCAACACGCGCCAAGGTCGCAGCAACTACTACGTTACCAACAGCGGCTTTAACGTCGCCAAGTATGTGGTGGACGAGTATGTGTTCAACCGTCCGTTTGAGCCGGAGTTTGTGACGGCACAGGACGAGGCACTGTGGATGGTCGTCCCCATGGGCGTCGTCGACAAGTACGTCAAGGATCCCGAGTTGCGCGCGAAGGTGCATCGCCTGGACAAGGAAGGCAAGGGCGCCGACCCTTCGTTTATGAAGGGCGACTTTGTCTTTAACCGCTGGCTGCGCATGTGGCACACCAAGCTGCGCCACTTTAAGCTGTTCAAGACGTATTACAAGTAGATGAGTGCGGCGCCCGTCCGGTTTGCATCGGGCGGGCGCGGGTATGATACGCGCAATTGCGCAAACGTCACCAAGGAGGCGGCGATGGAAAAGCTGGGAGTTATCGGCGGCATGGGCGCCGAGGCCACGTCGTATTACTACGACCAGGTGGTGCGTCATACGGCGGCCGCCTGCGATCAGGAACATATCGACATGGTGGTGCTCTCCAAGTCGACCATGCCCGACCGCACGCTGGCCATTAAGACCGGCGAGCATGCCAAGCTGCTGACGACCATGAAAGAGTGTGCCCAGGCACTCGAGTCGCTGGGCTGTGCGCACATTGCCATTCCCTGCAACACGTCACACTACTTTTACGACCAGATCCAGTCGTTTACGAAGGTGCCGATTATCCACATGCCGCGCGAGTCGGTTCGCTATGCCCTTGCGGGTGCGGTGATGGGGGAGTGCGAGTTCGACCCCAACCTGAGTATGCCGGCCGAGCCGGTGCACAAGATCGGTATCATGGGAACCGACGGCACCGTGGGCGCGGGCGTCTACGGCCGCGAATGCGAGGCTGCGGGTGTCGAGGTTGTCTATCCCAGCGAGAAACGTCAGAACGATGTGATGTCGCTTATCTACGATGATGTGAAGGCCGGACGTGAGCCCGATATGGATAAGTTCGACCGCGTGATGTGGGAGTTCGCCCGTAGCGGCTGCGACCGCGTCATTCTGGCCTGCACCGAGCTATCGGTGCTGCAGAAGTACCGAGAGATGCCCGAGATTACCCTCGACGCCATGGATGTCCTGGTGCGCGAATCCATCATCCGCAGCGGCGCCCCCTACCGCCTCTAGCTTCCGACCTGCCAAAAAGGGACAGGTTTATTTTGGTAGGTTTTATCTGGTGAAACAGTAAAGGCCTCGGCTCGTTTGGTGCGAGCCGAGGCCTTTTGCGTTGGGCGGTTGCTGTCGGTGGTGAACTAGAACAGGAAGCCGATGGCGATGAGGGCGATGCTGGCGACGAGCACGGCGATGTCCAGGCCCTTGATGGGGTAGCGCTTGTACGAGCTGGCGCGCGTGCGCAGATAGAAGCCGCGCTGTTCTGCCGCCAAGGCTGTGGCATCGGTCTTGCCCACGCTCGAGATGAGCAGTGGCACGCACAGTGGCAGCATGAGCTTAAGCTTCTTGATGGGGTTCTTGGTGTCGTACTCGACGCCGCGTGCGGTCTGCGCCTCCATGATGGCGTTCATCTCCTGACCAAATACCGGCACAAAGCGCAGCGCCGTGGTAAAGGTGAAGGCATAGCGATACGGCACGTGCAGCACCTCGACGCAGGCGTTGGCAAGGTCGTTGAGCTTGGTCACCATGAGCATGAGGATGAGTGGTAACGCCACGCCCAGCAGGCGCAGACAGGCCTTCGATCCTGTGATGAGGCCCGTGTCGGTGATAAAGCCCCACACCACGTTGCCATCGCGCATAAAGGCCAGCTGGAGCACCAGCATGATAAGCGCGAGCGGAATCAGCACCTTGAGCAGCGAGAACAGACGGTTGACGACGCCGGCATAGGCACCCAGTACAAGGGTGAGTGCCAAAAAGCCCAGCAGCGCCACGTAGGTGTCGGACAAGAAGATGCCGACGATGATGGCGGCGGCGAGGCCCAGTTTGACGACGGGGTTCAGGCGATGCAGCAGCGTATCGCCCGGCATGTAGTCGATGACGTTAACCACGGTGGACCATCTCCTTGGTAATTCGAACGACATCGGTGACCTCGCTCACCTGCGCAAAAGCGGGCGAGACGGAAGATGCCAGACGGCGCGAGAGTTCAATAACCTGGGGAGGCTCCACGTAGGCACGACGCATGAGATCGATGTTCGAGAATAGCTCGTGCGTGCGGCCGCGGTCGAGGATGCGACCGTCGGCCATTACCACAATGCGCTCGGCAAAATCCGAGACGACTTCCATATCGTGGCAGACCATGATAACGGCGCAACCGCGCTCGGCCATGGTGCGCACCGTTTCCATGACGGTCATGCACTCGCGGTAATCAAGGCCGCTCGTGGGCTCGTCGAGCACGACGATCTTGGGCTCAACCACTACGACGGAGGCAAGCGCCACCATTTGTCGCTGACCGCGCGAGAGCGAGAAGGGCGCCTCGTCGGCCGGCAAGCCAAAGCGGTCGATGACGAGCTGGGCGCGACGCAGCGCCTCGGCACGGTCGATGCCGGCAAGCTCCAGGCCAAAAGCGACCTCGTCGAGTACGGTATCCTTGCAGATCTGGCGGTCGGGGTTTTGGAAGAGGGTTGCGACTTCGCGGGCGATGCGGCTCGTGGGAACGGCCGCGGTATCCAGTCCCGTGACGCGCACGCTGCCCGAGGCGGGCTTGAGCTGGCCTGTGAGCAGCTTGGTGAGCGTGGTCTTGCCGGCACCGTTTTGGCCGACGATGCCCACGAGCTCGCCGGGATAGAGCGTCAGGTTGAGGTCGTGTACGGCGGCGCCGCCATTGGGATAGGCAAACTCAACATGGTCGAAGGTGAGTACGGGTTCGGCGTCCTTGGCATGAGGGCGCAACGACGGTGCATGCGGGGAGCCGGCGGGCGCCTGGGCTTCGCTGGCCGCGCGTGCGGGGTCGACGATGCCCGAAATCAGGCGCTCGGCCTCATCGACATCCAAGCAAGGGGTACCGCTTACCAGGCCATCGGCCTCGAGGCTATTGAAGATACGCGTGACGCGAGGGCAGTCGACGCCGATGGCACGGAGCTCGTCGGTATGCGCGAAGACCTCGTGTGGTTCGCCCTGCAGCGCGATTTCGCCATGGTTGAGCACGAGCACGCGGTTGCAGTACTCCGAGAGCAGGGCGACCTTTTGCTCAACGACGACGATGGTGATTCCAAGTGCGCAGTTTGCCTCACGCAGCGTCTCGAAGACCAGCGTGGAGCTGGCAGGGTCGAGTGCCGCGGTGGGCTCGTCGAGAACCAAGACGCGCGGACGCATAGCGAGAATGGCGGCGATGGCTACCTTTTGCTTCTGTCCGCCCGAGAGGGTGGCAATCTCGCGGTCGCGCAGGTCGCTGATGCCGACGGTCTCGAGCGTTTCGCTCACGCGCTGCTCGATCTGGTCATGGGGGACGCCAAAGTTCTCGAGGCCAAAGAGCATCTCGTCCTCGACGACCGAGGCGACCATCTGCGTGTCGATATCCTGCAGCACGCTGCCGACGATTTGCGACACGTCGGTCAACGAGACCTCGCAGGTGTCGTGGCCGTCAACCATGACGGACCCAAAGAACGTGCCGGTGTAGTGGTGGGGCACGGCGCCCGACAGGCAGGCGGCAAGCGTGGACTTGCCGGCGCCCGAGGGCCCGATGATGCCGATGAAATCTCCCTTGTTCACGCTGAGCGAGATGTGGCTGAGCGCCTGCTCGGTCTGCGTGCCATAGGAGAACGAGACATCGTCGACGTTGATGATCGTTTCCATGGATACCTTTCATAGTCATTGGGGACGTTCTTACATGACTAGTCGTTTGAGAACGTCTCCAAGAGCTAGTTGTTTGGGACGGTCTTTACCGATGGGTCACTGTGGGTTAGTTGAGCTTCAGGGCCTTCTGGATGGGCAGGTAGAGGGCGCCGACCAGAATGGCGTTAAAGACGGCGGTCATGGCGACGACGGGCAACATAGCGGCGGCGAGCTCGCCGACCACGCCAAGCATGGCCATCTTGATAACCATGAAGATGACGCCGGAGACAAAGGTGGTCACGAAGGTAGCGACGATGGCGACGGCAGGCTTAACCTGACCGTTCTTGCCGGCGGCGTTGACGATGCCGGCCATGAGCATGGCGGCGATGCCCTCGGCGGCAAAATCGACGAACGGCGAAGTGGTGGTGATCTGGATCACGGCAGCCGAGATGAGGCCAATGACGAGCGCCTGGCCGATGTTGGGGCGAACGACCAGGATGGTGAGGCAGAAGGCCGAGATGATGAACTCGGGGCTGATCATGCCGCCCGAGATGCCCGAGATTGCCTTGCCGACGGTGAAGTTGAGGATGAAGCCGGCGGCGAGCAGGATGGCGAGCAGGACGAGGGCGCGGACATCGAGTTTGCCGCGATCGGCGGTCTGGACGGTGCGGGGCTGGGTGGCGGTGGTGTTCTGAGACATGGTGAAAATCCTTTCGGAAGGGGATTGCAAGAGAAAAGCGGAGGCGCGTGATGCGAATGCGATCGGGCTCGAGATAGAAAAAGGCCCCCGGTCGAAACCGGAGGCCTTCCAATCACCTAGAGCGCAAAAACAGGCGTGAGGGACTCACTGTCGACCGATCGTATTCGCATCACGCCACCACCAGTTGTTGAGAGACTTCATCGTGTTCTTCATGTTGGTGGCTCCTTTCGTGATGCCGTGGCGCGGTCGCACCTAGTTGCTGTTGCGCTGCACTATAGCACAGCGAAGTGTGTGCGGGGAAATCTTTTTTAAAAAGATTTCAGGCGGGTTTCCCGTCGGTCAAAAAGGCGGGTTAAGTGGGCGTGGTGACTCATGTGCCCCGCCCGCTCAGCTAAGACGTTACTCCTTATTGCGACGGTAGAGGAAGTAACCGCCCGCGGAGATGACGGCAACGCCAGCGATGGCGAATGCAGCCACCATGCGGCCATCAAAACGATCGCCAGTGGTGGGCAGGCCGCCCTTGGTGTTCGTCTTGTTGGTGGTTACCGTGGTCGTGGTGTCCGACTTGCCGGGCTTCTCGGGCTTGGTGGTGGGCTGCTCGGGCTTAGCGGGCTGTTCGGGCTTAGCGGGCTGCTCGGGGGTACCGGGCTGTTCGGGAGTTCCGGGCTGATCCGGGGTCACCGGGTCGGTGGCAAGAGTGTCCTTGGCATAGGTGATGGACACCTTGAGGCCGTTGGTCTCAGTGTTCAGGTCGCTCGGGGTGAAGGGCGTGCTGAAATCCTCAGCCTTCAGATAAGCGCGCATCTCCTGGAGAAGGGCCTTGCACTTGACGTAGGTGTTCTCAGTGGCAGCCTTGCCGGCCTTGTTTGCCAGGGCGGTGCGGCCCTCAGTGGTGGTCTCGGCCTGCATAGCAGCATCGACCTCAAGGTTCTGCTCGATGAGCTCGTTCTGGAGAGCGTCGAGGTAGGCGCGAACGCCGCTGCCGAGCTGCTCGCGGTGCTCGTAGCAGAGGGAACTAATGTCCATGAGGACGTAGTTGATGGAGTTCTCGGGCTCCTCGTTGTTCACGATGTCCGTCTCTTCGCAGTGATCGTAGGAGACATCCTGATCGCTGAAGTAGGGGCTGACCTCGGTGAGCAGTGCAGAGTACAGAGGAATAGCGACGGAGTAGGCGGCGCGGGAGAGCATCTCCCACTGAATGGTCGCGATCTCGGGGTCCATGCCCTGACGGATCTGGAAGAGGTTGGTCTCGGTGCTTCTTTCGGTGCCGATGGCGTAGACACCGTCGGTGTTGGCGTTGAGGCCGGGGACATTTTCGCCGCGGTTGCCAAATGCACGGATCATCTCAAAGGTGTTCCAGTCGGACTTGCCGGGCTTGAAGAACAGGGGCTGGATCTCGCTGACCATGGCTCCGATTTGGTCGGGGCCTTTTTCCGGTTTAACCGTGACGATGTCGTAATCCGCACCCTTGGTCAACGGGGCCATGAAGTAATCGCGGCCCTGGACATAGCGAGTCCACTGATGAACGCCGGAATCGGCGACGCTTTTGCCATAGGTCTTGGCAACGTCGAACTTGCCGTCGGTGTACTCGGCGAAGCCATTTTTCTCGGGCATGGTCTGGATGCCCTCGGAGTGGAGGCAGTTCTCGGCGTCATCAAGGTTGACATCGTAATTGAGTCCGCCGATGTTGGGGTTGAGTGAGGCGACGTCATCGGCGAGCTTCATGGCGATCCACTGGTGGCCGGAAAGTGCGGCAAACAGCCAAGTCTCGTTGCTGTCGGCGATGATAATCTGATCGTTGCCGTTGGCGCCCTGCTCGTCGATGATCTTGCCGAGGAGCTCGACACCCTCATGTGCTTTGGCACTTTCGCCTAAGATAACGCTGCCGTAGCTATACTCGCCAATGCCAGTGTCGGTCAGGGGGTCTGCCTTGGCGGCTTTATCGTTCATGTTGGTGGTCAGCGTTGCGGAGCAGGACACGCCCTTCTCGTTGATGCCTGCCTCAGAGTAGGCATCATAGCGCCCGTGCCACTGCGAAGGATGATCGCGCACGTAGCTATAACGATATGTAGTCTAGGTCGACCTGTATGAGAAGTCGGACTCGTCTGAGCCGTAGGTATACCCGGGGGCATGCGACGGCTCAATGCCAAAGTGCTTGAGGTAGCGCGGGCCAAAGTCCTCGGCGCGACCATAATATGTGTTGCCGTCGGCTGTTAGGTTTTTGCCCATGTACATCTGCGTGCAGGCGAGCGCAGATGTCGGCATGGACATGATGGTCGCAGCTCCAAAGGCGAGGCCTATGCCTAGCTTCTTGAGCGCGTTGACGGGGCGAGTTTTCCTCATTTTCCCTCCCAGCGTGCGAAAGCCCTCTGTCGCCAGAGGGCTTCAGCCAATAAAGACACCTCATTAGCGTAACGAACTGGAAACAATATTCATCTATGAAAGAAACTTACTCGATAAGCGTGATGAAATATGCGATGAACGGTTAATCGTACTCAGTTTGCAGCTTTACTTTAATAAAGACGCCCTGTAATTACTGTAGCCGAATAAAGTAGCTGGGAATGCCCGAAATGAAAATCCCCCGCTGTTTGACGAATGCATAAACAGTGGGAGAGTCGATAACTGGATGAATATCATACCAATGTGGATTTACTTCTTTCGGCGGTGAATCACGTTGATGGCGTAACCGACGAGCATGGCCAAGACGATGACAATAAAGCCGATCAGGGGATTGTCGTTCATAGGGTCCTCCTATTTTCCGAGCGGGGAGAATTCGTCGACGATGAGGTCGAGGCATTGCGGAAGCGCGCGGGCTCCAAAGACGCCCGAATTGCTGGAGATAATCTCGCCATCGAACTGCATGCCCAGTGACGGGGTGCAGGTGATCTTGGCTTCCTTGGTCTGGATGATCTTGAACTGTGGGCGCCCGAGTACCTTGCCGGCGGGGTCAAGCGCAGCGGTGATCACGGTAGGCAGCAGCTGCACGGTGCGCACGGGTTCGATGACCGCAATGTCGACCATGCCGTCGTTCATGCGGCAGTTGGGGAACAGGTTGATGTCGTTTTGGATGACCGAGGTGTTGCCGGCCATGCAGCAGATGCCATCGAGCTCCTCGACAATGCCGTCATGCTCGATGGTAAAGTGCGCCACCGTGGGGTTGGGCGTGGCGAGCGCGGAGAGGAAGTAGGCGATCTCGCCGATGTCGTTTTTGGTAGGGGCGGCCTTCATCATGATCTCGGCGTCGAAGCCCGAGCCGGCGATGATGATAAAGCCGTGGTGCCTTTCGTTGCCGTTCTCGTCGAGCCAAAAGAGCTCGCCCATGTCCACTTTGACCGTGCGACCGGCACGGCAGGCCTTGGCAAGTGCCGCTGCCTCGGGGGCATTACCGATGTTGTTAAAGAACAGGCAGGCTGTGCCGGAGGGGAAGACGAGCGTGGGGACGCCGCATCCGCGCATTTGGTCGAGTACGTTGGAGACGGTGCCGTCGCCGCCCGAAATCACCACGCGATCAAACTCGCGCACGTCTGCCACGGCGTCTTCGGGTTCCATGCCATCGCCGATAAAACGCATCACGACCTCGTCGCCGCCCTGCGCGAGGGCGTGCGTGAATGCGTAGATTTCATCTGAGCTGGGGCCCGATGCCGGGTTGTGGATGATAAGGCAGCGCATACTTACGTTCCCGTTCTGTGACTAACCGAGTATAGTTGTAGGGCAATGCCGATATCCTACCCGTGTTTTTCGGGCCTAACCTTATTCGATGGGTTGATATGTACATTTCCACACATCAGGCTCTACTCGACTTTTGTCAGCGCGCCCGTGAGTTTGACGCGATTGCCGTCGATACCGAGTTTTTGCGCGAGCGCACGTTCCATCCGCGCCTGTGCCTGGTCCAGATTGCCACTCCTGCCGAGAGCGTCGCGGTTGATCCGCTGGTGATCGACGACCTGTCTCCCTTGGCCGAACTCATGGCCGACGAGAGCGTGACCAAGGTGTTCCATGCTTGCTCGCAGGACATGGAAGTTATGCTTCATACCGTAGGCGTGTTGCCGCGTCCGATTTTTGACACGCAGGTGGCCGCCGCCTTTTTAGGCGAGCGCCAGCAGATTTCCTACGGCGCGCTCGTGCAGACGTTTTGCGGCGTCTCGCTGCCCAAGACTGAGTCGCTGACCGACTGGTCGCGTCGCCCGCTGACCGATAAGCAGATTGAGTACGCGATCGATGACGTCAAGTACCTGATCGTCGCCTATACCGAGATGATGAGCCGTCTGCGCGAGCTGGGCCGCGTGGACTGGGTACTCGACGAGTTGCGCCCGCTGGCTGACGAGTCGCACTATCGCGCCGATCGCCACGAGGCGTTCCGCAAGGTCAAGCGCATCAATTCGTGCAGCCGTCACCAGCTGGGTATCGCGCGCGAGCTCGCCGCCTGGCGCGAGGACCGCGCCGAGCGCCGTAACATCCCGCGCAAGTGGGTCATGTCCGACGACACGCTGCTTGCGCTCGTTAAGCGCAATCCCGTCCGCGTTGAGGAGTTCCGTAGCATTCGCGGTACCGACCAGCTGGGGGAGCGCGACGTGGACGGTGCGCTCATGGCCATCAAGCGCGGCGCGAGCTGCCCGCACGATCGCCTGCCGCTCATGGTGCGCGGACACCGTCAGATCTCGCCGGAGCTGGAGAGCGTGACGGACCTGATGTATGCGCTCATCCGCCTGGTTGCCGAGCGCTCGGGGGTGGCGACCTCGGTCATTGCCTCGCGCGATGACCTGGCCGATTACATCGAGCATCCTGAGCAAAGCCCCCTGCGCGAAGGCTGGCGTTTTGAGCTTGTGGGTTCGCGCCTGGACGATCTGCTTTCCGGCAATATGGGGCTCACCGTGAAGGACGGAAAGATTGAGTTGTTATAGGGAAGCCTAGTCTGCTGAGTGGGTAGAATGCCTCCAACGTGTAACTCGATTCGGAGGAATTCGCATGCCCTATTACTATGGATACGGCTTTGGCATCGACCCGCTGTACCTGCTGGTTGTTCTTGTCTGCACGGTGCTTGGCCTTGCCGCACAGAACTATATCAACTCGACGTACAAAACCTGGTCCAAGGTTCGCTCGGACGGCGATACGGGTGCCACGGTCGCTCGCCGCATGCTCGATGCCAACGGTTGTAGTGCCGTGGGTATCAAGGGTGTCGCTGGCGAGCTCACCGACCATTACAACCCGCAGGACAACAACCTGTATCTGTCGGATGCCAATCGTTCGGGCGGTTCGGTCGCAAGCGTTGCCGTCGCCTGCCACGAGGCGGGCCATGCCGCCCAGCGTCAAAGCGGCTATGCCATGATGAAGGTACGTACCGCCCTCGTGCCGGTCGTCAACTTTACCCAGAACACCTGGACCATCGTGTTGCTCTTGGGCCTGATTATGAACATCGCGGGACTCACGACCCTCGCGCTGATCTTCTTCTCGTTTAGCGTGCTGTTCCAGCTCGTTACGCTGCCGGTCGAGATTGACGCCAGCCGCCGCGCCGTGGCGTATATCGAGCAGTCGGGCATGAGTTCCAAGCAGGTCAACGGTGCCAAGAAGGTGCTGACGGCCGCCGCGCTTACCTATGTTGCCGCTGCGCTCACCTCGATTATTCAGCTGCTCTATCTTATGGCTCGCTACAACAGAAACTCCAACCGATAACAAATGGGACAGGCAGGCGCCGCGGGGATTCGTGTCCTCGCGGCGCTGTACTATGTGTTGGACTTGAATTTGCGCAGGGCCGGAGCCCTTGTGCACGATGACGAAAGGAGGCTGCGTGGCAGGCTGGAATCTAACCGGCAATGCCGTTTCCGCCGAGTTCGACGGTTCGGACGAGCAGGAGCGTAAGGAGCTCAGCGTGAGCCAGGCGGTAGAGATCGCCGCCGGTGCGCTCGATGCCATTCCGCAGCTGAGTGTCCTGGGCGAGGTCACGGGTTTCCGTGGTCCCAACGCCCGAAGCGGCCACTGCTACTTCCAGATTAAAGACGACTCGGCCGCCGTCGACTGCATCATCTGGAAGGGCGCCTACCTTAAGCGCACCTTCGACTTGCGCGACGGCATGCAGGTAAGCTTTAAGGGCAGCTTCAATCTCTACAAGCCTACGGGTCGCATGAGCTTCGTTGCCCGCTCGTTCTCGCTGGCGGGGGAGGGTCTGCTGCGTCAACAAGTGGCGCAACTGGCCGAAAAGCTACGCCGCGAGGGCCTGATGGACGAAGCGCGCAAGCGCCGCATCCCGGTGTTCTGCTCCCGCGTGGCGGTCGTCACCTCGCTTTCGGGTGCCGTAATCGACGACGTCAAGCGCACATTGCGTCGTCGCAACCCGCTTGTCGAGCTCGTCTGTGTGGGCGCCAAGGTTCAAGGCGAGGGTGCGCCGGCCGAGCTCATTGAGGGCTTGCGCCGCGCCGCTTCCATTACGCCGGCGCCCGACTGTATTTTGCTGGTGCGCGGCGGCGGCTCCTTTGAGGACCTCATGACCTTTAATGACGAGGAACTTGCCCGCGCGGTGGCGGCTTGTCCTGTGCCCGTGGTGACCGGCATTGGTCATGAGCCCGATACCTCGATCTGCGATATGGTGAGCGACCGTCGCGCCTCCACGCCCACGGCGGCGGCAGAATCGGTGGCGCCGGCTATGACGGAGTTGGCCGATGTGCTCGGGGCGCGCCATCAGCGTCTGGGTGCCGCGATGGCATCGATGATTGGGTCGGCCCAGGTCGACCTGGAGATGCTCGATCAGCGCGGTCGCCGCGCCTGGGATACCTATACGGCCCGTCTGGGCGATGCGCTCGATGCAGCCGCGTACCGCCCGTGCCTCAACGACCCAACGTTTATGGTCGAGCGTCGCGAGTCCGAGCTTGCCCTGACGGCCGATCGTCTGTCCGGCGCCATAACGCGTTCGGTTGGGACCTTCCGCTCCAACTTCGAGCGTCTGCCCGAGCGCTTGGTCGCAAGCACCTCGGGGCTCGATGGCAAGCGCCATGCGATCACGCTTGCGAATTCCCGTCTGGAGCATCAGGGACGTACGATGCTCAATAAACCCGCGTCCGACCTGGGCCGTGCGGCAGCCTCGCTCGATGCCCTGTCGCCGCTCAAGGTGCTTGCCCGCGGTTATTCCATCGCGTACAGCGATGATGGTGTGGCTACAAGTGCCCAGACCTTTAAGCCGGGCGACGCCATCCGCGTGCGCATGGCGGACGGTAACGTGTCGGCAACCGTCAACGCGGTCGAGTAGACCGCGTTTCACAGTGATAGACCCTTAGGAAAGGAAACAGATATGGCAGAGAAGACCCCGGTCGAGCAACTTACGTACAAGCAGGCCTCGCAGGAGCTGGAGCTCATCATCCGCAGCCTGGAGTCGGGCGATATGGAGCTCGAGGAGTCGCTCGAGAGCTACACCCGCGGCGTCGAGCTCCTCAAGAGCCTGCGCACCCGCCTGTCCGATGCCGAGCAGAAGGTCTCGGTGCTCCTTAGGGACGTCGACGGCAACGACGTGCTCGCCGACGGCGAAGCCGCCAACACCGACGACAGCCTCTCGTTCTAACCATTCCGACCAAATATAATCACCTTGGTCTGTGAGAAAGGAACCAACCATGTGCGATTGCATCTTCTGCAAAATTGCCAGCCACGAGATCCCCTCGACCGTTGTCTATGAGGACGATCAGGTCATCGCGTTCGACGACCTTAACCCCCAGGCGCCGGTCCACACGCTCGTGATCCCAAAGAAGCACTACGGCGACATCGCCGACAACGTGCCGGCCGAGACCATGGGCGCCATGGTTCACGCCATCCAGGAGGTCGCCAAGGCCAAGGGTCTGGAGGACGGTTTCCGCGTCATCTCCAATAAGGGCGTCAATGCCGGCCAGACCGTCATGCACTTCCACCTGCACGTCCTCGGCGGCAAGAACCTGGGCGAGAATCTCATCTGAGGGCGCGTAGCCCGTCGACTTGGCTGCCTTTGGAGTAATCTATGCAGCTTTCTCAACTCGAATACCTTCAAGCGGTAGCGAACTATGGCGGCGTGCGCAAAGCAGCTCGCGCCGTTCATGTGAGTCCGCAGGCCGTTTCGTCGGCAATGAAAAAGTTGGAATCTGAGTATCAGATTGTTTTGCTCGACCGATCGGCGGGGGAGGCTGTTTTGTCTCCGGCGGGCAGAGAATTTGCACGTCGTGCACGCGTGATCTTGGCACAAGTCGACGATCTCAAAAAGTACGCTCAATCGAGGGGCGACGGCGTTTCGCCCGATGGCCACTTTCGTCTTTACGCCCCCTGCCTTCATGGACGGGGGCGCCTTTTTGCCGAAAAATGGTATGACTCGTTTGAACGCTCGCACCCTCAGATTCATCTTGATGTGTGGCATCAGCCAACGGCAACATGCTTTGAATCACTTATACTTGGAATTTCGGACGCGGCTATCTCATTCGAGGAACCACGGGACAGCGTCCTTTCTTCAAAATATTTGGGTGAAAAAGAGCTCAAGGTTCTTTCGTGCCCAGCGGGTCATCAATCTGTGGGCGCCATGACCATTCGCGAGTTACTGGGCGGCAGGCTCGCTGTTCCCATTAATTTGTCACCCTGTCTCAATGCAATCAATCAATGTTCCGAAGCCCAGCTCGTCAATTTTCGCTTCCGTGATGTTGAATACGGAAGCAGGGCTCAGACTGAGTTTCTTCAAGCCGGGGGATTGATATTGAGTTTGTCTGGGTCCTCTCTCGCATCGGATGGGTCAGAAGTGAGTGAGTGCTCCATTGAAGGTTCGCGTGATGTAACCTTGCCTATCTACTTTTGCTATCGGCAAAATTCCTGGACTGATCGACACCAGACGGTTTTTCTGCACCTATTGCGTCATCTTGCTTCGTGAAATGAATTGGCTTCGAGACGTCAAGTGATTATTGACGCCTTGTAACACATAGCTGACAGCTTTGCCCTCATGCTTTTCCAAGATTCCGATTTAGATTGTTGACTCTTGGAGGGCGGAGCATGAAAAACCGTACGGTTTTGCTTTATATGACGTTCGTTTTTCTGTCGAACTTCAGCACCATTTTGTATTTTCTGACGGTTTACCTTGAATTCGTCGGATTCTCGATGGTGGCGATTTCTAGCATGATGATTGCATATCAAGTGAGCAAGTTCATCCTCGAAGTTCCCACTGGCTATATTGCTGATAGGTTTGGACGAAAGACAAGCGGTCTCGTTGGCGTCGTGGGGATGCTTGGATACTACGCCGCCCTGCTTCTCGTCCGTTCCCCTCTGCTTTTAATCGGTGCGTTCGCTCTCAAAGGTTTTGCCGTTGCATGTCTGAGCGGATCCATAGAAGCGATTTACATAGACAGCGTCTCTCAGGACCAGCTCGTAAGACTTAATGTCGTTGAGCGATTTGTTTTCTATGCCTCTTATGCCATCTCCGCTTGCGTGGGCGGTTTCATTTCGTCTGCTGGCGCGTATCTCATTGGGCTTTCGGTCGATATCATCGTCATGGTGTTGACGTTGGTTGTCGTTGTCTGCATTCCTGAGATGCGAAGAGGGGGCACTGCGGGGACACCTGAGCGTGGAATTAGCCCGAAGATGATCGGTGCCGCTATTGCGGGTAATGGCATTCTTCGTTCAGCGTTCATCATGGACTGTTCTCAGGCATTTGCTTTTGTCGCCCTGGAAGACTTTTTCTCACTGCTGCTTGCGGGTCGCGGAATGAATGCCGTCGCTTCGGGTGTGACCATTGCGGTCCAGCTCCTTGCCTCGGCCTCCATGGGGCTTATTGTGCCCAGTGTGATTGTTCATGTCGACAAGAGCCGTTTTGCGCGTATTTGCGGCATCATTCGCTTAGTATTGACAGCTTTGTTTTTGATTCCCCTTACTCCGGCTAATTTGCTGCCCGTGTTCTATGTGCTGCAGACGGTTGCGTACTCGTTATTTGCTCCAATCAAATACTCAGTTTTCCAAAATGCCGCCGATTCTTCGATGCGCTGTTCACTGATTTCGGTTCAAAGCCAGATGGTGGCGGTGGGTGCCATCCTTTTCTATCTGTTCAATGCTGCGTTGGGCAGCATTGCGGGCATTCGAGTCATATTGCTTGTCGCGCTCGGGATTTCTTCTTTGGCGTATATCCCCGCGCTATTTCGTCTTACAAGTCAAAGGCCATGCGTATTTAGGCACTGATAACTTATATATCAACGCAATAAACCCGAGCGCGAGGGCGTTTGGGTTTATTATTGAAGCGTATGTAACCTGGCGGCGCCACACCGCCTGTTAGTAGGGAGACACATGAACGTTCTGGTCGTCAACGCGGGATCTTCGACCCTTAAGTATCAGGTCATCGATACCAAGTCCCACAAGGTGTCCGCAAAGGGCTCCTGCGAGCGCGTCTGCTTTACCGGCGGTACCTTCACCCACGCTGCCAACGGTTCCAAGAAAGTGACCGAGAACATCGAGTTCCCCGACCACAAGGTCGCCATCGAGGTCGTTCTGAAGGACCTCGAGGCCAACGGCGTCAAGATCGAGGGCATTGGCCACCGTATCGTTCAGGGCGGTTGGTACTTTGGCGATTCCTCTCTCGTCGACGAGGATGTCCTCGCCAAGATCCGCGAGGTCGCTCCGCTCGCTCCGCTGCACAACAACCCCGAGGCCAACGTTATCGAGTACTGCCTCGAGCAGTATCCCGACCTGCCCAACGTCACGGTCTACGACACCGCTTTCCACTTCAACATGCCCGAGGTCGCCAAGACTTACGCCCTGCCCAAGGACGTCTGCGACAAGCTGCACATCCGTAAGTACGGCGCCCACGGCACCAGCTACCGCTACATCTCCAAGAAGGTCGCCGAGATGACCAACGGCGAGGCCCGCAAGGTCGTCGTGTGCCATATCGGCTCCGGCGCTTCCCTGTGCGCCATCGAGGACGGCAAGTGCATGGACACCACCATGGGCTTGACGCCGCTCGACGGCGTCATGATGGGCACCCGCTGCGGCTCCATTGACCCGGCCACCGTGTGCTACCTGCAGCGCGAGGGCGGCTACACCTTCGACGAGGTCGACGAGATGATGAACAAGAAGTCCGGCCTTTTGGCTGTGACCGGCGGCAAGACCAACGACTGCCGCAACGTCGAGGAGCTCGCCGCCGCTGGTGACCCCGATGCTCAGCTCGCCTTCGACATGTTTGTCTACAAGATTGCCGCCAAGGCTGCCGAGATGGCTACTTCTATGTGCGGTATGGACACCCTGGTCTTTACTGCTGGCATCGGCGAGCACGCTCCGGCGGTCCGCGCCGGCGTTGCCGACCGCCTGGCCTTTATGGGCGTCAAGATGGATCATGCCCGCAACGCCCTGCGTGGTGACGGCGCTTGGTGCCTGTCTGCCAAGGATTCCAAGGTCAAAATCTTTGTCATCCCCACGGACGAGGAGTTCATGATCGCTTCTGACGTCGAGCGCATCGTCAACGGCAAGTAATTGCAAGAGGGGAGGGGCTGGACGACCGAGCGCCGTTCAGCTCCTCTTTTGTACTCGTTGGGCGATATGCCTGATAGCTATTTATCAAGTTGTGATAACTTCTTATTAACATGCGGCCGCCTTAAGGGGTCTGCGCCGACCGTATCGCACTGCAAAGGAGTCTCATGAACGTACTTGTTGTCAACGCCGGCAGCTCGAGCCTTAAATATCAGCTTTTGGATACCGATACCCGCGAGGTTTTCGCCAAGGGCAACTGCGAGCGTATCGGCTCGGAGATGGGCATCTTTGGCCACTCCGAGAACGGTGGTGCCAAGCAGACCGAGGAGATTCCTTTTCCCGATCATCGCTGCGCCATTGCGCGCGTGCTCGAGGAGCTCGAGAAGACCGACTTTACGATCGATGGCATCGGCCACCGTATCGTTCAGGGTGGCTGGCACTTCGATGATTCCGCGGTCGTCGACGATGAGGTCATGGCTAAGATCCTCGAGGTTGCTCCGCTCGCCCCGCTGCACAATTACGGCGAGGCCGCGGCAATCGAATATTGCCGCGAGAAGTATCCGGAGCTGCCCAACGTGGCCGTCTTCGACACCTCGTTCCACATGACCATGCCCGAGGTCGCCTACACCTACGCGCTGCCCAAGGACGTGTGCGACAAGTACCACGTGCGCAAGTACGGTGCCCACGGCACGAGTCACCGCTATGAGTGGATGATGGCCAAGGAGATCCTGGGCTCGCGCTGCCACCGCCTGCTCTCGTGCCATTTGGGCAACGGCGCCTCGCTTGCCGCCATCGAGGACGGTGTATGCCGCGATACCACGATGGGCCTCACGCCGCTCGACGGCCTGATGATGGGCACCCGTTGTGGTTCCATTGACCCGGCTACCGTGTGCTACCTGCAGCGCGAGGGCGGCTACAGCTACCAGGAAGTCGATGACATGATGAACAAGCAGTCTGGTCTGCTTGCCATCTCGGGCATCTCCAACGACGCCCGTGACATCCGTACGCGCGCCTCCGAGGGCGACGAGCGCTGCCTGCTCGCCTTCGATATGTTCGCCTACAAGGCCATGCAGCAGGCCGGCTCCATGATCGCTTCCATGGCGGGCGTGGACACCATTACCTTTACCGCCGGCATTGGCGAGAACGACTGGTCGATCCGCAAGGCTTTCTGCGACTGCTTCGAGTGGCTGGGCGTGCGCATCGACAACAACAAGAACCGCGAGGCCGTGGGTAACGGCCCGCAGGTCATCAGCGCCGCCGGCTCTTCCGTCACGGTCATGGTCATCCCCACCGACGAGGAATACATGATCGCCCACGACGTCGAGCGTTTGACCGCGAATAACTAGTGCGTTCGCTTGCGATTGAACGAAAGGCCTCCTGAGCAGCAGCTCAGGAGGCCTTTTTGCTAGCAGGCGGAAATTCGAGTCCCAAAGTGATCATCACCAGTAACGCCAGCGCTCCCAGCAACGACACCCATTCATTCAGATCCTCAGCCCCAGCTCGTAGCCAAGCCGCCGTCCACTCCAGATGTTCTGAATGCTTCGTGGCAGTAGAAGGCCGTACGGGCTAACCCCTGAAAACATTCCGCAGACCAGAAACGCCCCCGTTCGTAGCTCCGAAGGAGCAGAACGGGGGCGTTTCATTGGTCGAGGACGTTTTCAGGGGTTAGCCCGTACGGCCTTCGGGCGAGTGCGTCCGCTACTCAGCCATCTGAGCCTGGACGGCGGTGATGGCTACGACACCCACGATGTCGTCGGCAGAGCAGCCGCGCGACAGGTCGTTGACCGGCTTGGCGATGCCCTGCAGAATGGGGCCGTAAGCGTCGGCGCCGGCGAAGCGCTGGACCAGCTTGTAGCCGATGTTGCCGGCCTCGAGGTCGGGGAACACGAGCACGTTGGCCTTACCGGCGACGGAGGAGCCGGGAGCCTTGAGCTGGGCGACGGTGGGGACGATAGCAGCATCGAGCTGCAGGTCGCCGTCGATGGCGAGCTCGGGTGCCTTCTCCTTGCAGAACTTCACGGCCTCCTGGACCTTCTTGGCGACCTCGCCACCGGCGGAGCCCATGGTGGAGTAGGAGAGCATGGCCACGTGCGGCTCAACATTGCCCATAAAGGTGGACCAGGAGTGGGCCGAGGCGATGGCGATCTCGGAGAGCTCGTCAGAGGACGGGTTGATGTTGAGGCCGCAGTCGGCGAAGATCAGCGTACCGTCGGTGCCGAATTGCGGGGTGTCGGTGCACATCACGAAGAAGGCCGAGACCAGCTTGGTGCCCGGGGCAGTCTTGAGGATCTGCAGCGCGGGGCGCAGGGTGTCGGCGGTGGAGTGGCAGGCACCGGAGACCAGGCCGTCGGCATCGCCCATCTTGACCATCATGGTGCCAAAGTAGGTGGCGTCCATCACCTGGGCACGAGCCTGCTCGATGGTAACGCCCTTCTTGGCGCGGAGCTCGGCAAACTTCTGTGCGTACTCCTCGTGCTTCTCGGCATTGCGCGGGTCGATGACGGTGGCGCCGGGAACGTTGATCTCGTTGGGATCGCCCAGGATGACGATGTTGGCCAGGCCTTCTTCGATGATCTTGTTTGCCGCGACGATGGTACGCGGATCCTCGCCCTCGGGCAGGACGATCGTCTTAAGGTCGGCCTTGGCGGCAGACTTCATACGGTTCAGGAAATCGCTCATGATACTCCTTACAAGCGTTTCGCTAAGCTCCAGGCCCTCGGCTGTACACGAATAAACCCGCTGCTAGCGGGTTTACCTTTCAATAATGTACGCCGCGGTGCTTGAGCTTTCCTTGTGTGGCAAGCTCATTATAGGACGCATTAGCGCTATAATCGCTCTGATAAATATGTCTCGACGTATGTTCGAGAAAAAGCCCAGTTAAAAAGCGTGTGGCTTTTGACAAGGAGTATCGATGCAGATTACCTCAGGCCTGCCTGAAGGCTTTAATGCCGGTGCGTACGACATGATCGTTGTCGGCGCCGGTTATGCCGGTGCCGTTTGCGCCCGCCGTCTTGCCGAAACTATCGGCTATCGTGTTGCCGTTTTGGAACGTCGCGGCCACATCGCGGGTAATGCCTACGACTGCACTGACGAGGCCGGAATCCTGGTCCACGAGTACGGTCCGCACATCTATCACACTTTTAATGAGCGCGTCCATAACTTCCTGTCGCGCTTTACCAAGTGGACGGACTACCAGCACAAGGTGCTCGCCAACATCAACGGCACCCTCATGCCCGTACCCTTTAACCATGCGAGCCTCAAGCTCGCCTTTGGCGATGAGCGCGGCGAGGAGCTGTATCAGAAGCTCGTGGAGACCTTTGGCAAGGACGTCAAGGTGCCCATTATGGAGCTGCGCAAGAAGAACGACCCGGATCTTGCCGAGGTCGCCGATTATGTCTATGAGAACGTCTTTTTGCATTACACCATGAAGCAGTGGGGCCAGACGCCCGACCAGATCGACCCCTCGATCACCGGCCGCGTTCCCGTCTTTGTGGGCGATGACGATCGCTACTTCCCGCAGGCTCCTTTCCAGGGCATGCCGCAGGACGGCTATACCGCGCTGTTCGAGCATATGCTCGATCACGATCTGATCGACGTATTCTGTGACGTAGACGCCCGTGACCTCTTTGAAATCGACGAGACCACCGTCAAGATCGACGGCAAGGTCTATGGCGGCGAGATCGTCTACACCGGTCCGCTCGACGAGCTATTCAACCTCGACCTGGGCGCGCTGCCGTACCGCACGCTCGATATGAAGTTCGAGACGCTCGATATGGACCAGTTCCAGCCCGTGGGCACCGTCAACTACACCACGAGCGAGGACTATACGCGCATCACCGAGTTCAAGAACATGACTGGTCAGGTCCTGCCCGGCAAGACCACCATCATGAAGGAGTACTCCAAGGCCTATACGCCCGGCTCGGGCGAGACGCCGTACTACGCTATTCTGGAGCCCGAGAACCGTGAGCTCTATGAGCGCTACCTTGAGCGCGTCCAGAACCTGACGAACTTCCACCCGGTGGGTCGTCTGGCCGAGTATCGTTACTACGATATGGACGCCGTGACCAATTCTGCCCTCGATCTTTCGGATGAGATTATCGCCTGCCATGCATAAAGTCATAACATTCGGTATTCCCTCGTATAACGCCGCCAAGGATATGGACCATTGCATCACCTCCATCTTGGAGGGGAGCAATTACGCCACCGATATCGAGATTATCGTGGTGGACGACGGCTCCAAGGACGAGACGGCCGCCAAGGCCGACGAGTGGGAGGCCCGTTATCCTGGAATCATCCGCGCGGTGCACCAGGAGAATGGCGGCCACGGTATCGCCGTCCTCTCGGGCCTGCGTGAGGCGCATGGTACGTACTATAAGGTCGTTGACTCGGACGACTGGCTCGACGGTGCGGCGCTTTCGACCATGCTGTCGATTCTGCGTGGCTTTGAGGAGCGCGACCAGCGCGTCGACCTGTTTATCTCGAACTACGTGTACGAGAAGGTTTACGAGGGCACGCATACCGCTATTGGCTACAAGTTTGCCCTGCCGCGCAAAAAGATTTTCTCTTGGGACCAGATCGGACACTTCCGTCCCGATCAGAACCTGCTCATGCACAGCCTGTGCTATCGCACCGACGTACTGCGCGAGTCCAATCTGCCTATGCCGGCACACACGTTCTACGTGGATAATATCTACGCATACGTGCCGCTGCCGCGCTGCAAGACCATGTACTACGCCGACATCGACCTCTATCGCTACTTTATCGGTCGCGAGGGCCAGAGCGTCAACGAGGCTACGATGGTCAAGCGCCTGGGTCAGCAGTTCCGCATAACGCGCATCATGATGGAATCGTTCCACCTGTACCAGGACGTTGAGTCCTCGCGTCTGCGTTCGTACATGATGGGCTACTTCACCATGATGATGGCTATTTGCTCGGTGCTCACCAAGCTTTCCGAGGAAGATTGTGCCGATGAGCGCCTGAAGACGCTGTGGAAGGACCTGAAGGAGTACGACGAGCGCATGTATCGTCGCGCTCGCTACGGCGTGGTCGGATTCTTTACCAACCTGCATGGACGGGCCGGAGACAAAACCACACTCGGCCTATACCATCTTGCCTCAAAGATCTTCAAATTCAACTAGCTGCTGAGTAATCGCTGCTGATAGGTTGACTGGGCCCCTTGGCCTTTAGTTTGCTACTGCGAACAGTCCTGCTCGCACGGAAAGCACATTAAGTGCTTTCCGGCTCGTGCGGAACTTGTATCAAACTAAAGGCCAAGGGGCCTCTGCTATAAGAATCGATTGTCAGGAAGTTGAATTTGAAGATCTTCGACGCGTGGTACAAAGGGGCCTGGGCTGAAAAGAATTTGGTTGGTAGGTTGCCCGGTGGGGTTTGGTTATGTTTGTCGCGAGTTCCGCACGAGCCGAAGAGCACTTAATGTGCTCTTCGTGCGAGCCAGGACTGTAGAGCAGCAAACATAACCAAACCCCACCGGGCAACCGGACGAGCTAGTTTACTTTGCGGCGCCGGGTATGCCGTGGGAGGTTTTGGCGTTTTTGGCTCCGTTTACGATGGCGGTCTGTAGGGCCCTTACGGCGAGCATGCCCAGCAGGTCTAGGGGAACGGCGGCGCTTGCCTGGGCGCCCAGTTTGCCGCTGGCGAGGGTGTAGATGGTGTCGCCGTCGTTGGTGGTGTGCGTGGGACGGATGGCGTGTGCGTAGGCGTCTGCGGCCATCTGGGAGACCTTGGTGGCTTGTGCCTTAGTGAGTTCCACGTTGGTGACGATGCAGCTGATGGTGGTGTTGGTGCGGTCGAGCGGCATCTGCATGGATCCGGCGGCGGCAAAGGCTGCGAGCTCCATGTCGACGATCTGGTCGCTATCTGCTGCGGCGCGCATACCAGCGACCCATTCGCCGGTGAAGGGGTCGACGACATTGCCGCAGGCGTTGACCGAGACCACGGCACCCACCTTAACAGGGCCGAGTGCCACGGCGGCAGCGCCTAGGCCGGCCTTCATGCAGGTGGCGGGGCCCATGAGCTTGCCCACGGTGGCACCGGTGCCGGCACCTACATTGCCCTGCTCGAGCGTGGTGGGGGTGTTGTCGAGCGCCTCGCGCACGGCGGAGATGCCAGCCTCAATGTCGGGGCGTACGGCGGGGTCGCCAAAGGCGAGGTCGAAGATGCAGCTGGAGCACACGATAGGCACCTGCGTGGGGCCGACGGGAAGGCCGATGCCGCGGCTCTCAAGCTCGCGAGCGACGCCGCTTGCGGCCTCCAGGCCAAAGGCCGATCCGCCCGAAAGGCAGACGGCGTGGACCTTGTCGACGGTGTTCTCGGGACGCAGCAGGTCGGTTTCGCGCGATGCCGGGGCACCGCCGCGAACGTCAACGCCGCCGGTGGCGCCCTCGGGTGCCACGATTACGGTGCAACCGGTGCCGGCCTCCTCGTCCGTGTAGTTGCCAAAGCAAAAGCCATCGACATCGCAAACGTCAATGGCCTCAAGCAGTGTATCCATGTTTTACTCCTATCGGTTTTCCGCCGGGCCTTATGCCCGGTCGGGATCCGTACGGTACGCCGAAATTGTAGGCGCTGGGGGATACCCAGCGCCAGATGCAATTACGATAGTTTTTGAATCGCACGCGCGACGCGAGCGATGGGCAGGCCCACCACGTTGTAGAAGTCGCCCGAAATATCATGCACGAGCATGCGCCCGCCTGTGCCCTGGATGCCGTAGGCGCCGGCTTTGTCCATGGGCTCGCCCGAGGCGACGTAGCGCTCAATCTGCTCGTCGGTGAGCTCATAGAACGTCACGTCGGTCACATCGACAAACGACAGGCTCTCGGCGGCATGCGGAGCGGCCGTGTCGCCTGCCTTAACGATGCAGACGCCGGTTGCGACCTGGTGCGTGCGGCCCGAAAGCTCGCGGAGCATGGTGCGCGCCTCGTCCTCGGTTGCCGGCTTGCCCAGAATCTTGCCATCGAAGGTGACAATAGTATCGGCCGCGACGGTCAGTTCGTTGGGCTCGGCATGCTCGGCGGCAACGGAGGCGGCTTTGGCGCGTGCTAAGCGTTCAACGAGCGTAAGCGGGGCCTCGCCATCAAAAGGCGTTTCGTCGATATCTGCGGGAATCACGTGAATGTCATAGCCCGCCTCGCGCATCAACTCGATGCGGCGCGGTGATTGCGAAGCCAAAATCATAGCTGAATGCCCTCGGCGACCTTCTCGACGGCCTTGTCGCCGGCGAGTGTGCGCAGCAGCTCAAGCGCAAAGGGGAGCGACTGGGCCATGCCGCTGGCGGTGATGATGTTGCCGTCTTGCGTAACCTTCTCGCCGGTATAGGCGCCTTCGGGGAAGCTTTTCTCAAAGCCAGGGAAGCACGTGGCCTGGCGCCCCTCGAGTAGGTCGAGCTCGCCCAGGATAAACGGGGCGGCGCAGATGGCGGCAACGTGCTTGGTCGCGGCGAACTCGCAGACCACGTCGCAGACGCGCTGATCGGCGCGCAGGTTGGTGGCACCGGGCAGGCCGCCGGGCAGCACGACGCAGTCGTACTCGTCAAAGTTGATCTCATCAAAGAGCGCATCGCAGGTCACGGGGATCTGCAGCGAGCTTACGACCTCACGCGTGGGCATGATCGAGACGAGCGTGGCACGCACGCCGCCGCGACGCATGACATCGACCATGGTCAAGCATTCAATAGTTTCAAAGCCATCGGCGGCGAGAACGGCAACGCTGGGCATGAGGGCTCCTTTCATGGGCGGCATACAATTAGCCGTCTTATACCCCGAAGACCTCCGCTTGCCACGCTCGATTTCCCAATGTTTAAAATAGCCCCGTCCGAATTAGCTACCCCACCCATCCTCAACAATCTCAATCTGTAACATCCATCGACCAAAACTAGCCCCAACTGTTACAGATCGAGACAGTCCCCAACAGCACCGCCCCGTTCGGGGAAACGACCGCTACAGGTACGGCGGGCAGAGGCTCACTTTTTTCTTCGGTTGATTTCCAATCTCAGCCGAACACATTGAGCAAATAGGCCGTTC
>NZ_QSAS01000005.1:0-128936 GCF_003465485.1 Collinsella sp. AF11-11 | reverse complement strand
ACCGGGAGTAGCGTCGAAGGTTGACAAAACTATAGGAACACCCAATGGCTATGTCACGGATACGTCAGCGTTTGGTATGCCTGCAATGTTCAGCGCATAAATTCGATGCCGCAGGGCGATGCTGATGCTATAGTTACTGCGGTTAATGAGGGTCAAGAGAAAGGTTACAGGTGAAATCCAAACCTCGACCATACAGTCGATGACCCCATGCAGGTGCTTTTTGCGCATGCACGGGGTGTAAGCGTCGAGCGGCGTGCCGCCCGCGCATGCGTATACATATCCAGAAGCCCCCGGACGCCGCACGCGCGGCCGCGTCCGGAGGAATAATGATGGGGAGCACCATTGAATTATCTGAGTGAGATGCTCAAATTGCCAGTCTTGGACGTCGACGGCGAAAAGCTCGGCGTGGTCAACGATTTTGGCATTGCAACCGGCGAAGTTTTTCCGCACGTGACGTCGCTCGCGTTCCGCGGTCCCGGCAAGACGCCGTTCATGATCAGCTGGCGCAAATGGGTCGACCGCATCGACGAGACGGGCGTGTATCTCAATACGTCTGCCACCAATATTCGCTTCTCGTACCTGCAGCCGACCGAGCTCCTGCTGGCGCGCGACGTTCTCAATAAGCAGATCGTCGACACGCAGGGCATGAAGGTCGTGCGCGTCAACGACATCAAGTTTTCCATGTCGGGCGAAAATCAGCTGCGCCTGCTGGGTGCCGAGGTCGGCGCCCGCGGTCTGCTGCGTGCAATCAGCCCCGCGCTCGAGCACGTCGTCGAGGGCTTTATGAAGCACCTGGGCAAGCCGCTCAGCGAGGACATTATCGCCTGGTCCTACATGGACCTGCTCGACCGCTCGACCAAGAACATTCAACTCTCGGTGTCGCACAAGACGCTCGGCGAGCTGCACCCTGCCGACATCGCCGACATTATCGAGCAGCTCGACCCGCGCTTGCGTGCGCAGGTGTTTGCGCAGCTCGATACTGCCCAGGCCGCCGAGGCCATCTCGGAGTTCGATGACGACGAGCTTATGACCGAGATGCTCGAGGGCCTGTCCGACACCGACGCATCGTCGATGCTGGCCATGATGGACCCGGACGACGCTGCCGACCTGATCGACGAGCTTGATTACGAGAAGGCCGAGAAACTCCTGCGCCTGATGGGCGTCAAGGAGGAGAAGGCGATTCGTAACCTGCTGGGGTATGAGGACAACACCGCCGGCCGCATCATGACCTCGGAGTTTGTCTCCCTGCCCGCTACGGCAACGGTCGGTGACGCCATCGAGGCGATTCGCGAGCTCGACGAGGACTTCGAGAGCGTCTATTACGTCTATACCGAGGATCCGAGTGGCATGCTGACCGGCGTGCTTTCGCTGCGCACGCTGATCGTAGCCGACCGCGACGCCACGCTGGGTCAGTTGGCCTATCGCGACCTGGTCTATGTGTCGCCCGACGAGGACCAGGAAGACGTGACGGACGAGATGACCAAGTACGACCTGGTTGCCATCCCTGTCTGCGACGAGAACCGTCATATCCTTGGTATCGTGACCTTCGACGACGCCATGGACGTTATCGCCGAGGAGCATCAGGAGGACCTGCAGATCGCCGGTGTCGGCTCGGGCGATAGCGCGTCGGACGACTCGACGAACGTGCTCAGCTGGTTCGTGCATCGCCAGTACTGGGTTGTTGTATGGGGCATCGCGTCGTGCATCATGGCGACCGTGCTGGGAACGGCGCTCGGCTCCGCGCATCTGGTGGTGTTCCCCATGTGCGCCATGCCGCTCGTGCTGCTGGCGGCCTCGCGCATGGTGTCGTTCGTCAAGAACTACTTCCTGGAGTATGACGGTCACGACGACGAGCCCAAGCCGTATCTGGGATTCTTCTTCCAGAGCACGGGCATGGGCCTGATTCTGTCACTCGTGACCTACCTGTGCGCCCAGCTGGTGCGCACCGCTGCATTCCCCGATGCCTCTATGTTTGAGGAGCAGCTCTTTACCGGCTGCTTTAACATTGCCGCCATCATTTGCCTGGTTGGCAACATGAGTGCTGTGATTTACCTGATGGTGCTGTTCTGGCGTGACGAGCATGACCTCAACACGTCGGGCACCGCCATGAACGTTATTGCCGTCATGATCTCGTGTGTGGCGTATTGCATCGCCGCGGTGCTGCTCGCCATGTCAGTCATGGGCTAGGTGGTCGCGTGCAAAATACCAAGCAAAAGTCGGGCACCAAGCAAAAGCTGACCATCGCGGCCATCTTTGGCGCTATGGGTCCCGGTCTGCTGGCGGCGCTTTCGGGCAATGACGCCGGCGGCATTGCAACGTATTCCAGTGCGGGTGCCAGCTATGGCTACAAGATGCTCTGGATGCTTCCCGTCATGACTGTGCTGCTCATCGTGACGCAGGAGACCGCGGCGCGTTGCGGCTGCGTGACGGGCAAGGGCCTGGCATCGCTCATTCGCGAGCGCTTTGGCGTGCGCAAGAGTGTACTTGCTATGGCGGCGCTGTTGATCGCCAACACGGCTGTGACCATTTCGGAGTTTGCGGGTATTGCGAGCGGCCTTGCCCTCTTTGGCGTGCCGGCGAGCATCTCGGTGCCGTTGGTGGCGCTGCTGGTGTGGATGCTTACCATGTCGGGGAGTTTCCAGCGCATCGAGAAGATTCTGCTGCTGGTGAGCTGCGTGTTCGTGACCTATATTGTCGCCGCGTTTATGGCTGGCCCCAACTGGGGTGAGGTCGCGGTCGACCTGGTCGTGCCCAACATTCAAAATGACCCCAGCTACGTGTCGCTCGTGGTCGCAACGATCGGTACCACCATCGCGCCGTGGATGATTTTCTTGGCGCAGAACAACGTGGTCGATAAGAACGCGGGCGAGGACGATATCGTGCTGCAGCGCATCGATACCGTGAGCGGCTCGCTTGCTGCCGATATCATTGCCGGCTTTATTATCATCACGACCGGCACGGTGTTGTTCCCGGCGGGTATTCAGATTAGCGATGCTGCCGACGCCGCCCGCGCATTGGAGCCAATCGCGGGTCAGTGGTCCACGGTGCTGTTTGCCTCGGGCCTGGTCGCGGCGAGCTTCTTGGCCGCCTGCGTGCTGCCGGGCGTTACGTCGAGTGCCATCTGCGAGGCTTTTGGTTGGGAGCGCGGTGCCGATCGCAGCTGGGACGAGGCCCCGGTCTATCGCGGCATTATTACGGCTATCATCGGCATCTCTGCCGTGCTGGTGCTCATGCCCGGTGTTGACCTGTTCCAGATTATGATGACCTCGCAGGTCATCAACGGTGTGCTGTTGCCCGTGGTTCTGGTGTTCCAGGTGGTTATTGCCGCTGACCGTCACATTATGGGCACTAACCGCAACGGCCGCGTGTGGAATGTGCTCACTTGGGCGACTATCGCCGTGATTACGGTGTTGACGGTCGTCATGTTTGTGCTGCAAGCGATGGGCTACAGCGCTTAGCGCCCACTTTTGCTTCCGAACAGGCCGTAGCGATGGACTGCGGCCTGTTTTTTGCCCGCTATAGGGCGTTAGTTATATGGCAGTGGACAAAAAATGCCAAATATGAGTACTGTTGCCTTGCCGATAGCATTTACGACCAAGAAAATAATGAACATAGTTAAGAATCTGTTTATTAAAAGCGGGTCTCCAAGTCCTAAGCCGGCCATTCTGGTCAACTGGAAGGGTCGTGCGCTACCGCATGAGCGCCATTTTGGGTGGTTTTGCCTGCTACTAAAATGGTAACAGTACTCATATTTGCCACTTTTTGTCCACGACCTCTTGGAGTCGGCTCGAAAAGAGTGATTTTGGGTTGTTTGCTGCGGGTGTGGGCTTGGAAACAACGTTCGGGGTGGCGAGGCGCCCAGAATTCGGTCGCAAGGAGGGCGTTCCTCGGCTGTGTCGGGAGTGTCCCTGGGTGCCGGCATATAAGGAACGTCCCTAACTGCCGGAGGGGGTGCCTGCCGTGGCAGGCACCCCCTCCGGATGTGGGAAGTTTGCGCTGCAGGTTACTTGTCGGTGCCCAGCTTGTGCGGCTTGAGAGCGAGCGCATTGACGAGTGCGTCGGTGGCAGACTTGACGGCCGCCGGCTGCGGATCGTTGACGTGATCCTCGGGATGCACGGGCAGGTCCTTCTTGACTGCATCGTGGATCAAGTTGAGGTACTCAGTCACGCCAGTGGTCGACAGGTGCGTGCCATCGCCATCGAACAGGTCGTTGCGATTGGCACTGTATCCGTACCAGTCGATAACGCGCACGTTCTTGTAGCGCGTAGCGGCGTTGGCGATGGCCTGGTTGGTAGAGCCAACCCACGGCTGCGGGCTGCGCGTGTTCACAAACACCACAATACGCTTATCTCCTGCATCGGCCATGATGGCGTCGATCTGGTCGTCGGTTACCAAGCCGTTGGTGCCCAGGGCAAAGACCACGATCTTGCCGGCAAGGTTCTGCTGGATATAGCCCTCAAATGTCGCGCGGCCCGCATCAAACTGGCGGCCCTTTTCGGCATCGATATGGCTGTGCGGGAACACGCCGTCAAAGGTGTCCACGGCGCGCAGGGACACGGAGTCGCCAATCATTAGCAGATCGTAGGCTCCGTCGGGGAAGCCGTCGTCATCTTTGTCGGTGTCATCGGCCGCCTGCTGGTCCTGGGGTTTTGCATTTTTGGCTTCCTTGTTTAGGATTTCGGCGCCCTTGCCGCTCAGCGCGGATGTGTCGGGCACAAAGACTAGGCCGTCCAGCGCCACAACAAGCACGACGCCGCAAGTGGCGCACACGGGAATATGCGCGCGTACCCAGTTTGCGGGCGTGGTGGTGCCATCGCGGAATTCGGCGACGGTGCGGCCGAAGGCGCCCTTCCTAAACGGCGTTTCGATAAAGCGATAGGAGCACTCGGCTACGGCGACCACCACAAGTACCTGCAGGATGTACTGCCACCAGGGCGTGTCGTTAATGTTGGCGACCGGGTTCATGAGGAGCAGCAGTGGATAGTGCCACAGGTAGATGCTGTAGGAACGCTTGCCGATCCATACGAGCGGCTCGGCGGCCAAGACTCGTGCGATCATGCCCTGGGGCTGCACGCAGGCCGCGATGACCATGAGCGTGAGGGCCGAGCACAGCAGCGTGCCGCCGCGATACTGGAACGCGGTGTAGCCGTTGGTGAGCGCGACCATGGCGGCAAGGCCAACCAGACCCACGACGCCCAACACATCGATGGATGTGGGCGAGGACCAAAAGCGCACGAGGGCGCTCGGCTGTGCCGGGGCGGTCTCGGCTGATTCGTCGGCCTTCTCGCTAGGTTTGCCCTCGGCGTTCTTGTCGTGCTTGGCGGCGCCAGCCAGGCGATTGAGCCCCAAACGATGAGCGAGACGCACTGGCGCCAGGTCGCGATCGGGGATAAAGGCCATCCAGGCACCCAGCAGTAGCGAGAACACGCGGGTGTCGGTGCCGTAGTACACGCGGCTGGGGTCGGCGGCAGGGTTGTAAAGCACCATCATGGCGAGGGCAGATGCCGCGGCAAGGCCCAGAACCAAGCGGCGCGTGTTGGGCTTGCTCACATGCATGGATACCATGGCAAACAGCAGTGGCGGCCAAATCAGGTAGAACTGTTCCTCGATGGCAAGCGACCAAAAGTGCGTGAGCGGCGAGGGGTCGCCCAGAGCATTGAAGTACGAGACGTTTTGGGCAATCTGCCACCAGTTGTTGAAGAACAGCAACGACGGCAGGATGTCGGGGCGCATCTTGGTGAGCATCACGTGGTTAAAGATGGTGCACAGCGCGCAGGTCACGAACACTACCGTTACCACGGCGGGGACCAGGCGACGGATGCGGCGAATCCAGAAGCTCTTGAGGTCGATGCGGCCGGTCTTAGCGACTTCGTTGAGTAGCAGGCGTGTGATCAGATAGCCCGAAAGCACAAAGAAGATCGTGACGCCGAGCAGACCGCCCTGCGCCCACGTGAGGTTGAGGTGATAGAGCACCACCGCGACGACGGCAAGCGTGCGTAGGCCGTCAAGGGCAGGGATGTAGCGGGACTTGGGGCGAGCAGGCGTCTGCTCCGCGGCGGGAGTGTTGGCGCGGCCCGCGTTGTTGGTAGAAGCGCGATGAGGGCTTGCGGTGCGTCGCGGCTCGTTGGTACGGCGTTCGCTCTTCACGCGTTCGTGCGGCGCCGGCTCGTTGCCTGTGCGGCGTCGACCGCGCGAGCCCGATTGCGAGAATTGTTCCATAAAACATCATCCAATGACGAGAATAATCAGCACGTATTTATTGTAGCTGCCTGCTCCTGTGAATGCTTGCTGCTGGCGCAAGCTCAAGCGTGCGTCCACATCAAAGTGAACTAAAGTTATAGGGGGTGCGAGGGCGCACAATCGATGGTCGACGGTGGGCATAAGGCCCGCAGATGAGGAGGTTTCCATGGCAGATCGCGACATCATTGCGGTGTTCGGCAGCATGAACATGGACCTTTCGGTGGCGTGCGAGCGCATGCCGCGTGCGGGCGAGACCGTCGGCGGCAGCGGGTTTATCACCAACGCCGGCGGTAAGGGCGCTAACCAGGCCGTTGCCGCCGCGCGCATGGGTGCGCGCACATGCATGATCGGCGCTGTTGGACGTGATACCTTTGGCGATGCGCTTGTGGCGGGGCTCCAGGATGCCGGCGTGAGTGTTGAGTTCGTGGCGCTTCGCGATGACGTGGAGACCGGCACCGCGACTATCATTCGCTGCGAGGGCGACAACCGCATCATACTGTCACCGGGCGCCAACCATGCGCTTGCGGGCGCGGACGTTGCCTGCGCGTTGAGGCGTCTGGTGGCCCATGAGCTCGACGGCGACGCCAGCGAGATTGCCCCGGCTGCCGGAAGCGTCTTTATCGCCCAGGGCGAATGTGACCTTGTGGCGACGGCCGAGGCGCTTGTTTGCGCTCACGAGCTGGGGTTCTATACGGTCTTTAATCCAGCGCCCGCCTGCGAGCTGCCTGCGGAGGTCTGGCCTGCGGTCGACCTGGTCTGCCCCAACGAGACCGAGTGCCAGGTGCTGACGGGCATTCTGCCCACGGATGATGCGAGTTGCGTCGCCGCGCTCAATGCGCTGCTCGACAAGGGCGCCGGGGCTGCGGTCATCACGCTAGGCGGTGCCGGCTCAGTTGCATTTGGCGATGACGGTGAGCTGCTGCGCATGCCGGCACTTTCGTGCGCGGTGGTCGATACGACGGCCGCGGGCGATACGTTTATTGGTGCGCTTGCGGCGGCTCGCCTGGAGGGCCTGCCGCTCTTTGAATGCATGGCCGCCGGCGCCCGTGCCTCGGCGGTGACGGTGTCGCGTTTGGGCGCGCAGCAGTCGATTCCCACGCGTGCCGAAGTTGGGCGCATGTTTGGTTTAGACGATTAGTACAAGACGGAGAAGCGGAGTAAAACAATGGCAACCAAGAAGCTGATCCTTGATCTGGATATGGGTGTGGACGATGCGATGGCGCTTGCCTATGCCATCGCGAGCCCCGAGGTGGAGCTCGTGGGCATCACCACATGCTTTGGCAACGTGCGCGTCGAGCAGTCGGCGCACAACTGCCTGGCGGTGCTCGACCTGTTGGGCCGTCCCGAGGTGCCGGTGTACCTGGGTGCCGACCGTCCTCTGCAAGCGACTGAGCCCTATACGCCGCCGGCGTCCACCGCGCTCATTCACGGCAAGAACGGCATCGGCGGCGCGAGCGTGCCCGCGTCGCCCTACGAGCCGGTGGGGGCGACCTCGGCCGACGGCAACGCTGCGGTCGATTATCTGATCGATGCCGCGCGCACCTATGGTCCCGATCTGGTCTACGTAGCGACTGGCCCGCTCTCCAACCTAGCGCTCGCCCTGGAGCGCGATGCGGCGGCGATGATGTCCATCGGCCGCGTGGTCGTGATGGGCGGCGCCCTTACCGTGCCCGGTAACGTGAGCGCGGGCGCCGAGGCCAACATGGCGAGCGACCCCGAGGCAGCCGACGCGGTGCTGCGCTCGGGCCGTAAGCTCACCATGGTGGGCCTGGACGTGACGCATCGCGTGGTGCTCACGCGCCGCGACATTGCCGGCTGGACGGGTTCGGGAACCATGGCCGGCTGCGCATTTGCGAGCATGGTCGAGCACTACATTGGTTCGTACGAGATGAACGCGTCCTACCTGGGCGGCTGCGCGCTGCACGATCCGCTGGCGGTTGCCGTGGCGATTGATCCCACGCTCGTGGGTGCGCTCGGCTGTAACCTGCGTGTTGACTTGCTGGGTGAGTATCGCGGCCGCACCATCTGCGATGAGCGCCGCGTGGCAGATCCCGACAAGAGCACACTCGTGGCGCTGACCGTCGATACCCCGCGCTTCCTGTCCGAGTTCAAGGCCCGTATGGCCCGTGTCCTTGGCTAAGTTGTCTTTTTGGGACGGGGCTTTTTTGACTGGTATGATTGGTGCGACCATTCGAACCAGCTAAAAGAGCCCCGTCCCAATTTGACTATCGAGAGGATCTGCCATGGAGCGCATCGCGAGCTTTTCCGTTGACCATCTGCTGCTTGAGCCCGGCGTGTACGTGAGCCGCATCGACCGCGATCCGGCGACCGGCGCCGCCGTCACCACCTTTGACCTACGCCTGACCACGCCCAACAAAGAGCCGGTCATGAACACGGCCGAGTGCCACACCATCGAGCACCTGGGCGCGACGTTCCTCCGCAATCATGCCGAGTGGTCGAGCCGCATTGTCTACTTTGGGCCCATGGGCTGCCGTACGGGCTTTTACCTGGTTGTCTTTGGTGAGCTGACGAGCGAGGAAATCTTGCCGCTCGTGCGCGAACTGTTCGAGTTTGTCGCCGGCTTTGAGGGCGATGTCCCCGGTGCCGCTCCCGAGGAGTGCGGTAACTACCTGGACCAGAACCTTCCCATGGCAAACTGGCTCGCGCGCCGCTACCTCGACCGCGATCTGGCCGATATCGATGAGAAGCACCTGCACTATCAGCAGGCATAAGAGCTTTATCGCCCAAAACGAGCGCATTGGGCGCCTTCGCTTATGCGGGGGCGCCTTTTTGTTGATTGGTCGGGACGAGCGTTCAAAATCGCTCATGTTTGTTCTAGAATGTTCGTATAGTCACATTTACAAACAGGAGTGAACATGCATATCTACTCTGTCAACGATCCCGAGTTCAAATCCTATGGCAACGTTTGGGATAACGTTCCGTCCGTGCTCACGTCGCCCGTGCTCGAGGCGCTCTCTGCCACGCCCATCCCCGAGGGCAGTAAGTACGTAGCAAGTGCGCCGGAGCTCGAGGGCGTCAAGGATGCCGACAAACTGGGCTTTCTCATGTTTGGCGGCCGCCCCTTCCAGCTCGGCTGGTGCAACGGCCACAACACACGCCTCAACTGCCTGGAGTATCACCGCGCCAGCGAGTTTAACCTGGGCGTCCGCGACTTTATCCTGCTCGTGGCGCATCGCTGGGAGATCGAGGACGGCAAGCTCGACACCGCGTGCGTCAAGGCGTTCCGCGTGCCGGCGGGCAAGGTCGTCGAGGTCTTCAACACCACGCTTCACTACACGCCCTGCATGGTCGACGACGGCGGCTTCCAAGTGATGGTTGCGCTGCCGGCGGGTACCAACGGCCCGCGCCCCGAGGCGGCGGCCGACATGCCCGCGGCCGGCGACAGCTACTGCTACTGGAAGGCCGACAAGTGGGTCCTCTGCCACGCCGACAGCCCCAAAGCAGCCGAAGGCGGCTACGTAGGCCTCGTCGGCAAGAACCTCGACATCGCCTGCGACTAGAATCTTCCATCTCGATCTGTAACATCTAGCGGGCTAAATCGTCTCTACCTGTTACAGATTTAGACAAACTGAAGGGGCTGCCCGAAAAATCTCGATCTGTAACACCAGGCCCGGTTTTGGCTGCCTAACTGTTACAGATCGAGACAAACCGGGCCCAATCCGCCGCAAAGGTGCCTGTCCCCTTTGTGGTGGTTGGCGGTTTGGGCGGGCAGGTATCAAAAAGTGTCAGACGGGGGCGGCTGCCGGGCGTCTGTGCGCGAAAAGAAGTGCCGACCTGCGCCGTTGCCGTTGAGTGGCGCGCTGCTTACGGGGATACTGAAGCCACGACAAACAGCGTGTGAAAGGATCGATGCATGGCTTTCCGTAATGACTTCCTGTGGGGCGGCGCGACGGCTGCCAACCAGTGCGAGGGCGCGTACAACGTTGACGGTCGCGGCCTGGCCAACGTGGATGTGGCGCCGCACGGCCCGGAGCGTTACGCGGTGGTCTCCGGCCAGCGCAAGATGCTCGACTTCGAGGACGGCTATTACTATCCCGCGCAGACCGGCATCGATTTCTACCATCACTACAAGGAGGACATTGCCCTCTTTGCCGAGATGGGCTTTAAGACCTTCCGCATGAGCCTGGCCTGGACCCGTATCTTCCCCAACGGTGACGAGGCCGAGCCCAACGAGGCCGGCCTGGCCTTTTACGAGGACGTGTTCCGCGAGTGCCAGGCGCACGGCATCGAGCCGCTCGTGACCATCACGCACTTCGACTGCCCCGTCCACCTCATCAAGGAGTACGGCGGCTGGCGCAACCGCAAGCTCATCGACTTCTACAAGAACCTCGCGACCACGATCTTCACCCGCTACAAGGGCCTGGTGAAGTACTGGCTCACCTTCAACGAGATCAACATGATCCTTCACCTGCCGTTTATGGGTGCCGGTCTGGTCTTTGAGGAGGGCGAGAACAAGGAGGCCGTCGAGTACCTGGCCGCCCACAACGAGCTCGTCGCCAGCGCTTGGGCAACCAAGATCGCCCATGAGATCGACCCTGAGGTCAAGATCGGTTGCATGCTTGCCGCAGGTAGCTACTACCCCTACAGCTGCCGTCCGGGCGATGTGCGCCAGGCGCAGATTGGCAACCAGAGCAACTATTTCTTCGTCGACGTTCAGAACCGCGGCTACTACCCGGCCTATGCCGTCAAGAAGCTCGAGCGTCTTGGCATCGATGTGGGCATGACCGACGAGGACCGCGAGATCCTGGCCGCCAACACCGTCGACTTCATTAGCTTTAGCTATTACAGCACCCGTTGCTCCGCCGGTGCCGATAACCCCGATGTCGAGCGCACCCAGGGCAACGCCTTCGCCGGCGCCAAGAACCCCTACCTGCAGGAGAGCCAGTGGGGCTGGGCCATCGATCCGCTGGGCTTCCGCATCACCCTCAACGACCTGTACGACCGTTATCAGAAGCCGCTGTTTGTGGTCGAGAACGGTCTGGGCGCCAAGGATGTTGTCGAGGAGGATGGCTCCATCAACGACGACTACCGTATCGACTACCTGCGCCAGCATATCGCCGCGATGCGCGATGCGGTGACCGAGGACGGCGTTGACCTGCTGGGCTACACCACCTGGGGTCCGATCGACCTGGTCTCGGCCGGCACGGGCGAGATGTCCAAGCGCTACGGCTTTATCTACGTGGACCGCGACGATGCAGGCAACGGCACCCTCAAGCGTTCCAAGAAGAAGAGCTTCGACTGGTACAAGAAGGTTATCGCCACCAACGGCGAAGATTTGGCCTAGGCGTTCTCAACAGCAATAGCATCCTAACCAAGGCGCCCGGCGAGCAGCCTATGCCCGTCGGGTGCCTTGTTAAAAGAAGTAAAAACTTGCAATTGCACTACGGCGCGAGCACATCCAGCGGAACAACTTGGACGCCGCGGTCAGTGACATAGGCTTGTGAACCAAATCCAATGATTACGACTTTCGAAACTGGCGGGTTGTTTCCGGCGGCAACCATACGCTTCTCGACAGCAATAAGGCTGTCAGACGCCTCTTCGATTTGGGCGGAGCTGAGCTTGATTTCGACCGGGATCCACGTTCCACCGGGAGCCGCAATGACTGCATCGACTTCTAGATCGCGAGAATCGTGATAGTGATAGAGGCCCATTCCATTTGCCTGCGCATAAACCCACAAATCATGAAGGGCCAACGATTCAAAAAGCAGCCCAAGCGTCTTGAAATCTAGCAGCAATGTCGCCGGAGTCGCTCCGAGCGCAGCGGCCGCCAGTGACGGATCAGCGAGATGATGCTTCTTCGATTCTCTTAAGTGCACGGGAGATCTCATTGCGGGGTTCCATGCGGGAATATCGCGAACGAAACTAACCCGAGCGAGAAGGGATATATATGATGCCGCCGTTTGTCTCGATACTTCTCCACCAAGATCGGCTACGAGCGTCTTGAGTGTCGCCAAAGTGGATTCATTGCGCGCAAGCGATTCGATGACAGCTTTGACCTTTTCAGGGTCGCGGCGAGAGCCGTCGACACGAGACAAATCTTCTTCGGCGACTATGCCGATGTAACGTTTCGCCATCGCCGACGCAGCCAGCGCATCGCGACCGACCGCCGCGGGCCATCCGCCACGGACAACGTACTCGGCAATCGAGGCGGAATCCAGCGATCCGAAAGCGCCATTGAACTTTTCGCCAGAAATAATGCCCGACAGCTTAACCGCGCCGCTGGATTTCCCAAGCTCGAAAAGCGTCATGGTATCCATGCGCAATTTAGCGAACCTTCCAGCGCCACTGTGCATTGGACGTTCGTCGTCTCGCGGTGTCGCTGACCCCGTAAATATGAACTGACCAGGCTCGCCGCTGCGGTTGTCGCACTCAAACCGTGCCGCGTCCCAAAGTTTCGGAACCTCCTGCCACTCGTCAATCAGCCGCGGCACCTCGCCGGAAACGGCAAGAGCCGGGTCAGTCTCGGCACGCAAGCGATTCTCGAAGTTGCGGGACGGGTCCATGAGAAGGAGCCTGGACGCCGCACGGGTCTCGGCCGTGGTCGTCTTTCCGCACCATTTCGGTCCTTCGATGAGAACGGCGCCGAATATACCCAGCAGCTGGTCAAGCTCATTTTCGATAATTCTAGTGTAGTACTTCTTTGGCATAATTATCACCATTGTTTACCAGTACATTTAACCAAATATACAGTTACTATTTAACCAAATATCAATTCTTTGGTTAACCATATTTACGCATTTCAATTAACGAAACAGATTAAACATGTACTGTTTGAGTTGGCACTTGGGAAATCTCTCGCTGGGCAATCCGTTGCTACGGCTGAGGCCTCTTCGTCGAACCGACACCCCCGGCGAGCAACTTATGCCCGCCGGGCGCCTTGTTAAAAGAAGTGAAAGAAAGCAAAAGAAGTTAAAACTTGCAAAAGAAATTAAAGCGGGGGTGAGGGGCGTTTTTAGCTGTTTTGGGCCGCCGCGGCCAGCGGGGGCGGGTCGCGGCGGCCCAAACATCCTTGACGAGGGTGCCGGTGAAGCTACAGCAGCTCGCCGTGGCGGGCGATGTAGCGGCGCTTTGCCAGCTGGGTGAGCGCGATATAGGCGGAAACGATGCCGATGAGCAGCGCGAAAAAGCTCGCTGGTAGCGTCATGAGGCCGAGTGCATCGGCGATGGGGCTTGCCGGCAGCCAAGTGACGAGCGCCAGGCCCAGCACGGTGAGAACGCACAGCGCGGGCGCGGCGTGGTCGCGCGGGCTCGGCAGGCGCGGGGAGCGCAGCATGTGGATCACGAGCGTCTGCGACCACATGGACTCGACAAACCAGCCACTCTGGAAGAGCGCCGCAAAGGTCGCCATACCCGCGACGTCGCCTGCGGCGTCAAGCTCGGACCAGCTTGCGCCCACGGCGGCGGGGCACACCACAAAGAAGAGCGCGGCGAAGGTCACGATGTCAAACAGCGAGCTCACGAGGCCCAGCTCGAGCATTAAGCCCTTGATGGACGCAGCGTCCCAAGCGCGCGGGCGGGCAGTCCAGGCGTTGTCGACGGTGTCCCACGGCAGTGCGATGCACACGATCTCGTAGACCAGCGACAGCAGCACCAGCTGCAGAGCGCTCATGGGCAAAAACGGCAAGAACAGGCTCGCAGCGGTTACGGACAGCACGTTGCCAAAGTTGGAGCTCACCGTGGTCTTGAGGTACTTGAGCAGGTTGCCGTAGGTGCGGCGGCCTTCGATGATGCCGCGCTCGAGCACGCCCAGGTCCTTCTGGAGCAAGATGATATCGGCGGATTCCTTGGCGATATCGACGGCGGAGTCGACCGAGATGCCGCAGTCGCTCGCACGCATCGCGGCGGCGTCGTTGATGCCGTCGCCCATAAAGCCCACGGTGTGGCCGAGCAACTCGCGCATGACGCGCACCAGGCGCGCCTTCTGCAGCGGCGAGAGCTTGGCGAAGAGGTGGGTGTTCTCGGCGCGCTCGGCAAGCTCGGCGTCGTCGAGCGCATCGATCTCGGAGCCCAGCAAGACGTTGCTCGCGTCGATGCCGATCTGCTCGCAGACGGTGGCGGCGACACGGTCATTGTCGCCGGTCAGGACCTTAACGGCGACGCCCTTGGCCTCGAGGGTGGCGACGGCGCCCGCGGCACTTGCTTTGGGCGGATCGAGGAAGGCCAAAAAGCCCATCAGCACCATGTCGCACTCGTCGGCGATGCCAAACTCGCCCACGCAGCGCGGATCGGTCTTCTGCGCCACAGCAATCACGCGCAGGCCCTCGGCGTTAAGCCCAGCGACTTGCTTGCGAATCTGGGCGAGCTTCTCGTCGGTGAGCGGCTGAGCGATGCCATCGACCTCGACAAAGGAGTAGATCTCGAGCATTTCCTCGGCAGCTCCCTTGGTGACCATCTGGGTTTTGCCTTGGGCGTCGGCGACAACTACGCTCAGACGACGGCGCGAGAAATCGAAGGGCACCTCGTCGACCTTGGTATAGCGGTCGCGCAGGCTCTGGCCCAGCATGGAATCGGGTGCTGCGGCCGAGGGCGTCACATCGGCGCGGTCGATGACGGCCAGGTCGATAAGGTTCTTGAGGCCGGTCTGGAAGAAGCTGTTCAAAAACGCATGGCGCAGCACGCGTGCGTCTTCGTTGCCGTCGGTGTTGAGGTAGCGCTCGAGCACGATGCGGTCTTCGGTGAGGGTGCCGGTCTTGTCGCAGCACAGGACGTCCATCGCGCCCAGGTTTTGGATTGCTGGCAGCTCCTTGACGATAACCTGGCGACGGGCGAGGTCCTTGGCGCCCTGCGACAGGCTCGTGGTCACGATGACGGGAAGCATCTGCGGCGTGATGCCCACGGCCACGCTCGTGGCGAACAACAGCGCATCAATGACGTTGCCCTTGGTGGCGGCGTTGATGGCAAAGACGGCCGGCGCCATAACGAGCATGAGGCGTACGAGCAACATGGAGACGCTCGAGACGCCGCGGTCAAACGCGCTCTTCTCGCCGCGCCCGTTGAGCATCTTGGCGATGCCGCCCAGGTAAGTGTCCGAGCCGGTGGCTACGACAAGTGCCATAGCGGTGCCGTTTTGCACGGAGGTGCCGGTAAAGACGATGTTTTTGCAGGCAGAGAGCGGCAGCGCGGGGCTGCCGGCACCCTCGGCGACGGTGATGGCAGCGGTCTTTTCGACGGCCTCGCTCTCGCCGGTGAGTGCGGACTCGATCACAAACAGGTCGCGCGCGGTGATGATGCGGGCATCGGCCGGCACCATATCGCCGGCAGAGAGGCGGATCACATCGCCGGGGACGAGATCGTCAAAGGGGATCTCGATACGCTCGCCGTCGCGCAGGGCACAGCAGGTGTTGGAGACCAGGTCCTTGAGGGCCTCGGCCGCATTGCCGCTGCGAGCCTCCTGGATAAACTTCATACTGCCCGATACCAGCAGCATGATGCCGATGACGATGACCGTGGAGGGATCGCGCTGGGGCTCGGGTACGGCGAGCACGTCGATGTAGAGCGAGACCAGCGCGAGCGCGGCGAGGATGCCGGCGAAGGGATCGATGAACGCGTCGGCGATGCGGCGGGCGAGCGTCTTGGTCGGCGCCTCGATGGTGTTGGGGCCGGCGGCGTCCAGGCGCTCGGCGGCGTGCTCGGCAGTGAGTCCGTCGGCCGTGGCGTCAAGCAGCACGAGGGCGTCCTCGGCGCTATGGGTGGCGGCGAATATGGTGTTCTTGGACAGGCCGGTGTGAGCGGCGGGGCGCGCCGTGCGGCGGCGCTTGGAGATGGCTTCGAGTACCGTGGCGGTTTTGAGCATTAGCATAGGGTCCTCCTTGTTGAAGGGAGTTAGCGTACGTGTCGTATTTGCTTTAAAAAACCTAGATGTCGCTCACGTCATACTCACGAGCCACCACAAAGGGGACAGGCACCTTTGCGGTGGTTTTGGCGATCGGCTATTGGCGCTTATGCGTGTGCGGAATCCTCGCGGCGTGCCGAGGGCGACATGCAGGTTTTTCGACTATGACTGCCTTCCATGGCACACCTCCTTAAGACCGGGCGCGGCGCGCTTCGGGCATCTTGTGCCCGTTTCAATCCGCCCGTATTTTTGATGAGGGGGTTTGCCGTGTCAACCCCATTGTTCGGAAAACCGTTGCCCCTGACAAAGCCTTTACAGAATGCCGTTGCCTCAAAGCGCGCCCGCATCGACGCTTCGCCTGCGCTAAACTGGAAGGCACATACGCGATTACGAGAGGAGCCCGCATGGAGGCTTACAAGCAAGAGTTCATCAAGTTTATGGTCGAGTCCGACGTTCTTAAGTTCGGCAGCTTTACGCTCAAGAGCGGCCGTCAGTCCCCGTTCTTTATGAACGCCGGCGCTTACGTGACGGGCTACCAGCTCAAGAAGCTGGGCGAGTATTACGCCCAGGCTATCCACGATAACTTTGGCGACGACTTTGATGTCCTGTTTGGGCCGGCCTACAAGGGTATTCCGCTGGCCGTCGTGACCGCGATTGCCTACCACGAGCTGTACGGCAAGGAGGTCAAGTACTGCTGCGACCGCAAGGAGGCCAAGGACCACGGCGCCGACAAGGGTAACCTGCTAGGCTATGAGCCCCAGGACGGCGACCGCGTGGTCATGGTCGAGGACGTCACCACCAGCGGCAAGTCCATCGACGAGACCTATCCCAAGGTCAAGGCTGCTGCCGATGTCGAGATCAAGGGCCTCATCGTGTCCCTCAACCGCATGGAGGTCGGCAAGGGCGGCGTGACCACCGCGCAGAAGGAGATCGAGGCCAAGTACGGTTTCCCCGTCGCGAGCATCGTCTCCATGGCCGAGGTCGTCGAGACCCTCTACAACCACGAGATCGACGGCAAAGTTGTCATCGACGACGAGCTCAAGACCGCCATCGACGCCTACTACGAGCAGTACGGAGCCAAGTAGGTTCCGCGGTTTTACCAAACCGCGGAACCGGCCGACGCTACGCGGGCCGCATTTGGACAATCTGACGTTCAACTTCAAGGGCGCGACCAGAAGGTCAGCGCCCTTTCGTTTCACGTCACCTTGTCTCAAATGCGACCCGCTCGCTGTCCGTCCTCTACTTGCGGCGTCGTCTTGCTCCGGATGTGGCACCTGGGGACGTTCCTTTTCTGCCGGCACCTTGGGACACTCCTTAGTCATCGGGGACGTTTTTAAATGGCTACTTGAGCCCGGGCAGGCGGGTGTAGGGGAACGATCGCTCTAGGAACTCGGAGCAGCGGGCGTAGTCTTTGGCAAAGTAGCTGCTGTAGAGCGAATCGAGCACGTATTGCACGGCGATGTGGCTGGCGAACTGCGTGATGCGGTGCGTCATGCTCTCGTGGTCACTCACCGTAAGGTAGGCGGCAAAGCCGGGGTGAATGCGGGCGCAATAAGGCGTGCCGATGACGATGACCGGGACATGTCGACTGCTGAGGATCGGCAAGATGTCCTTGAGGTTGGGGGCGAGGCCGCTGTAGGAGATGGCGATTGCTACATGGTCGGTGCCCGAGGTAAGCGAAGTCGGCCTTGCCTTCTACGACCGCGTCTTCGACTGCCTGCGCGCACGGCATCAAACCGCTTGTTACGCTTAGCCACTACGAGATGCCCCATGCCCTGGTCTCCGTCGGCACCGGCGAGATGCGCAAGCGCTACGGCTTTATCCACGTCGATAAGTACGATGACGGCACCGGCACCTACGAGCGCCGCCGCAAGGACAGCTTCTTCGCCTACCAGAAGATCATCAAGTCCAACGGTACCGAGGGCCTGGCTTAATTGACAAGATGAGTGCCACCGGGGAAAGCCTTGGTACGGGCTCGCGATTCGAGTCCCCACCTTAGCATTTGAACCATTTGGCACTATAATCACCATAGGCATGCGCATAACGTTGCGCTTGATCAAGAGGAGAAAACGTATGGGTCTGTTTGACATGTTCAAGAAGAAGGCTGAGCCCGCGGCTGCCGCTGCTCCGGCCTCCATCTCTGCTTCTGCCGGCGCCGACGTGCTGTGCTCGCCCGTCAAGGGCAAGGTCATCAAGATGGCCGACGTGCCCGATCCCGTCTTTGGTGGCGAGGTTCTGGGCAAGGGCTGCGCCGTGTGGCCCGAGGACGATCTGGTCTACGCTCCCTGCGACGGCAAGGTGACCGTCACCATGGGTCACGCCGTGGGCCTGCAGTCCGATAGCGGCATCGAGGTTCTGGTGCACGTTGGCGTCGATACCGTCAACATGAACGGCGACGGCTTCGAGGGCTTCGTCAAGGCCGACGACGTCGTTAAGGCTGGCCAGCCCATGCTCAAGATCGACCGCGCCAAGATCGCCGCTGCCGGCTACAAGGACTGCGTCGTGGTGGCCGTGTCCAACACCGCCGAGTTCGCCGACGTCGAGCTCGCCGTCGAGGCTGACTCCGCTGTCGCCGCCGGCGATGCCATCGTCAAGGTCGTCCGCAAGTAGTCTGCGGCAACATAAGGGTGTTTTGGGGTGGTCGGGTTATCCGGCCGCCCTTTTTTATTGCAATGCGGCGGAACGTTTTATTGCGCGTTGGGCGGACCGGTAAACCGTTCGGACGTTAAATCGAGCCGACTGCGCCTTTGCTTTGCCGGGGGTGTTCGTTATCGGCTAGTATGGCCTTATTGTTACGACGCGCACCGCGTCGGGAAGCGCGGTGCCGCTTGTTGGGAGGAATGTCATGAAGAAGAAGCTGCTGCTTGCGCCCCTGATGGCTGTTCTGGTCGCGTGCGTGGTTGTGCTTTCCGGCTGCGGAGGTCCTTCGGTTGAGGAGCTCATCACCGAGGATCTTACGACGCAGTTTGACGAGGTCAAGAACGGCGGCGACGACTTCCTCGCCGGCCTGGAAGAGGCCTCGGGCGACGAGTTCGAGCAGCTGGGTATCGATCCCAAGGAGTACGCCAAGAGCTATCTCGAGGGTTTTGACTACAAGATCGGTGACGTGACGGTCGACGAGGACAAGGGCACCGCAACTGCCGAGGTCACCATTACCTGCAAGTCCATGAACCAGATCGTTGAGGATTTTGCCACCCAGTATCAGGAGAAGGTCGCCGCGCTCGATTCGATGCCTTCCGATGACGAGCTGTACAAGATGGCCGGTCAGGTTATGGTCGATGTGACCAAGGCTGCTAAGACCAAGGACACCAAGGTCACCTTCAAGTATTCCTGCAATGACGATGGCGAGTGGTCTGCCGACGATTCCGCAACCAACGAGATGATGAATGCCATGATGAGCTAGGGGAGTTACGGCGTTTTACCAAACGCCGTAACTGTTCGACGCTGCGCGGGCGCCAGAGCGACAACTTGTCATTCAAAGAGGACGGCATGACCAGAAGGTCTATGCCGTCCTCTTTTCATGCCAATTTGTTCGCTCTGGTGCCCGCTCGCTGCCCGTCCTCTACCTGCGGCGTTCTCGTTGCTGGAAGGTGGCAGTTGGGGACGTTCCTTTTCTGCTGGCAGTTGGGGACACTCCTTGTGCCGGCGTTGCATCGCGAACGCTCGGGAAAATGCGACCCGGTTTTTGGCCGAATTCCGGGTCGCGGTTTCCGGATGGGGTGGGTTGCGGAAACCGCGACCCGGAATATTGCTCCAAAACGGGATGCCGTTTCCCCGATGGGGCTCAAGCGGAAAGCGCGCCCCATTCCGGAGCTCCAAAACGGGATGCGCTTTCCGCGCGGAAGAATTGTCGCAGCTGCGTTAAGCGGTGTCGCTCGCTACTCGCCCAAGATTAGCTCGGCGAGTTCGTCCTGCGTATCAACAACGTAGTCGGCGCCGGCGGCTTCCAGCTCTGCGCGGCCGCGGAAGCCCCAGCTGACGCCCGCGCTCTTAAGGCCGGCGTTGTGGCCGGTCAGAACATCGACATTGGAATCGCCCACATAGAGCGTGGTTGCCGGATCGGCGCCCAGCTCTTTCATCACATGCAACGTGACGGGCGCTTCGGGCTTAGGCGGAAACGCATCGACACGGCCTTGCACCAGCGCAAAGCAATCGGGACCAAAGTATTTCTCGATAAGCGGGGTTGCCGAAATATGATCCTTGTTGGTGAGCACGGCAAGCTGAATGCCCGCTGCGCGCAGACGGTCGAGCATCTCAATCGTGCCGGCGTAGGGTGAGGTGTGGTCCTCCTTGTGCTCGCCGTAATAGGCCCTAAACTCGGCAAGCGTCTGCTCAAACATACGGCCGTCGCCCGCGTACTCGGCGGGCATAAAGCGCTCGACCAGCTTAAGCATGCCGTTTCCCACCTTGTAGCGGTACTCGTCCACGGCAAACGTGGGCCAGCCGTGCATCTCGCAGGTGTGGTTGCCGGCGGCCGCCAGGTCTTCGAGCGTGTTGAGGATGGTGCCGTCAAGGTCAAAGATCACAGTGGAAAAAGCTGCCATAGGTACGCTCCCATCTATATAGCTCACGCAAACGGCAACCATAATAGCGCGTGCCGTTCCAGTCGGGCATGAGCGAGCCAAATGTCCCCCGTGGGACTGAGGGGGCCAAAAGTCCCCGTTAAAACGCTTAAATGGCCTCTAACAGGTACATTTGGCCCCCTCAATCCCACGGGGGACACTCGGCCCGCTCAATCTTGCGCACGGGGCTTATCGGCCTGTTCAACCCTGCGGGGAATGCCGCCTGCCAGATGCAAACGACCGGTCACGGGTTGTTACGAGTGCCATGTCCATACTTCCTTAACACATAAGATAAGCTGATAACTGCATATTCAATCCGATTTACCCAGCTAAAGTGTTCTCATTACGCATATTGTTGGTGGGTAGTTCGGGCTCCGTGTGGAGGGGAGAACGTATGAGGTTACCGGCTTTTGCTAAGAAGGCGTTTAGGGGGGGGGTAGTCGCGGCGCTTGTGCTTGCCATGCCCGCGCCCGCGCTCGCCTGCACGCAGGTTTACATCGGTAAGAACCAGACAACGACGGGCGATACCTATGTCGGTCGCGCCGAGGACTATTCACCTCGCTACTGCAAGACCTTTGGCGTGCAGCAGCCGATCGACAACCCTGTCTTCCGTTCTTTCGAGAACGATTCTGTGCCGGGGACCGGCTTTGAGTACACCTATCAGGGTCGCTCGTATCGTTACACCTATGTTCGTGACAATCCCGATGCGTGGGATGCCCAGGACGACGAGGCAGCGTCCCGCGTGTATTCCGAGGCCGGCACCAACGAGCGCGGCGTCTCCGTTTCCGCGACGCTCACAACGGATTACAACGACGGAATCAAGGCTATCGACCCTCTTGTCGACAAGGGCATCGGCGAGTATAACCTGGGCGACTACCTGTTGAGCGTTTCGTCCACGGCGCGCGACGGCGTGGAGAAGCTCGGCGCCATCATCGATCAGTATGGCTCTCAGGACTGCAACCAGATCGTCATTGCCGACAATACCGAGACCTGGATTTTCGCTCAGCTTTCGGGCCATCAGTGGATTGCCGTCAAGATGGGCGACGACGTGGCGTCCGTTAATCCCAACATCGGCGGCCTGCAGTATAAGGTCGATCTTGACGATCCGAGTCAGTGCCTGCACTCGGCCGATGTCGTGACGCTGCCCGAGTCCAACGGCGTTCTCGTAACCTATGACGACGGCACGCCGAACATCTTCAAGACGTATGGCAAGGAGAATTCGGGTTCGTCGCAGAATACGCGCCTGGCCCAGGGACGTGCTTACTTCGGTGCTGCCCTTGCGCCTCAGACGGACTATACCGTTGATGAACAGGGTCGCGTCACCTCGCTCATCGACCCGCAGCTGACGTTTACGCCGGGCATCAAATCCGATACGTTCACGGCGTTGCGTTCCCTCGCTGCCCGCGGTGAGCAGGATGACAGCCTCAACGCCAATCTCAACAGTGCCCTGTATGCCATCGGCAACAACAGGACGACCGAGAGCAATATCTTCCAGATTCGGTCCGGCCTTTCCAGTGATATCGCCACGATTCAGTGGGAAGCGCTTTCGCGTTGCGAGTTCAGCGTGTACCTGCCCAGCTACTCTGCGCTGTTGACGGAAGTTCCGGCTGACTACTTCCCGGCGTGGAACACGGTGGACGGCACTTATACAGGACGCAAGGACGACGTCGCGCAGGCTTTGGTCGAAAAGGACGGCAAGAACCTCGACTACGTCTTCATGGACATCAACACGCTCGCCTACAACAACCGTGCCTCGATGGGTGAGAACGTGCGCGCCTACCTCGATGTCCTTCAGAAGCAGGTTATCGCCCAGCAGGACGTTGTTGACGGGTTGATGCAGGCAACCCCTGCCGATCAGCGCACGGACCTTGCCAACAAGGCGTTTGCCGCAGTGAGCGAACAGGTCTACAACAAGGCGGCCAAGCTTCTCGATGAGATGCGCGCCTATGTGAATGCGGGAGATACCTCGAGTGCGTTTATGCCGAGCGACTATGACGCCGAGAATGGAACCTCCCGGACCCCGATTATGTACGCGTCCGCTTTTGTTGCTCCCAGCATCACGGCTCAGCCGCAGTCGGTAACGTGTGCTCAGGGCGCTGAGGCCAAGCTGAGCGTTGCCGCGACGGTTGATGACAGCGTGGATGGCTCGGATGCCCAGCTTACCTACCAGTGGTTCGTCAAGGGCGAGGACGGTAACTTCTCTGCCATCGACGGGGCGACGGCGGCTGAGTACGTCGCCGCGACGACCGAGGTCGGTTCAAAGGTGTATCGCGTTGAGGTGACGAGTGCTGCCGGGCTGGTTTCCACGTCCGATGAAGCGACGGTGACCGTGACGCAGGCTGCGCAGGAGGAGCCTGGGCAGAAGCCCGGTCAGAAGACGGATGTGAAGACGGACGTCAAGACCGATACCGCCAAGAAGGCGACCAAGGGAGGGCTTGCCAAGACCGGTGATTCGTCTGTGGTGATCGTGGCGCTTCTGACGGTGGCTGGAGTTCTGGCCGTTATGGGGGCCGTGCTTATCCGCAAGCGTGCGAATTAACCGGAGCGGGTCATAGACGACAGCCCTAACTAAAAACGGTCCCGTACGAGTAATCGTGCGGGACCGTTTGCTTGAGCTAAAGCAAAATGAGCGGGCCAAAAGCCCCCGTGGGACTGAGGGGGACATTCGGGCCGCTCAATCTTGTGGGCAGGGACGGCTCGGTGGACGGCTGGCGATATGGGCTGCCTATAGGTGGCCATCCGGGAGCCATATGGCTCGGGTATGGCGGTTTTTGTGTAGTGCATTGACCGATTTACCTGCGGTAACGTACACTTCCTCCGTTAAAAAATAGAAGCCGGAGCACGGGTGCGCGCGAGCGCATAAAGGGGAATCGGGTGAGAATCCCGAGCAAGGCGGTTACTGTGTGCGGGCGCGCCCGCGAGCCAGATTACCTGCCCGCGCTCTTCTCGAAACCGAGGGCCTCTCTGCTTGCCGCTGGATTCCGGTCTACAAGGGGTGCTGCTGAGCGTGCGTTTTGCTGCTGATAGGGTGGCTGGCGTGCGCTTTTGTGCTGCCGGGGCATCGCCTGCCCCGCCTTCTTCGCCACGGCTCTATTGCAGGTTCGCGAAAGAAGGAGAACGGGTGACGCGAAACAACATCATGCTCAAGCGCCTGGGGGCCGCTGCTTTCTCGGTGCTGCTAGTCTGGTCGATGCCGGGTACGTCGGCATTTGCCGAGGGCGTGGCAGAGATCGCTGTGCAGGCGCAGGCCCAGGCCTCGCAGCAGGCGGATGCTGCCGAGAATGCCGACGAGTCGAGTTTCACTTCGGACGAGCAGACGGGTGCTGAAGGCGCCGAGGCGTCGGCGGACGAGGCAAGATCCGACGTTGCTCCGTCTGCCGATGAGGGGCTTGCCGCCATGCTGAGTGCGGACGAGCAGAACGCCGCCGCGGTGAACGTCGACGATGACGACGCCGATGTTCAGCAGGCACGTGACGTGCGTTTCGCCAAGGCCGGCGAGACTGTGATGGTCTCTTCTGCCGATGAGCTGCCCGCCACCATCGAGGCCGGGGCTGTCGTGAAGCTCGCGGCGAATATCAGCCTTGAGGCTGACCAACAGATCGAGACCGTGGCCGGTACGCTCGATGGCCAGGGCCATAGCATCGTGCTCAACGGCAAGGCGTTGGCGAAGAGTGTGACCGGTACAGTGCAGAATCTGGGCGTGACGGGTTCGATGTCGATTTCTGGCACCGACGGTCCTATCGCCACCACATGCTCGGGTACCGTGCAAATGTGCTGGTCGACGGCAAGTCCCTCTGACGACAATTGGACTTTCGCTGACGCTGCCGGTCTCGTAGGCACGCTCGATGGCGGTTCGGTGCTCAACTCGTATTACGCCGGCAGCCTCAGCGGCATGCCCCTTGGCGGCTACGGCCTCGTTGCCTGGTATAAGTCTGGCACCGTGGCCAACAATCTGTTCACTGCGGGCGATCAGGCGTGCGGCTACAAGGTTGATGCTTCCTTCGGCAGCAAAATCTCAACCGGCGAGCTCAAGACCCAGGCTTCGGTCGATAAGCTCAGCACCGATGCCCCTGCCACCGGCTTTATCTGGTCTGCGCAGGGCGGCCTTCCCGTGCTGGTTTCGGGCAGCGCCGTGGTCGTCGTGAACAAAGATGCCCTCAAGGCCGCCATCGACGACGCCAGCGCCAAGGTCGAGAGCGACTACACGGCCGAGAGCTGGTCGAAGCTCGCCGAGGCCCTTGTGAGCGCTCAAGACGTCTACGCAAACGATGACGCCAAGCAGGCCGAGGTCAACGCTGCAACCAAGACGCTTACCGATGCCATTGCCGCACTCGAGAAGCCCAAGCCCACCGAGCCCGTGGCTCGGCCGCAGAACGTAGTGCGCCTGAGCTCGCAGAGCGACCTCGAAAACAAGTTCAAGCCTGCCGACGTCGACGCCTACTACGTCCTCGACAACGACATCACCATCGACGACGAGTACTTCTTTGCCCCCACGGGCATGTTCGCGGGTACGCTTGATGGTCAGGGCCACGCCATCACCTTCACCAACGGCGGTGGCGTGAAGTCGCTCATGGACGGCGTTGCCTCCACGGGCGTGGTGCAGAACATCTCGTTTTCCGGTGAACTCAAGCAGGCGACGGACGGTAAGGCGTTCGGCCCCCTGGGCAACAAGGTTCAGGGTGCCGTGCTCAACTGCTCCACGAGTGTGGCCGGCAAGGGCGTTGCGGGCTTTGCGCGTACGCTCGACGGCGGCATCGTGTCCAACTGCGTGTCGACCTCCGAGGGCACAGCGGGCGCGCTGTTCGCGACCTATAGCGCGGGCCAGCTCGTCAACACCTACTGGGGCGCATTCCTCACCAACAAGATGGACGCTCCCGCCTCGGCATTCGTCAACTCCTATGCCGTCGACCCCGCCGACATGGCCACCGATGCCTTCGCCGATCTTATCAACGCCAACTGCGGCGCCAACGGCAGCAGCTGGGGTATCGATAAAAATGGCACGCCGGTCTTTGGCTCGGGCAACAGCTACCAGGCGCCCGAGGACACCACGCCCGACGACGCCTACACCGTGAGCTTCACGGCCAACGACGGCACCAGCCAGACGGTTGCCGGCCATATGCTCGAGGTTTCGCCTGATGCTGTGGACGCCTACCGCAAACTTGGCGTCTTTGCACTTAAGGGCGTCCCGGCCACGAGCACCATCACCTGGGGCACCGATGACGCCAACCGCGGCAACATCGGCATCAACGAGTCCACGGGAGAGCTCTACGTCTACGACAACGCTACCGGCACGGTGACCGCCACCGAGCGCAAGGCCGATGGCTCCGAGCAGACCGTGGCTACCATCAAGATCAAGGCCAAAGCCAAGCAGTTCGACGACTTTGAGCTGTGGTATCGTGCCTCCGACGGCACCGTGAGCAACGTGACCGATGGTACGGCTACCGTCCAGGGCTCCGAGGTGCGCAACCTCGAGATTCGCGTGCATTACGTCGATGCCGATAAGGGCGAGTACGTGCCCGTCTCGTTCAGCCGCTTCCACTTTGCCTCGAGCGATCCTACGACCATCTACAGCAACGACTACTCGGCCTGCTTTTACTTCAAGCATGCCGGCAGTGCCACGATTACCGTTACCCCGCGCGACGCCGCATCTGCGGGCGCCGGCTCCAAGAGCGTGACGCTGACGTCCGAAGCCGTGGCCGCCACGTCCATCTCGATGGGCTATAACGAGGACGGCGCCACCGTCTACCTGCAGGGCCGCAGCCCACTCTCCGAGCGCGGCGCGTTTTTGACCGATCACGCACGCCCGGTGGTGGCGCCCGACAACGCCACCAACCGCGACAACTTTACCGTGACGAGCAGCGATCCTGCCGTGGCGGCCTACACCACCGCGGGCGAGATCGGCTACACGGCGTACAAGGCTGGCGCCACCACGTTAACCGCGACGCTGCCCGACACGGACGCCGATGGCAAGGTCATCAGCGCGTCGTGCGACGTGACTTATGCTTACCAAAATCCGCTTGCGAGCGTGACGGCCGGCACGGACAGCCTCTACCTCAAGGCCGGCTCGGCGCAAAAGCTCGACCTGGCCTTTACCGGCAAGAACGACGCGGACGGCTGGAGCGTGACCGAACCCGGCCTCACCTGGACGTTCAAGACACTCGACGGCAAGGACGCCTCGGGTATCGTGGGCATCGACCGCAACGAGAAGGGTGCCTGGAAGCACGTTGACGGCGCTCCCGATGACGGCCTGTACGTGGCCTCGAGTGACTACACGGTGACGGCGCTTTCGGCCGGCACGGTGATCGCGACAGGTACGCCGGTGGACACGACTGCCGGTGCCGAGCCCGTGACGCTTACCATCACCGTGGCCGGTGTGGCCGCGAGCCCCGCCACGAGTGAGTCCGCCTCGGCGGGCATCGATGCTGCCGCTGCGTTCATCGACGCGCGCCGCAGCTCCGACGCCTTCCAGTATGGCGACGAGTGGGAGATCTACGACTTTGCCAAGGCGGGCCGCAAGATCGATTCCAAACTGCTCGATAACTACCGCGCCTCGCTGGCCGAGCACAAGGCCGAGTGGGGGAGTGCGACCTGCGCTCTGACTGAGACCGAGCGTGTGGCGCTTGCTCTCTCCGCCATCGGCGAGGACATCACCGACTATGACGGCGTCAACCTGGTCGAGCTCATCTGCGGCCGCACCGATATGACGCGCGCCAACGAGAAGATCTTCGCACTGATGGCGCTCAATGCGAGCGGCTCGGATGCGCCCGCCGGTTCCGCCTGGACGCGCGCGAGCCTCGTGGACGCCGTCTGTGAGCTCCTCGGCAGCGACGACGCTGTGGAAGGTACGCGACTGGGCGACGTGGACCTGACGGCTATGGCGATCCAGGCCGTGGCGCCCTATGCGGGCGACACCAAGGTCGATGCTGCCATCGAGAACGGCCTCTCCTACCTCAAGGGCAAGATGAACGCCGGTACCTGTGACTTCGGTTCTGCCGAGGCCAATGCCCAGGTGATCCTCGCACTGCTTTCGCTCGACCGTGACCCGGCCAACCCCGTCAACGGGTTTGCAAATGCCGCGACCAACGTGGTGTGTGCGCTGGACCTGTACCGCGTGGACGGCGGCAACGGCTATGCGCACAGCAAGGGCGGCGCGGCCAACGCCATGGCGACCGAGCAATCGCTCCGCGCGCTCACGACGTATCGTGTCTCCTCGGGAGAGACGATTGCCTGGAAGACGGCCGTGATGGCGGGCAAGGGCTCGAGCAGCAACGACCCGCAGAAGCCCACGGTGGCGCCGGGCGTTCTGACGCCGGGTACCGGGTCGGACAGCGGTGCAGGCAACGGAACCGGCGGTTTTGCGGCCGTGATGGCTCCTGTGGCCGCCAAGATGGCCGGTGCTTCCTCGCGCGAGGGCGCCAAGGCAGCTGGCGATTCCAAGGACGAGGCTGAATCCGGCAAGAAGGATTTGACGGAGTCTTCCGTCGCCGGTAAGACAGACAAGAGCGGCAAAAAGTCGGGCACGTCCGGCAAGACTGCCGCGTTGAGCGCCGGCGCCGCCAACAAGGCTGCGGACGCGGGTCCAAACGGCTTTGCTATCGCTGGCGTTGCCGTGGGCATCGTCGGTATCGGGGCCGTCGGCGGCTGGTTTGTCTACACCAAACGCCGCGCGGCGTAGCGAGCCTCTGCCTACCAGGTAAATACTGCAAGGAGTATGGTCTTGCAAAGCGAAGGGCCCTCCTACCGATCAGCTCGGCAGGAGGGCCCTTCCATCTCCTCGCAGTTTAAGTGGGCCAACGTCCCAGTGAAAATGGGCGGGCCGATTGTGGCCGGATGCTGAGCAGCTTGCAGAGCAGCCGCTAGCAAATTCTCGGCAGCTGCTCTCCTACGAGCATGTCGAGGATGCGGGTCGATCCCCAGCCGGTGCGTACGCGCACGGCGGGGCGGGCGTCCTCGGCAAGCGGCAGCACGCGACCGATGATGGCGGCGTTCTCGCCGTAGCGGGCGGCGCGCATGGCCGCCAGCGCGGCATCGGCCTGCTCGGCCGGCACCACGGCGACCATCTTGCCCTCGTTTGCCACCTGCAGCACATCGTAGCCGAGCATCTCACATGCCGCCTGCACGTCGGGGCGCACGGGCACGGCATCCTCGTCGATCTCCATGGCGACGCCGCTGGCCTGGGCAAACTCGTTGAGCGTGGATGCCAGGCCGCCGCGCGTGGGGTCGCGGAAGCAGCGGGTGTCGGGGGCGGCGGCGAGCACATCGGCAATCAGATGATTGAGCGGCGCAGCGTCGCTTTCGATGTTGCTCGAAAACGCCAAGCCCTCGCGCTGGCTCATGATGGCGATGCCGTGGTCGCCGAGTGTACCCGACACCAGGATGACGTCGCCGGGCTTGCAGTTTGCGCCGCTGAGCGCCACGCCCGCGGGTACCTCGCCCACGCCGGCGGTATTGATATAGACGCCGTCGGCCCCGCCGCGCTCGACCACCTTAGTGTCGCCCGTGATTATGGACACGCCCGCCTCGTGCGCCGTCTCGGCCATCGTCTGCACGATCTGACGCAGCTTGTCCATGGGGTAGCCCTCTTCGAGGATAAAGCCGCACGATAGGTAGCGCACGTTGGCGCCCGAGGTCGCGACGTCGTTGACGGTTCCGCACACGGCGAGGCGGCCGATGTTGCCACCGGGGAAGAACTGCGGCGAGACTACAAAGCTGTCGGTCGACATGGCGATGCGCCCGCTCGCGGGCAGCGCGGCGACGCCGGCGTCGTTGCCCTCGAGCAGCTCGGGCGAGCCAAAGGCATCCAAAAAGACTTCGTCGATGATGCGCTTCATCATCTGCCCGCCGGAGCCGTGGCCCAGCAAGACAGTGCTATCGGAGACACTATGGGACATATCGAAAACTCCAATCGTGGGAGGTGTCAGCACGCGGGGGCGTTCGGGCTAGACTCGGTAACGGTAGTACGCCGCGCAGCTGCCCTCGGAGCTCACCATGCACGGTCCGACAGGATGCTCGGGCGTGCAGGTGCGGCCAAAGAGCGGGCAGCTGCTCGGCGTAATGGCCCCGCGCAGCACGTCGCCGCAGCGGCATCCGCGCGGCTCAACCGTCGCCTCAACGGGCACGTCAAAGCGAACGCGGGCATCAAAGCGCGAGAACTCGGGACGAATGGTGAGGCCCGAGCCGGCAATCGGCCCCAGACCGCGCCATGTGGTGTCGCACGGCTCAAACACCTGCTCGACCAGTTGGCGCGCCACGGGGTTGCCGTCTGCGTTGACGCCACGGCGGTAGGCGTTGTCGATTGCGGGCTGCCCCTCAACAACCATCTGGACCAGCATGCAGATGCCCTGCAGAATATCGACCGGCTCAAATCCGGTGACCACACCCGGGGTATTGAACTCGTCGACCAAAAAGCTAAAGGGCGCCAGGCCCGTGATGGTGGCGACGTGCCCCGGCAGGATAAAGCCGTCGATAGTGGTCTCGGGATCGTTGGCGATGGCGCGCAGCGCCGGCGGCGTGGTCTTGTGGGCGCAATAGACCGAAAAGTTCAAAAGTCCGCGCGCGTCTGCCTCCAAAATGGCGCCGGCGATGGTGGGCGTTGTGGTCTCAAAACCCACGCCCATAAAGATGACCGGGCGGTCGGGGTTGTGTTCGGCGATATCGAGTGCATCGAGCGGGGAGTACACAATGCGAATATCGCGCCCCGCCGCCTTTTGCGCGGCGAGCGAGGTAGACGACCCGGGCACGCGCATCATGTCGCCAAAGGTGGTGATGATGGCGCCGTCCATCTTGGCGAGCGCGATTGCATGGTCGATATCGCGGTTGGCGGTAACACAGACGGGGCAACCCGGACCGCTCAGCAGTTTGAGCCCGGCAGGCATAATGGAGCGAAAGCCATAGCGACCGATGCTCACGGTGTGCGTGCCGCAGACTTCCATAAGGTTGATGGCGCGGTCGCCGACAAGCTCATGAATACGATCGATGAGCTCGCGAGCCAGCTTGGGGTCGCGAAATGCCGAAAAGTCGATACCGGAGCGCGCCGGCTGTCCGGCCGCCACTAGTATGCCTCGGCCGGATTGCTGGCCAGTTGGTCTTCTTCGGCCAGTTCGGTCATGGCATTAACGAGCTCGAGCGTTTCTTGCGCTTCCTGCTCGTCGACGATCTGGATGCCAAAGCCGGCGTGTACGAGAATATAGTCGCCTACCTGTGCCGTCGGCACGAGGCGCAGCGAAACGGGGCGCTCGATGCCCATCATGTCGACGGTCGCCTTAAGGTCGTCGTCGCGTTTGACCACTTTACCGGGAACGGCAAGGCACATAATGTTCCCCTTTTATACGTTTTGCGCTGGATAGGCGCCTAATTACCCATCAGTTGATGGTAGCGCTCGCGGGAGTCACGAGCAAACGCGTTACACCTGTGAGACGGCGGCGCGCAGGCTGGCAAAACAGCCTATCGCGATGCTGTCTGCGCGAGGTGAGCGCGAGCGATGGCGGCCTGACCGTAGGCGATGCAGCCGTCGTTGACGGGCACGGAGCGGGGGACCAAGACGGCAAGACTGGCGTCTTTGAGTTCGTGGGTAAGGAGCCGAAGCAAAAGTCGGTTCATGAACACGCCGCCCGAGAGCACGACGGTGTCGAGGTCTTCACGGACGCAGATCTCGCTTGCGATGCGGGCCGACGCGCGTGCGATGGTGACATGGAAGTCGAGCGCGAGCTTGCCGGCGGGCACGCCGGTCCTGATTCCCTCCAAAAGCGCCTCAAAAAGCGGCCTGGAGTTCAGAACATGGCAGTCGTCCGGACGGGATGATTCGGTTACGGAAAAGCTGGCCATATTGCCGGTGGGGCAGGCACTTTCACTGCTGAACGCGCGCCAGGCGGCGGCTTCGAGTTCTATGGCGGGTTCGCCCTCGTAGGTTGCCTTGTCGCAGATGCCCAGAATTGCTGCCGCGGCATCAAAGAGGCGCCCCATGCTGCTGGTACGCGGGCTGTTGATGCCGCGCTCGATCATGGTGGCTGTCACGCTGCGCGTTTGCTCGTCGAGACTGTCCAAAAGCCGAGCGGCACCTGGGTGCTCGAGCAGGCCGAGCTCACTGAGCAGGGCAAAGGCGTTGCGTCGAGCGTCGCGTACGGAGGCCGCCCCGCCGGGGAGCGCCCAGGTGAGCAAATGCGCGGCGCGCTCAAAGCCGCCAAGGCTGGCAACAAGAAACTCGCTGCCCCAAATGGTTCCATCGGTGCCGGCGCCGGTGCCGTCAAAGGCGATGCCAAGGACACGCGTGTCGGTTGTAAGCTGGCCCGCGGCGATGGCCTCGGCCATTACGCTCGCGATATGTGCATGATGGTGCTGCACCTCGACGAGCGGCAGATTGTGCTCCCGTGCCTGCTCGCGCGCCCACTGGCCCGATAGATAGCTGGGGTGTAAATCGCAGGCCAAGGCGGCGGGCGCCAAGTCAAAGAGATCTTCCAAGCGCGTGCGCGCGGCGTTCCAGGCATCGAAGGTCCCGCCGTTTTCAACATCGCCGATATGCTGCGACACAAAACAGGTTGCCTCGCCGTTCGTCCCTTCACGCGTGAGCGCAATCGTGGCCTTTTGTTGTGGCCCGCAGGCGAGCACGCAGGACGGAGCGCCGTCGAGCGCCGGCAACGGCAGCGGCTGGGGTGCATATCCGCGAGCGCGGCGCACGGGCATAACAGCGCCGTCGACCACGCGCACTACAGAGTCGTCATAGCGCGAGAGGATCGCGCGGTCGTTACCGAGCAACGAGTCGGCGATGCCGGCGGCAACGAGGTGTTTCCAGGCAAGGTCGTCGTCGGTCTCGATGGGTTCTTCGCTCAGGTTTCCGCTGGTCATGACGAGCGCGTGCATACCGCAGACTTCTGCCGCGGCAAGCAGCAGATGCTGAAGCGGGGTGTAGGGGAGCATAACACCGAGCTCGGGAAGGTCGTGCGCGACGGACGGCGCGAGCGCGAGGGCGTCGGGGGAATCTCCACTCTCGCAAACGGCACGTCGGCGCAGCAGCACAATGGGGCGGATGCTGCCGGCCAGCAAGTCGCGCTCGGCATCATCGACATGGCACAGGCGTTCAGTATCGGCAAGGCTGCGCACCATAACGGCAAGCGGCTTGTTGCTGCGGCGCTTGCGACGGCGCAGCTCGACCACCGCCTGCTCATTGGCGGCGTTGCAGGCCAGATGGAATCCGCCCAGCCCCTTGATGGCGACAATACCGCCGCTGGCCAGCAGCTCGACACAGCGGTCAATAATGGCATCGCTGGTTTCGCGCGTGCTGCCGACGGCCGGCATCGCCCCCGAGCCCTCGAGCTCCATGTCGCCCGCCGCCTCGCGCCAGGTAATATGTGGCCCGCAGTCAAAGCAGGCATCGGGCTGCGCATGAAAGCGCCGGTCAAGCGGGTCGCCATACTCTGCAGCGCACTCGGGGCACATAGGAAAGCAATCCATCGACGTGGCCGCTCGGTCATAAGGCAGCGACCGGATGATGGTAAAGCGCGGCCCGCAGTTGGTGCAGTTGATAAAGGGGTAGTGATAGCGACGGTCGGCGGGGTCGAACAGTTCGCGCAGGCAGTCGTCACAGGTGGCGATATCGGGGGAGATGAGCGTCGTGTGCACGGTCTGATCCTGTGACGCTACAATACGAAAGACCTGCTCATCGTCGGCATCCCAAGCGTCGGGCTCCAGGTCTGCAACAGCGACATGCTCAACGCGGGCTGCGGCCGGCGCGTGCTCCGACAGCGCGGTGACAAATTCGTCGAGCGCCTCGCTCAAAGCATGCGCCTCGATGTGTACGCCATCGCCCGCGTTGAGCACCCAGCCACAGATGCCATGCGCCATAGCCTCGCGATACACAAATGGCCGCATGCCAACGCCCTGCACAATGCCCGTCACATGAATATGCACATGCCGCATGTGGCTTCCCCTCGTCAAAACCGACCAAAAAGGGACAGGTTTATTTTGGTCGGTAAAACTTCTAAACCTGCCAAAACAAACCTGTCCCTTTTTGGCAGGTGCGCTGCGGGAAATCCCGCTACAGCCCCAGGCTCTGCTTGGTGGCGGCGCAGGTGAGCTCGCCGTGCTTAACGCCGCGCAGTCCCAGCAACCGGTCCGCTAGCTCATAGACGCGTTTGCCGCGACCCTTGAGCGCCAGAATCTCCAGGCAGTTGTGGTGGTCCAGATGCACGTGCATGGTCGAGACAATCTCGTCGGTGTAGTCGTGCTGCACCTCGTCCAGACGGCGCGTCAGATCGCCGGTATGGTGGTCATAGATCATGGTGAGCGAACCGATGACCTGCTCGTCGGGCGTGCGCATCTGCTCCTTGGCGATCGAGGCGCGAATCAGATCGCGTACGGCCTCGGATCGGTTAGCCACGTCACCGCGGCGCGCGATCTGCTCGTCAAAGCGGCGCAGCAGGTCGTCGGGCGCGGTGACCGAAAAGCGGACCAGCTCGGAGCTGGAGCCGCTGTAGCGGCAGCTTGCATCGTCGTCCGCACCGTGATTGTGCGCGTGCTCGTGCTCGGCCACGTTACACCAGTTTCACAGAGCCGACGGAGTTGTGGTCGGCCTCGATGGCCTCCTCGTAGCCCTCGAGCGCATCGTGCGCCTCGTGGAGTGCCGCCATGGCGGCCTCGAGCTTGGCGCCAATGCGCTCCATGTCAAAGTTCTCGGTCGCATGCAGCAGCTGATGGCTCCACTCGTGAGCGAGCTCAATGGTGTCGTCGACCTGCTTGACGCTCATGGCAAGCTGGCTCATGTTCATTCCGACGTCATGCATGGGGAGTCTCCTTTTGTACGGGGCGATATGGTGGTTCAGATTCTACTACGCCCGCCTTGAGCGCCGCCGCATAAGAAAACGGGTGCGAGTCCGTCTGACCCGCACCCGTTCACTGGGGGCTGTTTGTATCTACCATACTATCCGTGGTCGCATACCTTGCGTTTGGCACTCCGGCGAGCGGTGCGAAACCGCTCATGGACGGCAGATGGGTAACAAGCGTATTACAGATGTTTCTCCAGCAGTGCCTGAAGTCTTGCCTTGGGCAAGGCGCCGACCGAGCGGTCGACCTCCTCGCCGTTCTTAAAGACGATCAGCGTGGGGATGCTCATGACGCCAAACTTCATGGCCAGGTCCTGGTTGTCGTCGACGTTGCACTTGGCCACAGCCAACTTGCCGGCCAGCTCGTCGGCAACCTCGTCTACGATGGGCGAGAGCGAGCGGCAGGGGCCGCACCACGGGGCCCAAAAATCAACCAGTACGGGCAGGCTGTCGTTAACGATGGAATCGAAGTTCTCGGGGGTAATCTGCTTAATGTCAGCCATGGTGACCTCCATAATACGACGCGGCTCGGCCGCGTAAAACTCAGTACGACCGTGCTTATACCCAGCGGCCCGCAAAGCAACCACTCGCGGGCGGCTCTTTTATATAATGGTGGGCACGCAAACGATTGGAGAGCGCATGCCCACGTCACAAAGCCAGAAAAAAGAAGCCATCGCTCAGGCGACCGAGCAGGAGCTCGCGTCGCTTGCAGGTCGCGGTGTGCGTATCGCGGGCAACGCGTGCTCGCCGATTGTGCTGGTCAAAGGCGATTTGGATGAAGCCGAGTGCTCGGGCGGCGAGCTGGCTGCCGGCGCGGATGGCGCCGCGTTGCGCAAGGCGCTCGGCGCCATCGGATATGCCCCCGAGGACTTTTGCGTGCTGGCAAGCGTCGCCGGCGCGGGTGACGGAGCGGTCGCGGTGGGCGAGACTCTGCCGTGCGACCTGTTCCGCGAGGCGCTGGAGACCTTGGACCCCGAGGCGGTGCTGCTGCTCGACAACAGTGCGGCCGATGTCATGCGCGAGACCTATGCCGATATGCTTGTGGCAATTGATGACTTTGACACCGCCATGCTCAAGCCCGGCCTGGTCGCCCATGTGCAGGGGCGCCGCGTGCTGGCGCTCGACGGTTTTGAGGCGGCGCTCACCGACAAGGCCGCCAAGCAGCGCATGTGGGCCTACATTAAGCAGCTGACCCCGGCGGCTGCACCGCTGTAGCGAGGTTGGCGGCAGCCCCTACATCACGGCGCGCAGCTCAAACCGGTCGCCGTTAATGCGGAGCTGGCAGTTGCCGTTCATGCGCTCGACGGCAAGCATAATGCTCTTGGTGCCAAAGCCGTGCCCAGTGTGCTGAGCCACGGGCATGCCGTCGACCATGTGCGGCGCACGGCCAAACGTGTTGGAAACCAGCAATAGAAGCTGACCGTCTTCGTAGCGAAGGTCCAGGTCGACAAACCGCTTGCCTTCGGGGGCGGCGCTCGCCGCGGCGATGGCATTGTCCAGGGCGTTCGATACCACACTGAATAGATCGACATCGCCCACGTGGACGGTTTCGGGCACGGCGGCGCGCAGATCGGCGGTGATGCCGCGCGCGTTGATGTCCGCGGAAAGCGACGAGAGCGCAATGTTGACCGTTTCGTTGGCGCAGTAGCGGCGCACGGCGGTGCGGTCGTTGGTCTCGCAGAGCGCGTCGATGCGCCCGAGTGCCTCATCGGTGTGACCCTCTTCGATCAGGGCCGCAAGACCGCGCAGGTAGTGGCGCATGTCGTATCACATTGAGACCAAGTCAAGAAGAATCGCTTCGGTCGAATCGCGTCTTTTGGGTGAGTTCTCAACGTCCGCTGCCGCTGGTTTCCACCGTATGCCGAAAACACCCGGACGATGCCGTGCAGATCGCTTCGCTCTGCTATAGTCTCCCAAATTCACGTTTTCTATTGGGATGGTGGTTAATATGGGCGACATACTCGAATCGTTCCTGCGCGTGGCGATGGTGGTGTTCATCGTCGGTCCGCTCACTGCATGGGTCGCCCGTCGCGGCGCGCGCGAGCGCAGTGAGGCGACGGACAGCCTCGATCGCTTCACGGTGCGCATGCCCGCTGCCATTCGCACGATCATCGCCTGCTGCGCCGTCGCGTTCGAACTGCTCATGCTGGGTGTCTACGTCTGGCAGGGCGTCTCGTTGGGCGAGTGGGACCACGAACTTGTGTGGTTCGGTCACGCCATGGCGCTCGCGGGCATGGCCATCTGGGCCCTGCTGAGCATCCCGCGCATCGACGTGGACGGTGAGCGAATTCTCTCGCGTAACGCCTTCGGCATCCGCAAGGAGACGACGTTTGGCAACATCACCCGTGCAACGCTTCACACGCAGATGATGAGGATCGACCTGTTCGAGGGCGACCGGAAGTTCTGCTCGATAAGCCTCGAGGGGGTGTGCTCGCTCAACCTCCTCGCCCGTCTGGAGGAAGAGGGCATCGAAGTCTCGGACGCCGTCGACGGTCCCATGACCAAGGCGGGCCTGTGTTGGTCTGCCATCAAGCCGTTGACGATTGTTTTCAACGGCATGGCGCTCGTCTTCTCGCTCGTGATCGCCTTCATGGCTGTTTTCACCGATGCCGGTGCTCGTCTGCTCTTGCTCGTCCCGTTCCTCTTCCTGTTCATAGGGGGACTCCTGCCCCTGCTCATGCTCAGCATGCCCGACCGCGGCATCCTCGAGATCGGCAGGCAGGAGCGCGAACTCGGCTTCTCCTTCGCCGAGGAGATGGCAAGTCGAGGTACCACGGGCACTTCGCTTGTCGACGATGATTGGTTCATCGAGATCAGCAATGCCCGCGTCGTGGCGTTCCGTCGCGATTACCTCAAGAAGGTCACGGCGCACGAGAACAGCGAGAGCGGCGACCGTTGCACGGTGACCACGAAAGGCGGTCGCAAAATCAAGGTGTATGCAGCGGGCAGCACGCTCGAGGACCTGCGCTCGTGGTTCAAACAGGGTGCCAAGGCCAGAAGCACGCTCGACCGTGCAGAGGACGCGCTCGAGACGACGTCTGATTGGGTTGTCTGACCTGTATCGTCTTTTCGGACACGCATGCTAGAGGCCCAATCCTTTAGAATGCATTCATCGACGACCGAGAGGACGGTATGCTATGTCCAACCCAGCCGCCAAGTACACCGACGAGTTCAGGCGCGAGACCGCCGACTACATCATCTCGACGGGCAGGCCGATAACGGAATGCTGCGCAGAACTGGGCCTGAATTCCAAGACCGTGAACAAGTGGGTGCAGAATCGCCGGCGCGAGCTTGCCGGCGGGCCCGACCCCAAGGCCGAGGACCGCGAGCTTCGCGAGGCGAAAAGGCGCATACGCGAGCTCGAGATGGAGAACGCCTTCTTGAAAAAAGCCGCGGCCTTCTTCGCCAAAAGCCAGGCGTAGCCGCGTGCTACCGGATGATGTTGGCGGAGAAGGCCGAATTCCCGGTGAAAATGATGGCCCGCGTGCTCGGCGTGAGCCGATCGGGCTTCTACTCGTGGCTCTCCAACGGCTGCCCGCGAGAAGACTGGTCGGCCGAGCGCGAGGCGGTCCGGCGCGTGTGGCTGGAGTCGGACCGCAGGTTCGGCTTCCGGTTCGTGAAATGCTTCCTGCCCGGCGAGTTCTCCGGATTGACCCTGTACAGGGTGCGCAAGCTGATGCGCGAGCTGGGAATACGCGGCTGCACGCCCAACGACAGGAAGCGCACCACCATCCCCGACCCGAAGGCCAGGCCCCGGCCCGACCTGGTGCGCCGCGACTTCACCAGTCCCGTTCCAACCTGCAAGCTCGTGGGCGACATCACCTACCTGCGCACCGGCGAGGGATGGCTGTACCTGTCGACGGTCATCGACCTCAACACCCGCATGGTGGTGGGCTGGTCGCTCTCCGAGCGCATGACCGCCGACATCGTGGTTTCGGCGCTGGCGTCGGCCAAATCGCGCGGCTACGTGGCCGGCAACGCGATATTCCACGCCGACCGCGGCGCCCAGTACACCAGCAGGCTTCTGGCCGAATGGGCGCGCGACAACGACGTGCGGCTGTCCTGCAGCCGCGCCGGCAACTGCCACGACAACGCGGTGGCCGAGTCGTTCCTCGCCACGCTGAAGAACGAGATGTACTACAGGCGCAGCTTCCCGACCAGGGATTCCGCCAAGCACGCGGTGGTCGAGTTCATCGAGGCGTACTACAACCGCCGAAGGCCCCGCTCGACGATCGGCTACAAGGTGCCGGCCGAGGCCATGGCGGCCTTCTTCGAGAGAACCGAGCCCAAGCTCGAGGCCATGCCTATGGCCGCTTGATTTCTCGAGCATGCGTGTCCGAAATCTTGACACAGGTCAGAAGGCCTCGATGCCAGCGCTGCGCCGATATGGGGCAGCGGCCCCCCGTTGGCCGCCATGGCCCTGACTTCCGAGCGTATGCTGGCGCCGCTCGTCTTAAGACGTTGACCTCCATCCGGAGCCTGCGGTTCTCGCGCTCGGGCTCCAGGATCCGGTTCTACTCGGGCGTGCGGTTGTCGGCGGCGCGCGGCGAGCCGGTCGCGTTTATCGGCTTGACCCGCCTCTCCACGGTGCTCTTGCCGAGGCCGCACTCGTCCATGGCCTCGCGCCTGGGCTTTCCGGCGTTGTGGAGATCGACTATCTTCCTCTTGAACTCGTCAGTGAAATGCCTCGGTCTGGGGCCGGTCGAGGCCGAGCCCCCGGTCCGGCTGGGATAGCATGTCGCTGCGGGCCATTGTCTTTCCTTTCGTCGAATATCTAGGCGCTGACGATTCTAGGCGATGGCCCTCTCTTGCTTCTTACACCTCGATTGTGCGCGCTACCCCCAGCGGGCCCGGATCGAGCGATTCGGGCCCGCTTTTGGGGCCTGCCGGAAACCCGGTGGTCAAAAAGGGCCAAATATGAGTACTGTTACCAGTTTAGTGGCAGCCAAATGGCCTCAAAAATCGGTGCCAGAGGACAAAAGTGCATCGATTTTCGTTCTTCAGAGTCGCGATCGGGCTCCAAACAAGGCGATTTTGCTGCTCTGGACCGGAAAATCGCTGCTACTAATTTGGTGACAGTACTCATATTTGGCCCTTTTTGACCACTGCCCCTTGGTCCAGGACAAAACAGGCTGCTCGAATCATGGGGCGGGTCCATTTTCGGCTGTCCTCAGCTTGCCAGTTCGAATATGGACTTGCCGCATGGTCGAATCTTTATTTCAACTTTACACCTAGGTTTACAGCTGTCTTGTCAGCTGTAAACCTAGGTGTCATACTAAAGCCCCAAGATTCGCCAAAAGAGAGGGGCCTTGATGGCACAGAGCGCGAACATGGATGCGTCGGAGCTTGCACGCGATATCGCGGCCGGCCTAGCATCGGCAACGACGGCAACGGAGCGCGCGGCACTGGTGCCCGCAGAGCTCGTCGAGGCCATTCAGCAACTTAAAACCCAACGCGACGCGGTGATCCTGGCGCACTATTACGTGGCGCCCGAGGTTCAGGCTGTGGCCGATTACGTCGGCGACAGCTTCTACCTGGCAAAGCTTGCCAAGAGCCTGCCGCAGCAGACCATCGTGCTGTGCGGCGTGGAGTTTATGGGCGAGAGCGCCAAGCTGCTCAATCCCACCAAGACCGTGCTGCTGCCCGAGCCGGGCGCGGACTGTCCCATGGCGCACATGGTCAAGCGCGAGACGGTCGATGCGGCGCGCGCCGAGTACGGCGACGACCTGGCCGTGGTCTGCTACGTCAACTCCACGGTCGAGATCAAGAGCTGGAGTGACGTGTGCGTTACCAGCTCAAACGCCGTCAAGATCGTCTCCGAGCTGCCGCAGCAGCACATCTTGTTCATTCCCGACCAGAACCTGGGCCGCTTCGTAGCCGAGCAGGTGCCCCAGAAGCACGTCATCCTCAACAACGGCTACTGCCCGCGCCATCACATCATCACCGTCGAGCAGATCGTTGACGCGACGGAGGCCCACCCCGACGCGCTCGTGCTGGCGCATCCTGAGTGCAAGGCCGACGTCTTGGCCGAGGCCGACTACATCGGCTCCACCGCCGGCATCATCAAGTACGCCGAAGAGTCCGACGCGAGCGAGTTCATTATCGTGACGGTCCGCGGCGTGCTCTACGAGCTCGAGCGCCGCTGCGAGGGCACCGGCAAAAAGTTCTACTTCCCCGCGGTGCAGCCCACCTGCGTCAACATGGATCTCATCACGCTCGAAAAACTCGTGCGCTGCCTGGAGACGGGCGAGGGCGAGGTGCAGATCGGCGTGTCGGACGAGGCCGCCGACCAGGCCAAACTTACGCTCGACCGCATGCTCGAGTACGCGGCGCGCTAAGCCAATGTGACATGAGGGACAGTCCCTTATGTCACATAACAAGGGAGAGGATTCCTGTGGAAACCAAACAATACCCCGACATGGAGTGCGACGTTGTCATTGCCGGTTGCGGCGTGGCGGGCCTGTACGCGGCCCTCAATCTGCCGACGAGCACGCGCGTGATCATGCTCTCCAAGGGCGCTGTCGACGAGTGCGATTCGATGCTCGCGCAGGGCGGCATTTGCGTGCTGCCCGAGGGCTCGGACTACGATGCCTTCTTTGAGGACACCATGCACGCCGGCCACTACGAGAACCGCCGCGAGAGCGTCGACATCATGATCCGCTCGAGCCGCTCGGTCATCAACGACCTGCTGGCGATGGGCGTGGACTTTGAGCGCAAGGCCGACGGCAGCCTCGACTTTACCCGCGAGGGTGCGCACAGCCGCCCCCGCATTGCCTTCCATGCCGACATTACGGGCAAGGAGATCACGACCAAGCTGCTTCAGGCCGTTCGCAAACTGGATAACGTGCAGATTTTGGAGCACGTGGCCATGACCGACATCCTGACGGGCGAGCGTGACGGCGCCACGGTGTGTGCCGGTGTCGTCGCCGTTCCCGTGGACGAGGACAACTCGGTCCGCCCCGCCGACGAGCTGATAAATGCCGCCGAGGGCGCGCATGCCGGCGAGCCGTTTAAGATCCATGCCCGCCACACGCTGTGGGCAACGGGCGGCATCGGCGGCATATACGACCACTCGACCAACTATCCGCAGCTCACGGGCGATGCCTGCTACATCGCTCAGGAGCATGGCATTAAGATGGAGCACCTGGACTACGTGCAGATCCACCCCACGGGACTGTTCTCGCCGCAGCCAGGCCGCACCTTCCTGATCAGCGAGAGCTGCCGCGGCGAGGGCGCGATTTTGCTCAACGCCGCCGGTGAGCGCTTTACCGACGAGCTTCAGCCGCGCGATGTGGTCGCTGCCGCTATTCGCGAGCAGATGAAGCGGGACGGTACCGAGCACGAGTGGCTGAGCTTTGCCCCCGTCGAGCGCGATGTAGTGACCGGGCACTTTGCCAACATTCGCGCACGCTGCTTGGAGGACGGCCGCGACATCTTGGACGAGCCCATCCCCGTTACGCCTACGCAGCACTACTTTATGGGCGGCGTGTGGGTCGACAAGGACGGCCGCACCTCGATGCCCGAGCTCTACGCAGCCGGTGAGACGGCCTGCAACGGCGTGCACGGCAAGAATCGCCTGGCTTCCAACAGCCTGCTCGAGGCGCTGGTCTGGGGTCGTCGCGCCGCGTGGTACATGCGCACCGGCGAGTCGCTCGCCGTGGAGCAGGCGGGCGAGCCCGCGCTCGACGGGCGTCATCGCGCCCTGAGCGCCGACTCCCTGGCAATCGATGATTTGGCCCGTGCCGCCGGCACGCAGGCCGTGGAGGAGTAGACCATGAATCCCATTACCATGAAGCTCGTCGTCGATGATCTGATTCTGCAGGCTCTACGCGAGGACATTACGTTTGAGGACGTGAGCACGGCGAGCGTGTGCCCCACGGCGCGCCCCGCCACGGTGGAGCTCATCGCCAAGGCCGATGGCATCATCGCGGGCTTGGATGTGTTCGCCCGCACCTTTGAGCTGCTGGATTCGCAGAGCTCGGTGCTGTTTGATGTTGCCGACGGTGACGAGGTGCACGCCGGCGACCACGTGGGCCAGGTGCGCGGCGATGCGCGCGTGCTGCTTTCGGGCGAGCGCGTGGCGCTCAACTACCTGCAGCGCATGAGCGGTATCGCTACCTATACGCACAGAATGGCAGCGGCGCTCGAGGGTACCAAGACCGTGCTTGTCGACACACGCAAGACCACGCCGGGCATGCGCGTTTTCGAGAAGGCGGCGGTTGAGATCGGCGGCGGCAGCAACCATCGCTACAACCTGTCGACGGCCGTCATGCTCAAGGACAACCACATCGACGCCGCCGGTGGCGTGGCGCGCGCGATTGAGATGGCGCGCGCCCATGCATCGTTTACCACGACGGTCGAGATCGAGTGCGAGAACCTGGACATGGTGCGCGAGGCCGTGGAAGCCGGCGCCGACATCATCATGTTCGACAACATGACCCACGACGACATGGCCGCCGCTATCGAGCTTATCGCCGGTCGCGCCAAGACTGAGTGTTCGGGCAATGTGGACGCCAGCAATATTCGCGCCCTGGCCGATCTGGGCGTCGACTTTATTAGCTCGGGCGCGCTGACACACTCCGCCCCGATCCTCGACCTCTCGCTTAAGCACCTGCGTCTGCTGGACGGTAAATAATGAACGCCCGCGAGCGCCGTCGTGCCATCATGGGCGTGCTCGAGGGAGCCAGGGAGCCCGTTTCGGGCAGCGCACTTGCCCGCGAGGTTGGCGTGAGCCGCCAGGTCGTGGTTCAGGATATTGCCCTGTTGCGCGCCGATGGGCACGATGTCGTGGCAACCAACCGCGGCTACGTGCTGCAGGAGGCCCCCAGCAGCCCCGCCGTGCCCACGCGCTTGGTCAAGGTTCGCCACAGCGTGGAGCAGGCAGGCGATGAGCTCACGAGTATCGTCGACGCCGGCGGCGCCGTGCTCAACGTGATCGTCAATCACCGCGTGTACGGTAAGATCACGGCCGACCTGGACATTCGCAATCGTCGCGATGTTGAGCGCTACCTGCACGATATCGAGAGCGGCAAGAGCTTTCCACTACTAACGGTGACGAGCGGCTATCACTTCCACCGCATTGCGGCAGAGGATGAGCAAACCCTCGACGAGATCGAGGCCATACTCAAGGAGAAAGGCTATTTGGCAGACCTGATGCCCTACGAGGACGATCTGTCGTAGCCGATGCTGCAAACGTCCCTAAGCGGCAATCTGACGTTCAATCGTCGGTCGCGTACCAAAGTACGCTTCCCTCCTCTTTCACGTCACCTTGCTCGCTTAGGGACGTTTTCGCTGACGTGAGCTCAACCTGCGATGGTGCCTAATTGGTTATCCGCACAAAAAAGGAGGCCTCCGCGGCGATGCGGAGGCCTCCTTTTTTGTGCACGGTGTACTTTTGAGTGTGCAAGTGCGGGAGTTGTTACTCCTCGACGATCTCGGTGATCGCGCCAGCGGGGCAAGCGTCCTGGCAAGCGCCACAGGCGACGCAGGAGTCCTCGTCAGCGACGGTGGCGACGTCCTGGAGCTCCAGAACGCCAGCGGGGCAGGAGTCGACGCAAACGCCACAAGCGATGCACTCGTCGGCATCAATTACGGGATGAGCCATGGTAGTTTCCTCTCTGTTGACCGACGCTACAGGCGATGCGCGTCGGTTTGATTCGGGCAAAAACATACCACGGGAGCGACCGTTTGCAATACCCTCTGACCGGCATCTTCATACCGTTCGCCGAGTATGCCATGGCTTACTAAAAAACATGCAGGTGAGGCCGTTGAGCTGCGCAAATGTTAGCTACAGGTGACTTGAAATATAGGGCGATTGAGCGTGTTTGCGGAAACCGCATCCCGTAATCCACGTCCAAAACGGGACACGGTTTCCGGTTGGACCGCCCGGCGGAAACTGCGTCCCGGAATTTACGCTCAGACTGGGTCGCGCTTCCCCCGGGGTCGCTCCAAGGCCCCCTGTACGGCTTCAGGCTCACACCTCAGTCAACTCTACATAGATCTCAATAGATCTGCCGAGAACTCAATCAGCGCATCTACCTGCGCATTTAAGAACCTAAACTCTCAGCAATAAGAAATCTTATATGAATTGACTTAGATTTTGTATATTCCAGCCCATAAGGGGATACACTACATCCTGAAAGACAAGCCGAAGCGCCGCGCGACAGACCGTCGAGGCGACGCGAACGCAAAAGAGAGAGGGAATTTCTAATGAGTAAGATTCTTGGTATCGACCTTGGTACTACTAACTCCGCCATGGCCGTTCTCGAGGGCGGTTCTCCGACCATTATTGTGAACGCCGAGGGCGACCGCACCACCCCGTCCGTCGTGGGCTTCCGTGCCGACGGCGACCGCGTTGTGGGTAAGGCCGCTAAGAACCAGGCTGTCACCAACCCCAAGAACACCGTGTTCTCCATCAAGCGCTTCATGGGCCGCAAGTACTCCGAGTGCACCTCCGAGATCAAGACCGTGCCGTATGAGGTCAAGGAGGGCCAGGGCGGCCGTGCCGTCGTCGACATCGAGGGCAAGGACTACACCGCCGAGCAGGTGAGCGCCATGACGCTCGCAAAGATGAAGGCCGACGCCGAGAAGTATCTGGGCGAGACCGTCACCGACGCCGTCATCACCGTCCCGGCCTACTTCAACGACGCCCAGCGTCAGGCCACCAAGGATGCCGGTAAGATCGCCGGCCTCAACGTCAAGCGTATCGTCAACGAGCCGACCGCTGCTGCTCTGGCCTATGGCCTGGACAAGCAGGGCACCGACCAGCGCATTCTGGTCTTCGACCTGGGCGGCGGCACCTTCGACGTCTCCATCCTCGACCTCGCCGACGGCGTGTTTGAGGTTCTGTCCACCTCGGGCGACAACCACCTGGGCGGCGACGACTGGGATCAGCGCGTCATCGACTGGATGGCCGACAAGTTCCAGCAGGAGAACGGCGTCGACCTGCGTCAGGACCCCATGGCCCTGCAGCGTCTGAAGGAGGCCGCCGAGAACGCCAAGAAGGAGCTCTCCGCCGCCCAGCAGACCACCATCAACCTGCCGTTCATTACCATGAACCAGTCCGGCCCGCTGCACCTCAACTACACGCTGACCCGCGCCGAGTTCGAGAAGATCACCCGCGACCTGCTCGAGCGCTGCAAGCAGCCTGTCACCAACGCCCTGCGTGACGCCAAGCTTAAGCTCTCCGATTTGACCGAGGTCATCCTCGTCGGCGGCTCCACCCGTATGCCCGCCGTCCAGGAGCTCGTCAAGACCATGACCGGCAAGCAGCCCAACATGTCCGTGAACCCCGACGAGGTCGTTGCCGACGGCGCTGCCGTCCAGGGCGGCGTGCTCACCGGCGACGTCGAGGGCATCCTGCTGCTCGACGTTACCCCGCTGTCGCTGGGCGTCGAGACCATGGGCGGCATCATGACCAAGATGATCGACCGCAACACCACGATCCCGACCTCCAAGACCGAGGTCTACTCCACCGCTGCCGACAACCAGACCAGCGTCGAGATCAACGTGCTCCAGGGCGAGCGCGAGCTTGCTCGCGATAACAAGTCGCTCGGTAAGTTCCAGCTGACCGGCATCCCGGCTGCCCGCCGCGGCGTGCCGCAGATCGAGGTCACCTTCGACATCGACGCCAACGGCATCGTCAAGGTCTCTGCTAAGGACAAGGGCACCGGCAAGGAGCAGCAGATCACCATCTCCGGCTCCACCGCTCTGTCCGACGACGAAGTCGATCGCATGGTCAAGGACGCCGAGGCCCATGCCGAGGAGGACAAGAAGCAGAAGGAGGAGGTCGAGGTCCGCAACCAGACCGATAGCCTGTGCTACTCCACCGAGCAGACCCTCAACGAGCTGGGCGACAAGGTTTCCGCCGATGTGAAGTCCAAGGCCGAGACCGCTATCGCCGACGCCAAGAAGGCGCTCGAGGGCTCTGACGTCGAGGCCATCAAGGCCGCTGGCGAGTCCCTGCAGTCCGTGGCCTACGAGCTGGCCCAGGTTGTCTACGCCGACGCTCAGCAGCAGACCGACGGTGCCGCCGGCGCCCAGCCTGCCGACGATGACGTGGTCGACGCCGACTACGAGGTTGTGGACGACGAGGACAAGTAATCATGTCCGCCCGTAAAGCTCGCACGGAGGCGGCTGCCGCTGGCGCCGCCCCCGTTGACTCTGAGGAGAAGGACGTGAAGATTCCCGTAGAGGCCGTCGACGATACCGAGGCCAACGAGGCCGAGGCCGCCGAGGCTGCCGAGAACCAGGTAGAGGATTCCAACAAGGAGGCGACGATGACCGAGGACGAGATGGTGGAAGCCGCTATCCGCGCCGGTGAGGAAGCCGCCGACAACGACTTTAAGCTCAAGTTCGAGCAGGCCCAAAAGGAGCTTGCCGACGTGCGCAGCGAGCTCGATGCTGCGGCAGAGGCTCAGAAGGCTGCCGAGGACAAGGCGAAGGACGCCACCGAGCGCACCGCCCGTTTGCAGGCCGACTGGGAGAACTTCCGTCGCCGCACCGCCAACGAGCGCATCGCCGAGCGCGACCGCGCGACTGAGAAGCTTGTCACCGCGCTGTTGCCGGTAATCGACGATATCGAGCGCGCGATCGACCATGCCCGCAGCCAAGAGCTTGCCGACGACTTTAAGCAGTTCGTCGATGGCGTCGATGCGGTGCATGCCAAGCTGCTCGATGTGTTTGCGCACGAGGGCGTTGAGCCCATCGACCCCAAGGGCGAGGCGTTCGATCCGCTCGAGCACCAGGCTGTGGGTCGCGTCGAGGACGCATCGCAGTACGACGAGACCGTCAACGACGTGTACCAGAAGGGCTACCGCATGGCGGATCGCATCCTGCGTTCCGCGATGGTGACGGTGACCTACGGTGGCGAGAAGCGCCCCGCACCGGAGCCCGAAGCGGCGCCCGAGGATGCTTCGGCCGATACGGCCGAGAGCACCGAGGAGTAATTGAGAAGGGCCCCGGGGCAACACCCGGGGCCCTTTCTGGCCTAGTGCCATATGAAAGCATGAGCCGCCGCCCGCTGGGCGGCGGATGAAACAGGAGAGGAGCTACGATGGCTGCAGGCAAAACCTTCTATGACATCCTGGGCGTATCCAAGAGCGCCTCCGACAAAGAGATCAAGAGCGCGTTTCGCAAGCTCGCGCAAAAATATCACCCCGATGCCGGCGGCGACGAGGCCAAGTTCAAGGAGATCAGCGAGGCCTACGAGACGCTTTCGGACGAGAAGAAGCGCAAAGAGTACGACCAGATGCTCATGTTTGGCGGCATGCCGGGCGCGGGCGGCGCATATGGCGGCGGCTACGGTGCCGGCGCGGGCGCCAGCGGCTGGGGCGACATCTTCGACAGCATCTTTAGCGGCAACGGCGCCTGGGGCAGCGATTGGGGCTCGGGCTTTGCCGGGGCTGCGGGCGCTGCCGGTGCCGGCGCGGGTCGCAGCCGCGCTCGCAAGGGCGGCGACCTGTCGCTGACCGTCGATGTTTCGGCCGAGGACGCGTTTCGCGGCGTGACGCACAAGGTCACCTATCGCATTCCCTCGACAGGCGAGCAGCAGACCATCACGGTCTCGGTGCCCGCGGGCGCGGTCGATGGCGGCAAGCTACGCTACAAGCGTCGCGGCGAGTATGGCGTTGCGGGTGGCGAGCGCGGCGACCTGGTCGTGACCACGCATGTGGAGGAGCACCCGCTGTTCAAGCGCAAAGGCGCCGACGTGACCATGGAGGTACCGGTCTCGGTCTACGAGGCGGCGCTCGGCTGCACGGTGGACGTGCCCACACCCGGCGGTGCGACGGTCCGTTTGAAAGTGCCCGCGGGTACCCAGACGGGCAAGAAGTTCCGCTTTAAGGAGATGGGAGCGCCCGACGTTAAGCACCGTGGCCGTACGGGCGCGCTGCTCGTCGAGATCAAGGTGCAGGTCCCCACGAACCTATCCGATGACGAGCGCGATGCCATGACCAAGCTGCGCGAGGCCGACACGCGCGACTATCGCGAGAAGGTCAACCGTTACAAGGCGACGTACTAGGGCGGTCGCGGCGCGCGCCCGCGCCCGCGGGCTTATGATGGACGATAACGAGACGGAAAGGGGTCAGGTAGCATGGCCGAGGACAATAGGAACAAACCGCTGTACATGATCAGCGTGGCGGCCGAGCTGACCGGCATGCATCCGCAGACTCTGCGCGTCTACGAGTCTAAGGGCCTGGTGAACCCCCAGCGCTCGGGCGGTAACACACGCCTGTATTCGCGTGCCGATATCGAGCGTCTGGAGCTCATCAACCAGCTGACTGACGAGGGTATCAACCTTGCCGGCGTGGTGCGCATTCTCGATATGAAGGAGCGTGCCGAGGAGCGCGAGCGCGAGAACGAGAAGCTCCGCGCTCGCGTGCGCCAGCTCGAGGATGAGCTGCACGAGTACAAGATGCAGAAGAAGATCACCGCCCTGGCCCCGCGCGATGGCTCGGTTAACCCCGAGCAAGTCATGCGCAAGCTACTGGGCGCCGGCGGAGATCTCTAGGTTCCGCCGTTCTACCGAACGGCCGACGCTGCGCGACGTCCGGAGCGACAATTTGTCATTCAAAAGGCAAGGCATGACCAGAAGGTCTATGCCTTGCCTTTTTCATGCCAACTTGTTCGCTCCGGACGTCGCTCGCTGTCCGTCCTCTACCTGCGGCGTTGCCTTGCTCCGGATGCGGTAGTCATTGGGGACGTTCTTAAATGACTAGTCGAAAGGGACACTCTTGCGCCAAATCTGCCGGCCCCACACCGGGCTCGTCCTTTGCTTTACTGAGATAAAGTGAACGCGCAGATTCGTAACCCGCTCGCAACCGTTCTATGGCACGATATTGAACGAATGTATGCTATGCGCCCGAGCCTTTCGGGCAGAGTGGGAGACAGTATGGTTAAGCTGTACGAGGACGGCATCTACCTGCGCGGCGGCAGCGAGGTTGTGCCTGCAGCCGAGGCCGCTGAGCGCGGCATTACGCAGACGCCCGAGGATGCCAAGCGCGGCACCATCGCGTATTCGATCCTTCAGGCACACAATACGTCCGGCGACCCCGAGGCGCTCAAGATTCGCTTCGACGCCATGGCGAGCCACGACATCACCTTTGTCGGCATCATCCAGACGGCGCGCGCCTCGGGCATGGAGCAGTTCCCGCTGCCCTACGTGCTCACCAACTGCCATAATTCGCTGTGCGCCGTGGGCGGCACCATCAACGAGGACGACCACGTCTTTGGCCTCTCTGCGGCCAAGAAGTACGGCGGCATCTTCGTCCCGCCGCACATCGCCGTCATCCACTCCTTTATGCGCGAGAACTTTGCCGGTTGCGGCAAGATGATCTTGGGTTCCGACTCGCACACCCGCTACGGCGCTCTGGGCACTATGGCCGTGGGCGAGGGCGGCGGCGAGCTGGCAAAGCAACTGCTGCGCGACACCTACGACGTCGCCTATCCCGGCGTTGTCGCCATCTACCTCACGGGCGCCCCGCGCCCCGGCGTCGGCCCGCACGACGTTGCGCTCGCCATCATCCGCGCTGTCTTTGCCAAGGGTTACGTCAAGAACAAGGTCATGGAGTTTGTGGGCCCCGGCATCGCGAGCATGACGACCGATTACCGCAACGGCGTCGACGTCATGACCACCGAGACCACCTGCCTGTCGAGCATCTGGGCCACTGACGAGGACACGCATGCATTCCTGACCATGCACGGCCGCGGCGACGACTACCGCGAGCTCAAGCCCGCCGATGTCGCCTACTACGACGGCTGCGTCGAGGTCGATCTGTCGAGCATCAAGCCCATGATCGCGCTGCCGTTCCATCCTTCCAACGGCTTTGAGATCGACGAGCTCAACGAGAACCTCGAGGACATCCTGCACGAGGTGGAGCTCGAGGCCGCTAAGATCGGCGAGGGTAAGACGCACTTTAGCCTGCTCGACAAGATCGTCGACGGCAAGCTGCACGTGCAGCAGGGCGTCATCGCCGGCTGCTCGGGCGGCAACTACGACTCCGTGGTTCAGGCTGCCCGCGTGCTCAAGGGCGCCAACACCGGCTGCGGCGAGTTCTCGCTGTCGGTCTATCCCACGAGCCAGCCCGTGGCGCTCGAACTTACACGTCGTGGCTATATCTACGACCTTATGGAGGCCGGCGCGATCGTGCGCACGGCGTTCTGCGGTCCGTGCTTTGGCGCCGGCGACACGCCTGCCAACAACGGCCTTTCGATCCGCCACACTACGCGCAACTTCCCCAACCGTGAGGGCTCCAAGCCGGGCAATGGCCAGTTGAGCGCCGTGGCTCTGATGGACGCTCGCTCCATTGCGGCGACGGCTGCCAACGGCGGCGTCCTGACGCCGGCGACCGACCTACCCGAGGAGACTTGGGACGAGGCCTGCGAGTACACCTTCGACGACGCTCCCTACAAGAAGCGCGTGTACTGGGGCTTTGACAAGGCTGAGCCCGCCGACGAGCTGGTCGAGGGCCCCAACATCAAGCCGTGGCCCGCGATGGAGCCGCTCGGCGACGATATCCTGCTCAAGGTTTGCTCCAAGATCATGGACCCGGTCACTACGACCGACGAGCTCATTCCCTCGGGCGAGACGAGCTCCTTCCGCTCCAACCCGCTGGGCCTGGCCGAGTTTACGCTGAGCCGCCGCGACCCGGCCTACGTGGGCCGTTCCAAGGAGGTTGACGCGGTAGAAAAGCGCCGCGTGGCCGGCGAGGCCACGGGCGACCTGGCGGCGCTCGATGCCGAGCTTGCCGGCGTGTTTGAGGCGCTGGCCGGCGCGGGCATCGCGGCCGATGCCAAGGCGACCGAGTATGGCTCCATGCTCTACGCCAAGAAGCCGGGCGACGGTTCTGCCCGCGAGCAGGCCGCGAGCTGCCAGCGCGTAATTGGCGGCCTGGCCAACATCGTCCACGAGTACGCCACCAAGCGCTATCGCTCCAACGTGATGAACTGGGGCATGGTGCCCTTCCAGATGGAGACGGAGCCCAACTTTGAGGTGGGCGACTACGTCTTTGTGCCGGGTATCCGTGCCGCGCTCGATGGCGACCTCAAGAACATCGCCGCCTACGTGGTGCGCGCCGACGGCACGGTCGAGCAGATTGAGCTTTACATTGCCGATATGACGGCCGAGGAGCGTGCCATCGTCAAGGCCGGCTGCCTGATCAACTACAACAAGTTCAAGGCCGCTGCCGAGTAACGCACTTAATTGTCCGCCCGGGGCCACCCTTTCCCGCCCGCTCACGCGCTTCGCGAGGGTCGCGTTCGGCAAAGGGTGGCCCCGGGCTACATTTCTGCGTTCTCGTTGGGTCTTGAGGGATGCTAATAAATAGACTTGCTTGATGCCGCCTCTTTTATTGGGGCGGCTTCTTTTTGTCGAAACCCACCACATTGGGGTCAGGCACCTTTGTGGTGGTGGGGGTGAGCTCAATGTCGGTGTGCACGTTGAGCGACATTCCAATAAGCGCCTCTACAGGATTTCATCCGGGTTGGCGGGTTTGGTTGTTTTGGGGATGCCGAGTTTGGAGGACGCGAAATCGTCAACATTGTCCTTAATTCCGTCTTTGGTGTAGACAGTGACCATATAGGTGCTGTGTCCGAATTCGCCCTTGTCGCGTGTTGCCCAGGCATCCCAGTAGGCGGCCCCGTTTCGCCCTTTGATTTTTCCGACACGGCGGAGTTCTGTTCGCTTTAATTTCTGGTTGCTATAGATGGTTCGACCGGCCTCCTCGGTGAGCCCGCACTGTCCAAGCATCTTGTCGAGGACTTGGTTCATGTGGCGCTCATCGGTGTTTGGTGCGTAGTCGTAGGCGAGGGTGATGGAGTCGAGTGGCTGGTCGTCGATTAGATAGTTTAGCGCCTGAGGTCCAAGGCAGAAATAGGGGGAGCATCCGTCGATCTGACCGAGCAGTGGCAACTTTGACTGCCAAATTCCGGTGGGAATTCCATCTTCGTAAAACACGCCGCGACAGATAAAGGAGAGCGAGGTGGCACGTGAGCCGGCGTCGACCATTCCGCATAAATCGAAGGGCGAGGTGATACCAAGGGAAAAGGGCGTGATGACGATAAGGAAGAGCATCACGATGGGTATGGCGAGAATGGCGATGACGTTGCGACCGGTGGAATGAGGCGGCTTCATATGCGCTCCTCGAGACAAAGATCTGTTGAGGATAGGCAGAAATAGATATGTTCAGAGAACAATTCAAGTTTAATCTCATGGCGCGAGATGGTCGACCGTTAGCGTCTAAAACCACCACAAAGGTGCCTGTCCCCTTTGTGGTGGTGAGGAGCGCGCGGCTTCTTTTGGTAATAGTGCTGGCTGGCGATATCATTAGTGCAGGTAGCGAAGGTTTGCGTTGCGAGGTGCTTTGCTGTGAGAAGTCCTGCCCGTATTGGATTGATTGTTTTGGCGCTTGCGATTGCCGTGGTTGGCGTGGGCACTGTCGGCATGGCGTTTCTACCTGCTGCGGTGACGGAGCCGGTGGTCAAGCCTGTGACTCAATCTGTCGAACTTCTGACCGGCGACGACAAGCCCGAGACCATTACCGTTGATTTTGATGAGCAACCGGCTGCGCTGGGCATTAGTAATTATCCACATATTCAGCTTGGGGCTATGCGCTATACCACGGATTCTAGTCTGATCGACAGGGCGTCCGAGCTGCTCAAGGGCAAAACCTTTAAGCGCTGGTATGGATATGCGTCCTATCGGGCAAAAGCGAACGACATGGTTGGCGGATGCCACTCTTCCATCGAGCTGGACACTGCAAACGGCGCAAAGTTATGTGATGTCTCGTACGATCCGGGCTACGAGGGCAATGAGGGTCCGGGCATCTACATCATGGACGGCGATGTCGCCTATGTCATGGAGGGCGACCAGACCGAGCTCAACGATTTTATGGGTCAGTGTATCCAAGATGCCTATAAACAGACCTGCTTGCCTGACCCGCAGACTGCACGCGATAGTGGGTCTGCCCGTACATGGCTGTTCGAGGATGAGATGCCCTGGACCGTCGAATCGGGAAGTACGGGTTCGGCGAAGGAGTAGAGACCGCGACTACCACAAAGGTACCCGTCCCCTTTGTAGTAGTTCTCGGTTTGTCTCGATCTGTAACATCTTGGCCGCTAAAAGTGGGCCTGGTGTTACAGATTTAGATTTTCGACTCAGGTGTCTTCGTTCGTCTCGATTTGTAACAGTTAGACCCTAATTTGCCGAGTAGATGTTACAGATTGAGACAAACGGTTGCCGCTGGTCATTTCATCTTGATCCGTAACATCTAGGATCAAAAATGGCTGCTAGATGTTACAGATCGAGACGGTAGTGCGCCTGGGCAGCGGCGGGCTGACATCTCAGTACCCTATCCATCAATCACTCAGAAAATCTTATATATAGAGACTTAGATTTGTGTATAAGATCGTACAAAGCTGGCAACAATACTTCTCGAACAACGTGAAGCCGCCCCGTAGGGCGGCCGCCCCAAGAGAGGTGATTCCATGAGAATCGATAAGCTAGCAATGACGTCGCGCGAGGCGTTGCAGACTGCCATGGGCATCGCCGCCGACGCACAGGCCGGCGCGGTGGAGCCCATCCACCTGCTGTCCGCCCTGCTCGGTGCCGGCGAGCGCAACATTTCCGTGATCATCGAGCGCATCGGTGCCGACCCGGTCCAGCTTGCGCGCGCCACACAGGATGCCATCGACCACGCGCCCAAGGTTTCGGGCGAGGGCCAGCAGATGGGTCTTTCCAATGAGCTCGTCCGCGTCATCGAGAAAGCCGAGAAAAAGGCCACCAAGATGGGCGACAGCTTTGTGGTGACCGAGCATCTGCTGATGGCGCTTGCCGAGGACAAGGGCGACGCGGGCCGTGTGCTGCGCGACGCCGGCGTTACCAAGGAGCGTATCGAGCAAGTCTACGAGGAGCTGCGCGGCGATGACCGCGTGACGTCTGCCGAGGACAAGACACAGTTTGAGGCGCTGGAGCAGTACGGTCGCAACATCTGCGACCTCGCCCGCGCCGGCAAGCTCGACCCGGTCATCGGCCGTACCGACGAGATTCGCCGCACCATCCAAGTCCTGTCCCGCCGCACTAAGAACAACCCCGTGCTCATTGGCGAGCCGGGCGTCGGCAAGACGGCCATCGTCGAGGGCATCGCCCAGCGTATCGTGGCCGGCGACGTGCCGAGCACCCTGCGCGATCGCGACCTCATCGAGCTCGACATGAGCGCGCTGGTCGCCGGCGCCAAGTATCGTGGCGAGTTCGAGGACCGCTTGAAGGCCGTGCTCAAGGAAGTGCAAAAGTCCGAGGGCAAGGTCATCCTGTTCATCGATGAGCTCCACACCATCGTGGGCGCGGGTGCCACCGAGGGCTCCATGGACGCCGGCAACATCCTGAAGCCGGCGCTTGCCCGTGGCGACCTGCACGCGATCGGAGCGACTACGCTCGACGAGTACCGCAAGTACATCGAGAAGGACGCGGCACTCGCCCGTCGTTTCCAGACTGTTATGGTGAGCGAGCCTACCGTCGAGGACACCATCTCCATCCTGCGTGGCCTCAAGGAGAAGTACGAGATCTTCCACGGCGTGCATATCACCGATAGCGCGCTCGTGGCAGCTGCCGACCTCTCCGATCGCTACATCGCCGACCGTTTTCTGCCCGACAAGGCCATCGACCTGGTCGATGAAGCGGCAAGCCGCCTGCGCATGGAGCTCGACAGCATGCCGGTCGAGATCGATGCCACCACGCGTCAGCTCACTCAGCTGCAGATTGAGGAACAGGCGCTCATGAAGGAGACCGACGAGGCCTCCAAGGAGCGTCTGGAGGCTCTGCGCCAAGAGATCGCTGAGGTCCAAGAAAAGCTCAACGTGCAAAAGGCCGGCTGGCTCAACCAGAAGAACGCTATCGACCACGTGCAGGAGCTCAAGGGGCAGCTCGACGAGGCCAAGAGCGAAGAGGAGCGTGCGACGCGCAACGGCGACCTGGGCCGTGCGTCCGAGCTGCGCTACTCCGTGATTCCGGGCCTGCAGCAGCAGATTCAGGATTCCGAGGCTGCGCTCGAGGCGCAAAAGCAGCAGGACGGCGAAGGCCTCAACGAACAGGTGACCTCCGATGAGATCGCTGAGGTCGTGAGCGCTTGGACCGGCGTGCCCGTCTCCAAGATGATGCAGGGCGAGCTCGACAAGCTGAAGGGCTTGGAGGGCGAGCTGCATAAGCGCGTCATCGGCCAGGACGAGGCGGTCTCCGCTGTCGCCGCGGCCGTGCGTCGCAGCCGTGCGGGCCTCTCCGATCCGGACAAGCCCATCGGCAGCTTCTTCTTCCTGGGCCCCACCGGCGTGGGCAAGACCGAGCTCGCCAAGGCGCTTGCCGAGTGCCTGTTCGATGACGAGCGTGCGCTCGTGCGTATCGACATGTCCGAGTACATGGAGAAGTTCAGCGTCCAACGTCTGATCGGTGCGCCTCCGGGATACGTGGGTTACGACGAGGGCGGCCAGCTTACCGAGGCCGTGCGCCGTCGTCCGTACTCCGTGATTTTGCTCGACGAGATGGAGAAGGCTCATCCGGATGTCTTTAACGTGCTGCTGCAGGTGCTTGATGACGGCCGTCTGACCGATGGCCAGGGTCGCCAGGTGTCCTTCAAGAACACGATCATCATCATGACGTCTAACGTGGGCTCCAAGGCCATCGCCGATCTGTCCGGTAAGGACGAGGAGGAGATGCGCCATCAGGTCGACGCCGCCATGGCTCAGACCTTCCGCCCCGAGTTCCTCAACCGTATCGACGATATCGTGGTGTTCCATCCGCTCGGCATGGCGCAGATCGAGAAGATCGTCGACATCCAGCTTGCCGACGTCCGCGCGCGTCTGGCCAAGGAGCGCATGACGCTTGCCATCACCCCGGCGGCCAAGCAGATGCTCGCCGTGGGTGGCCTGGACCCCGTGTTCGGTGCCCGTCCGCTCAAGCGCCTGGTCCAGCGCGAGGTCGTGGACGCCATCGCCGCCGCCATCATCGACGGTACGGTGCGCGAGGGCGATCAGGTGACGGTCGATGCCGACAAGGACGGCGGCTTTACCGTCGTGTGCGACAACACGCCGTCTGCTACCTACGAGGTCCCCGACGCGCAGTAGGTTTTTGGCGCATGCCTTACAATCTGCCTTTTGAGCCGAACGCCAAGGGCGGCGGATCCAATGGGGTCCGCCGCCCTTTTTCGTGCGACAATCGATGATGCTGAACGGATGCGATGCAAGGAGCTATGCAGATGAAAGACGAGATCAAGACAAGCGCGCCGGCGACCGATGCTGCACCCGCCGCACCCAAGCCTGCGCCTAAGCCGGCACCCAAGCCGCGCGATCCCTACATCCGCGCCGAGAACGAGGACGACGACGGCTACGATCCTTATAGCGATCGTCGCCCCGAGCGCGAGCCCCTCTTCGAAGCTGACCCCTGGCGTTAAGTAGCTCATTTGGGACGGGGCTTTTTAGCTACTTTGTTTTCGGCTAGAGGCGTTCATGCCTGCCCCCCTCGGCCGCTCGATATCCTCCGGGAGGGGCCACTAATAGAAAACTTGCTTATCCATTAATCAAGATACGCATAATCTTGCTCTCCTGCTAATCAAGAATCGTTATAATCTTGATTAGCAGGAGAGCAAGATTGGAGAATTATGGCATTCAACGACTTGGTGGCTCAAAAAATAAAGGACTTTGAGCAACAGGGGATTCCGCAGGTCTTTGAGCGCGACCTTGATCTGGGCAACCCGCAGGAGCCAAAGCGCGACAACATCGTATATGTGATTGTGGGCGCCCGTCGTTGTGGAAAGACGTATCGCCTGTATCAGGAGATGCGGCGGCTTCAGGGCCAAGGCGTCGAGCTTGACCGGATGCTATATTTCAATTTTGAGGATGAGCGCTTGCGTCCGTATGAGCCATCGCTACTAGCGGACGTGCTCGATACATTCTATGCACTATATCCTGCTGCTCGAGGCGAGGGCGCCTACCTTTTCTTTGACGAGATCCAGGAAATACCCGAATGGGGTGCGTTTCTGCGACGCGTGGTCGATACGGAGAAGGCGACCGTTTACGTGACGGGATCTTCTTCTAAGATGCTGTCCTCAGAACTTAAGAGCGAGTTCAGGGGCCGTTCTCTTGTGCGAGAGCTTTTTCCGTTGAGTTTTTCGGAATACGTCCGATATAAGACGGGGAGCGTTCCTGAGTCGAACGCACCCTTCTCCTCGAGCGATGCGGCGTTGCTCCGACACCATCTGGTCGGATATCTCGAGCGAGGGGGATTCATCGCGACACTTGAGCAGACGCCCGCAGACGCGATTCAGCTGCTACAGGAATATGCGTCGCGAACGGTCGCCATGGACGTCGTTGAACGTTACGACGTCAAGAACCCCCGTTTGGCCTCGCTGTTTCTGGCGCGGTGCATGGCATCTTCGGGACGAGAGCTGTCAGTGAACAAAGTGTACAACGAGTTCAAGAGCAGACAGATATCCGTCAGTCGAAATACGCTCAGCGACTTACTTGAGTATTACGAGGACGCCTACCTGCTGTTTTCGGTGCCGGAGTTCACGCGTTCGCTTGCAAATAATACGCGGTCTGCGTCTAAGGTCTACGCCGTCGATCCTGCGATGTTCGGAGCGTTCTCCCCCGCATCGGCATTGGATCAGGGTCAGAGGCTCGAGACCGCGGTGTTCAATGCGCTCAGAAGAAGGACCCCCGCCGTGCGGCCCGGTTCGGTTTGCCGCCTGCTGATTAAAGATAAGAATAAAAGCCATGAGGTGGACTTTGTGGCTGGGGATGCACTGCTCATGCAGGCTTACGGCCTGATTCAGGTAAGTGTGGATATGACAAGCGAGAAAACGCGCGAGCGCGAAATTGCCGCGCTCGATGCCGCGATGGCCCAGTTTGATCTTGGCGAGTCGGCAATCGTTACCATGGATGAGCAGGCCGATATTCCATGCAAACACGGCGTGGTACATGCTGTGCCCGCATGGAAGTGGCTCCTTTCCTAATCGTCTATGGATTTGCGAGGCCAGGACCTCCTGGCCCCTTCATCACGGTTGGGGAGCACCATGATGCGCCCGGCTAGTCCTGGGCCTTGATGCTCGGCAGGAGAATCTGGGCGAGGTGGTCGGTCTCGAGTTTGGTCGCGGCGTCGGCCTTGCCGTCTTTGCCGACCAGTACGTTCTTGATCTGGCTATAGGTGTAGCGGTTGCCGGTCGTGAGCTCGACAAGCTCAATGGCCGAGTCCATGGGGTAGGTCGACACGGGATTCTGCGTCCGTCCGTTGATGGTCTGGGGCACCACGTACGGATAGACGGGGCCGCTGGCGTAGACGGTATAACCGTTGCCTAGATTGGCCGCACCCAAAACCGTATCGCCCTCATCGGGCGTAAAGCTCTCGCCCTCGCGCACCGCGACGAGCGTCACAATCGGCGTATCGCTGTCGCCGGCAAGATAGATGCATAGCGTGCTGCCATTTTGCCAAGTCTCGACCTTGCCGTACCATTCGACGGGGATATCGAGCTGGTAGAGGTCGGTTGCCTTGTGACGGGCGTCGGCATCACGGGCCGCCTGTGCCTTTTGCGCGCTCACGGCATTGACGGCGGCGTCGCGCCGCGCGGTTGCCGCCTGCTGGAGCGCCTTGGCGGTGGCGGCGGAGCTCGCGCCTCCCTCCTCGGCATATTTGGCGGCGGCATCGATCTGGTCGTCGGTTACCGTGTCGGCCGAAGGCACCTTAAGCTTAAAGGCGGCCTGGCTGCTTAGGTCTTGTCCGTCGCTCTTGATCGTGACCTGCGCCTTGGTGGTCGGCACGGTATAGACGGTGCCGTCGGACGCGATGGGGGAGGCGGCAATGGAGAGCGTGTAGTTACCGGGTAGCAGTTTGATGCCACGGCCGTGCTCGTCAACATAGAGTGTTTCGCTCACAGAGGAGCCGTCAGAATCCTGGCCGCTCACCTGTACGGGAATCTTGGAGCCGGTGGAACAGTCGAGCCCCGCGGCATGTACACCAATCTGCACCGACATCATCGTGTGGGCATTGGCGGCGGCGATGGCAGCCTGCTCTTGCCGGTATCCGTTCCAGGCTGCGTAGCCTGCGCCGCCGGCGACGAGCGCAACGACCACAGCGCCGGCGACCATCAGATTGCGGCGCTTGGGCGACATCTTGCGATGGCGAACCTCGGCCTCGCGTGCCGAGGGAACGGACGGCAGGGGAATATCGCCCATGGCGATGGTCTCGTCCACGGCAGGCGCGGAGCCTAAGCCAGGGAGCTCGCGGGTGAGCGAGTCGTCGGCAGGCAAGCTGCCAAGCAGGACGGTCTCTTCTCCCGAGTCGGATTCCGGCTGGTCATCGTCCTTGCTATCGTCCTCTTCGGCTTCGGCCTCGTCAGGAGCGTCTTTGGCGTCGCTGTCTTCGTGCGCCTCGTCCTGCGTGTCGACGGCCGAATCGCTAAACGAGAGCTCGTCTAGCGCAATCCGGTCAAGGCTCTCCAGGGCCTCGGCACATGCTTCCGCATCCTGGACCGCATCCTCGCGGCCACACATCTCATCGCTCATATATCCCCCAATGCAATATCGGCTCAACACTGTACCCAAAAATGGAGCCATATAAAGCGAATGCGAAATATAAGATCCGATTTAACCCGAGCACATCGTTCAGCCGCATCCTCGCGGCAGCAAAAAGCCCCCGGAACGCGAACGAATCACATTCCGGGGGGCTCTGCAATGCGTTGAGTTGCGCGGAGCCGGCTACGCCGCTTCGTGCTCAAACGATGTTTGCGTCAGGCACGTTACTCGGCGTGAGCGTAGTCAACCTTGGCGCGGCGGGCGGTGGCCTTCTCCCAATCGCTGGTGCCCTCAAAGACATCCTGCTTGTAGGGATTGCGGCCGAGCTTCTTGGCGCGGTAGGCGATGTAGATGATCGCGGCGACGTTGGCGACCAGTGCGGCGATCGAGACCGCGGTAGCGGCGCTGGGGTCGAGCGTGGAGTGGGTCACAAAGATGGACTCCTCCTGGAAGAACGGGAACACCTGGGCAAACATGCACCAAATAGCCAGCGTAAAGGCGCGGTTCTGGATCCAGCCGCCCTTGTTCCAGATAAAGGCGGCGACGGTGGGCGCCAGCAGCAGCGCAAAGCCGCAGAACCAGGAGTGGGTGGGCAGACAGTTGTAGGTGTAGCAGAAGTTCCAGATATCGTAGGCGATGATGTAGACCCAGGTCATATCGGGCCACAGCATGTCGGTCTGATCCTCGGAGGCGTAGACGCTCCACCAACCGGTCATGCAGAAGATGTTGATGATACCGGCGATGCCGTTGAACACGTTGTTCCAGCCGGCCAGCTGCGTAGCACCTTCGGAGGTGACCCAGGTGGACTCGCCCAGGACAAAGAAGTGATAAGCGCTCTCGAAGTCGGACACGACGGCGATCATGATGTTGATGGCGACGATCACAAACGGCCATGCGCGGAACCAATGCGCCTTGCCGATCTTGCCCCACTGGTACTTAATGGCAATGAAGCCCCAGCAACCGGCCAGCGCCGCGTATACCTTGGCGTAGTGGAACCAGCTGTTCTGGTACACATGGGTGGGGTTGGTGAGCGCCCATTCGGCACCCTGCGAAACGCCGACGGCGATGGCGATGCAGTAGATGGTCATGGCCAGCGGAGCCACGCCAAAGATGATGGCCGCGCCCAGCTTGGTGCGCCTGCCTACCTCGTTGAGCACGATCAGGCCAATAAAGACCATGGCCCAGCCGGCCCAGTGGATAAGGGTATTGCTACCCCAAACATCGAACAGCATGCTGCTCTCCTTTCACAAGCCCGCGGCCCCTCTTCTGATCGCGGGCAGTTTGGCCAAATGTCGTCAGTTCTGGGGCTTGCGCTCCGGATACTTGGCGGTATAGCCCTCGATGTGGAGTGTCGAGGCGATGATTTCCTTGACCGTCTCGTCGGGCACATCGGGGTGCGTGCGGATATACATCAAAAGACCCATGATGAGGGTGTAGAACGTCTCGTAGACATGGTCGATGCGTAGCTCATGATGGGCGACAAAATCCACCACGGTGGTATCGCAGATATACTGCGCCACGCGCTGGACCACGTTGTGCAAAAAGCCGCCGTAGAGCGCGCCGCTGCTCGAGGTGAGCGTGCTCGGCAGCTCGTGGCCGCTGGCGACCAGGCGTTTAAAGAGCGGGGCGACGGTGTCGAGCGCGCCCTCGATATCACCAACGGTGCGGCCGGCATTCCACGTCTCGAGCTCGGAGATAAAACCGTCGATTGCCTCGTCCATGACGGCGGTGACGGCGGCGTCCATGTCGGCGAAGTAGTGGTAGAACAGCGAGCGCGTGCAGCCGGCTCGCTTGGTTACGGCCGAGACGGATAGGTGGGACACGCCCAGCTCGGAGCTTACGGTGCGCACGGCATCGAGGATCTCGCGACGGCGTTCGTCGCCCGTCAGGCGCTTTGCCGTGCTGTCGGACGCGAGGACGGCATCAGCCACAGAGATGTTTGCCGTGTTATCGCTCATGCGTTTGCCGCCTTTCATCCGTTTGGGCCCGACCGTTCGCCTAACAGTCTTGAATATTGTTGACGGTTCGTCAATACTGTTTTTGACACAATGTCAACAATAGCGGGTGAACGGCATGGGGGCATGCCCGGCCTGCAAAAAAAGAGGGGCGCTGCGGTCTCGCCGGGCTGCGGCAAGAGAAGGGATAACCATGATTCTCAACGGACCGGGGATTAGCTATACCGAGCCCGATATCGGCGCGGAGTTCGTGCCGCCGATACCGGAGCATCCGCGCGAGGCCATCGTCAAACTGTGTGAGCACTGCACCAACCGCCTGTTGCACCGCGACGAGCTGCTGGGCTACGAGTACTGGTCGTTTGCCGAGGCCGCAACCGACGAGCAGGCCGAAGTGCTCTGCAAGATGAAGATGCGCCGTCCCTATACGCTGCCCGAGATGGTCAAGCTCACCGGCATGCCCGAGGCCCAGATCGAAAAAATGCTCGATGACATGAGCTACACGGGTCTGCTCGAGTACAACTGGGAAAACCCCGAGCGCGCCAAGCAGTGGGTGCTGCCCATGCTGGTGCCGGGTTCTGCCGAGTTCCTCAACATGCGCATGGGCCAGCTCGAGGAGCACCCGGTCTATGCTAAGTTCTTTGAGCAGGCGTCCAAGGGACCGCTGTCCAAGGCCACGCCGATGGTGCCGCCTGGCGGTGCCGGCATCGGCATGCATGTCATTCCGGTCGAGAAGGCCATCGATGCCGCGAGCACCTCGGTGCCGATCGAGCATATCGAGCATTGGCTCGACAAATACGAGGGTAAGTATGCCGCCAGCACTTGCAGCTGCCGCGCGAGCCGTCGCGTGATGGGAGAGGGCTGCGCCGACGACCCGGCCGATTGGTGCATCGCCGTGGGCGATATGGCCGACTACGTGGTCGAGACCGACCGCGGCCATTATGTGACGCGCGAGGAGGTCTACGACATCCTGCGCCAGGCCGAGGACAACGGCTTTGTGCACCAGATCACCAACATCGACGGTGAGAACAAAATCTTCGCCATCTGCAACTGCAACGTCAACGTGTGCTACGCCCTGCGCACTTCGCAGCTGTTCAACACGCCCAACCTGTCGCGCTCAGCCTATGTCGCCAAGGTCGAGAAGGACAAGTGCGTGGCCTGCGGTCGCTGCGTTGAGGTGTGTCCGGCCGGCGCCGCCAAACTGGGCCAGAAGCTTTGCAGCAAAAAGGCCGGCGGCCGCGTGCCCGAGTATCCGCGCCAGGAGCTGCCCGATGCCACCAAGTGGGATCACACCAAGTGGTCGCCCAACTACCGCAACGACAACCGCATCGAGACGCACGAGTCTGGCACCGCGCCCTGCAAGACGGCTTGCCCCGCTCACGTTGCCGTTCAGGGCTACTTAAAGCTTGCGGCGCAGGGCCGCTACGACGAGGCTCTGGCGCTCATCAAGCGCGAGAACCCGCTGCCCGCTATCTGCGGCCGTGTGTGCAACCGCCGCTGCGAGGATGCCTGCACCCGCGGTCGCGTGGACGAGGCCGTGGCTATCGACGAGGTCAAGAAGTTTATCGCCCAGCGCGATCTGGATGCCGCGACTCGCTATGTCCCGCCTGTGGTGACCCCGACGCGTGCCGGCGGCTTCGACCAGAAGATCGCCATCATCGGCGCCGGTCCGGCCGGCCTGTCCTGCGCTTTCTACCTGGCCGAGAAGGGCTACAAGCCCGTCGTGTTCGAGAAGAACGAGCGCCCGGGCGGCATGCTCACCTATGGCATTCCGAGCTTTAAGCTGCAGAAGGACGTTATCGAGGCCGAGGTCGAGGTCATTCGCCTGATGGGCGCCGAGTTCCGCTATGGCGTGGAGGTCGGTCGCGATGTGACGCTCGACGAGCTTCGCGCGCAGGGCTTTAAGGCCTTTTACGTGGCCATTGGCTGCCAGGGTGGCCGCCTTGCCGGTATTCCGGGCGAGGATGCCGAGGACGTGACCGTGGCCGTCGACTTTTTGCGCGAGGTCAACAGCGGCAAGATCGACGCGCTGCCCGGGCGCACCATCGTGGTGGGCGGCGGCAACGTGGCCATCGACGTCGCGCGCAACGCCTGCCGTCTGGGTTCCGAGCACGTTGAGATGTTCTGCCTGGAGAGCGAGGCCCAGATGCCTGCCAGCGAGGAGGAGCGTCGCGAGGCCATCGAGGATGGCGCTCACATCAGCTGCGGCTGGGGCCCCAAGGAGATTCACCTGGACGAGGCCGGTCGTGTGTGCGGTATCACCTTCAAGCGCTGCACGCGTGTCTTTGACGACGAGGGCCGTTTTGCGCCCGAGTATGACGAGAACGACTTGCGCCGTGTCGATGCCGACCGTGTCGTCATGTCGATTGGCCAGTCCATTGTGTGGGGCGACCTGCTGGCTGGCTCCAAGGTGGAGCTCGGCCGCGGCCAGGGTGCCCTTGCCGATCCGCAGACGTACCAGACCGCCGAGCCCGACATCTTTGTGGGAGGCGATGTCTACACCGGTCCCAGCTTTGCCATCGACGCCATCGCCGCCGGTCACGAGGCTGCTGTGTCCATCCACCGCTTTGTGCAGCCGGGCTCCACGCTCACCATCGGCCGCAACCAGCGCCGCTACACCGCGCTTGACCGTGACGACGTCGTGATCGAGAGCTACGACAACGCGAGCCGCGAGGTTGCGCATGTGGACCGCGAACGCGAGAAGGCCGCGCCGTTTAGCGAGTACGTCGAGACCTTTACCGAGGAACAGGTGCGCGCCGAGACCGCTCGCTGCCTGGGCTGCGGCGCCTCGATCGTCGACCCCAACAAGTGCATCGGCTGCGGTCTGTGCACCACCAAGTGCGCGTTCGACGCCATCCATCTGGATCGCGACCGCCCCGAGTGCTCAACGATGGTCAAATACGAGCAAAAGCTTCCCAGCCTGGGCAAGTACGCACTCAAGCGCGCCATCAAGATCAAATTCGGTCGCAAGTAAGTAGTCATAACGGGAACGGCGGAAGGAATTAAAAGTGCACGAGCTCGGGATTGTTTACCACATCATTCGTGATGTCGAGAATGTGGCGCGCGCCAATGGCGTGAGTCGCGTTTCGAGCGTGACGCTGCTCCTGGGCGAGGTCTCGGGCGTCGTTCCCGATCTGCTGCTTGATGCTTGGCGCTGGGCGGCAGATAAAAAGCCTATCACGCAGGGCGCGGAGCTTATCATGGAGCCTGTCGAGGCCGTGACGCATTGCGAGGCGTGCGGCTGCGACTACGCGACGGTCGAGCACGGCAAGACCTGCCCCCATTGCGGTAGCGGCGAGACCTATCTGCTGCAGGGCCAGGAGGTCATGATCAAGCAGATCGAGACCCCCGACGAGGACCCGACAGACGCTGTCCCCGACGGCCTATCCGATGCCCCCGACGCCGTCGACGCCGCCAACCCCCTCCACATCGCCTAACTAAGTCGTTGGGGACGTTCTTAAACGACTAGTCATTAAAGAACGTCCCTAACGACTACTTTGCTAGAGCATATTTCTTACCATTAGTCAAGCACCATCTGTTTAAACGAAATAGCCTCAACCCGAGCACATTTGTGTCTGTTTAAAACCGGCAATAATGAACAGCGTGCTCAATTCGGTCATGTAAATAGATCAGCTATCAATCCTCAGCAGCAAATCAGCCAAAATACTGGAATGTAATCAGCTTGTAACAAAACTAGACGTTTAAACAAATAATGCTACCTTTTGCAGTTTTTCAAACAATTCTGCTGTATTTGCAGCTATACTCCATAACTGTCGTGTAGGAATTACGTAGACAAAAAGGAGGTTATGTGATGGTAAGTATTGTTCTTGCTAGCCATGGTGACTTGGCGGCTGGAATCAAGCAGACGGGCTCGATGGTCTTTGGCGATCAGCCGTCTGTAGCCGTGGTCTCGCTCGAGCCGAGCATGGGCCCCGACGACTTCCGAGCCAAGGTCGAGGAGGCAATCGCTTCCTTCGAGGACCAGGAGCAGGTGCTCTTCCTCGTTGATCTGTGGGGCGGCACGCCCTTCAACCAGATCAGCGGTCTCATCGAGGGCCATGATTCCTGGGCTATCGTCACCGGTGTCAACCTGCCTATGCTCATCGAGGCATATTCGCAGCGCTTTGACGCAAAGAACACTGCACATGCGATCGCAAAACATCTCGTGACTGAGGCTAAGGCCGGCGTGCGCGTCAAGCCCGAGTCTCTGGAGCCCGAGGAGAAGAAGCCGGCTGCGGCCGCCGCTGCTCCTGCGGGTGCCATTCCTCCGGGAACGGTGATCGGCGACGGGCACATCAAGATCGCCCACGTCCGTATCGACACGCGTCTGCTGCATGGTCAGGTGGCCACCACGTGGACCAAGCAGATCAACCCCAACCGCATCATCGTGGTCTCCGACGGCGTTGCTCACGACGAGCTCCGCAAGACCATGATCGAGCAGGCTGCCCCTCCGGGAGTCCACGCCAACGTCGTGCCCATCAAGAAGATGGCCGAGGTCGTCAAGGACACGCGCTTTGGCGACACCAAGGCGATGCTGCTGTTCGAGAACCCGCAGGATCTGCTCAGGGCCATCGAGGCCGGCGTCGACATCAAGGAAGCCAACATCGGTTCCATGGCCCACTCCAAGGGCAAGGTCGTCGTCACCAACGCTGTCGCTATGGGCGATGACGATGTCAAGACCATCGAGGCTCTCAAGGCCAAGGGCGTCAAGTTCGAGGTCCGCAAGGTTCCTTCGGATTCCTCCGAGGATCTCGACGCCATGTTGAAGAAAGCAAAGGCCGAACTGGCCGCTCAAGCATAGTAAAGGAGGGTCCGATACATGTCTGCAATCACTATTCTGCTTGTTGCGATTGTCGCGTTGCTTGCCGGTATGGAAGGCATTCTGGATGAGTTCCAGTTCCATCAGCCGCTCGTGGCATGCACGCTTATCGGTCTCGTAACCGGTCACCTTCAGGAGGGCATCCTCCTGGGCGGTTCGCTCCAGATGATGGCCCTTGGCTGGGCTAACGTCGGCGCCGCCGTCGCGCCTGACGCCGCTCTGGCCTCGGTCGCTTCTTCGATCATCATGGTGCTCGCCCTCAACGGTGGCGCCACCGATTCGGCCAAGGCCGTTACCGCCGCCATCGCCGTCGCCGTCCCGCTGTCGGTCGCTGGTCTGTTCCTGACCATGATCTGCCGTACCCTGGCTACCGCTATGGTTCACGGCATGGACGCCTGCGCCGAGAAGGGCGACTTCGCCGGCATCGAGCGTTGGCAGTACGCCGGCATCCTCATGCAGGGTGTTCGTATCGCCATCCCGGCAGTACTTCTGTGCATCATCCCGGCCGAGGCTGTTACCAACGCGCTTAACGCTATGCCCGATTGGCTGTCCGGCGGCATGGCTGTCGGCGGCGGCATGGTCGCTTCCGTCGGTTACGCCATGGTCATCAACATGATGGCCACCAAGGAGACCTGGCCGTTCTTCATCCTCGGCTTTGTCCTTGCTGCCATCCCTCAGCTCACGCTGATCGCCCTTGGCCTCATCGGCATCTCCCTTGCCCTCATCTACCTTGGCCTTAAGGATCTGGCCAAGCAGGGTGGCGGCATGGGCGGTGGCTCCGGTGACCCGCTCGGCGACATTCTGAACGATTACGAGTAGGAGGGGAGTGATACATATGGCAGAGAACAAGATTCAGCTCACCAAGGCTGACCGTAAGAAGGTTTGCTTCCGTCATCAGTTCCTTCAGGGCTCGTGGAACTACGAGCGTATGCAGAACGGCGGCTGGTGCTTCGCAATGATCCCTGCGATCAAGAAGCTCTACACCAGCAAGGATGACCAGATTGCCGCTCTTAAGCGCCACCTGGAGTTCTATAACACCCACCCCTATGTTTCCGCCCCCGTCATTGGCGTTACCCTCGCCCTCGAGGAGGAGCGCGCCAACGGTGCTCCGATTGACGACGTCGCCATTCAGGGCGTCAAGGTCGGTATGATGGGCCCGCTCGCCGGCGTCGGCGACCCCGCCTTCTGGTTCACCCTTCGCCCGATTCTGGGTGCACTGGGCGCTTCCCTGGCCCTGTCCGGCAGCATCGCCGGTCCGCTGCTGTTCTTCTTCGCGTGGAACATCATCCGTTACGCCTTCCTGTGGTACACGCAGGAGTTTGGCTACAAGGTCGGCTCCTCCATCGCCAAGGACCTCTCCGGCGGTCTGATGGGCAAGGTCACCGAGGGTGCTTCCATCCTGGGTATGTTCATCATCGGCGCCCTGGTCGAGCGCTGGGTGTCCATCTCCTTCACCCCGGTCGTCTCCAAGGTCACGCAGTCCGCTGGCGCCTATATCGACTGGGCCAACCTGCCCGCCGGTTCTGAGGGCATCAAGCAGGCATTGACGATGTACAGCTCTGTCGGTGCCAACGCACTCGACCCGGTGAAGGTCACCACGCTTCAGGCCAACCTCGATCAGCTCATCCCCGGCCTTGCCGCCGTGTGCCTGACCCTTCTGGTCTGCAAGCTCCTCAAGAAGAAGGTCAGCCCGATCGTCATCATCCTGGCTCTCTTCGCCGTCGGCATCATCGGTCGCGTCTGCGGCTTCATGTAAGCACGCTTCGGCTTAAGACCGAGAGTTGCTAGGCAAGGGCTTTTGAGCCATTGAAACGGACCGCACCCGGTGGGTACACTGGATGCGGTCCGATTGTTTTTATTGGAGGGCGAGGCGCGTATGGCGCAATCTCAGAACAGCACGGTCGATCTGGCAACGCCGGCAACCTGCCTGATGGGGCTTACCAGTCACGGTAACGTGATGGTGGGCAATAAGGCGTTTGAGTACTATAACGAGCGTAATCCCGAGGATTATATCCAAATCCCGTGGGACGAGGTCGACTATATTGCCGCCGAGGTTTTGCGCGGCACCAAGAAGATTACGCGTTTTGCCATCTTTACCAAAGAGAATGGCCACTTTACGTTTTCGACGCGCAATGACAAGGAAACGCTTCGCGCGGTGCGTAAGTACATTGACGAGGACAAGCTCGTTCGTTCGCCCGACTTTATTGACGTGACCGCCAAGGGCGCCAAGAGCATCCCCTCTGTCATCAAGAACCTTTTCCACAAAGGCAACTAGCCATTGGTAGTGGTGTAAATCTGCTACACTAGTACAACATGCCTCCGTAGCTCAGGGGATAGAGCACCGCTCTCCTAAAGCGGGTGTCGACGGTTCGAATCCGCCCGGGGGCACCAGAAAAATCGCAGGTCAGGAGTTAATTTTGCTTCTGACCTGTTCTGGTTTTAGGGTTAAGAACTGCTTTTGTTTGTAAATCTGGTAAGTAAATAATTTAACTTACCGAGTTTTCCACTGAAAACAGGAAATCACCATTTTGGGGATAAAAAGTTTTCAACAGCCGTTAGTCGGTTCCATTTTGGTGAAGCGCTTCCTCAATTTGGGTAAAAAATTTCACCATTTTGATGATTCTGCTGCTTTGAGTTTTGATAAAAACGCCTGTTCAGAAGCTTGCGCTATACCCATTTTGGTGAAACCAATTAATAGAGAAATATACTATAAAGATATAGGGACGGCGATGCCGTCCTCTTCGCTCGCGAAGCTCGCTGCGCGGTCACGTGCCGTGACCTTGCCGCCGGCTGTGCCGTCGATTGATTCGCTCACTGCGTTCGCTGATTGATTGATGGACTAATCCGTTTTCTCAGTCACACCAGTCATGAGTGCAGCGATTGTCATGTCGAATCCGTTAGCAATTTTACAGAGGTTAGAAAGACTGACATTTCTTCGTCCTACCTCTATCGAGGCGTAGTAAGACCTGTCCATGCCGATGCGATTCGCAAATTGTACTTGAGAGTAACCAGACTTTGATCTTAATTCTTTGCAGCGTAGACCAAAGGATCGTTGTAGCGGCGAGATATCCATGACAAAAAGAGTCATGGATTGTTGTATAAAAGCCAACGGACTATATACAACAATCCCTGTTAAGGCGCATAATTATCTCTATTGGAAAGCACTCTGATGCCCAGTCGGATAGGGCACGGAAAAGGAATGGAATAGCAATGACTCAGGGAAAGCATTTCGCTGCCGGCGGCGATCACTTCGCCACACTGCCAAACAAAAAGATTCACACTCCGAAGGGGATCGCGCGTCTGACCGTCACCGCGGCGACCATGGCCGCCATGACCGGATCGAGCCTCATCTCACCGTTCACGGCATTCGCCCAGACCGGTGACGGGGGCACGCAGCACCCCGCCGTGATGTCGCCGATCGCCGCCCACGCCGGCGCGGCATCCGGTACCGGCACGAAATCCGTCGCACAGACCATCGCGGACCTGCAGAAGGCAGTCGACGAGGCGAAGGCGAAGGAGGACGCCGCCAAGGCATCCTACGATGAGGCCGCCGGTCCCTACAACGAGGCGGCTTCCGCCCGCGACCAGGCCAAGGCATCCTACGATTCGGCAGTCAGCGCCGGTACGGCCGCCGACCGAGCGGCAATGGACGAGTACGCCCGTCAGGTCGCAGAGGGCAAGGACGCCGCCGATGCCGCCGGCAAGGACCTCGAGCAGGCGAAGGCGGGTCTCGCAGACGCCAAGGCAGATGCGTCCGAGAAGGACGAAGCGTACCAGTCCGCCATCAAGGCGGCCCAGGACGCTCAGGACGCCCTCGATAAAGCCAAGGCCGATGCCGTAGGCGCCACCCCGGAGGCTATCCGTGCCGCCGAGCAGGCCGTGCGCGACGCCACGGATGCCGTGAGCAGGGCACAGGCCGAACTCGACAACGCCAACGCGACGCTTGCCGATGCCCAGTCCAAGCTGGTTGCGGCCCAGTCTGCAAAGGATTCCGCCGATTCTGTCCTCGCTGCAGCCAAGCAGAACAAGGACGCGGCGGATGCGAAGGCCGCAGCCGCCAGCGCCGCCTACGAGAAGGCGAAAGCAGACCTCGCCGCAGCGGAGGCCGGTGCGAGCGGTCCAGAGTATGATGCGGCAAAACAGAAGGTCGCGGACGCAGAGGCAGCCCTCGCCGCCGCACGAGAGGCACAGTCCCAGTGCGAGTCCGAGCTCGAGCAGGCACAGTCCGCTGCGGCAACGGCACAAGCCGACCTGAATGATGCCCAGACGGCTCTCTCCGTAAAGCAGCAGGCCGCGGCCGATGCCGAATCCGGTGTGAACGCCGCCCAGTCCGCTCTCGATGCCGCGATCGCCGACCTCGATGCGGCCAAGCAGGCGAATGCCGACGCCGTCGCCAAGCTGGACGCCGCGAAGCAGACTGTCAAGGACGCCGAGTCCGCCAAGGCAGCCGCCGACGTAGAGCTCGCGAACGCCAAGGCCGCAAAGGATACCGCAGACGCCGCCGTGACCGACGCCCAGCAGAAGGTCGACGAGGCACAAACGAAGGTGGATCTCGCAGACGCGCAGCTCAAGCAGGGAGCCATCGGTTTTTTCAAGGCCATGGGTGCCGATTCAGCCATCGAGATCATCCAGAACTGCACGTACAAAGACTACACCGAGATCGGAAACAGTCTCGACGCAACGGGCCTTGAAAACATGCTTTCGTCCATCACGGTCATGAAGAACGTGAACGCCTACCGTAAGTCCGTCGGCCTTTCCGAGCTTGAGGTAAGCTATAAGCTCATTGCGGCAGCGATTGCAGATGCAAACTATTCGACGAAAAATGTAGAGCATGCCCAGCAGTTCGATGTCGGTGAAAACCTTGCCTGGAGCTATCGCGACCCCTGCAAGGCCTGGATCTATCAGGAAAAGGATCTGTTTGACAAGACTGCAGCATCCCTTGGTGCGACGAATCTTTCCGGAAAGGACGCCTACGACTTCTGGTACGCCAACCAGGACAAGTTCGATTACTACCGTATCGGTCATTACATGAACATCATCAACCCTGACTATGCTGTCATGGGATGCGGTCTGAACGATGACACCCGTTTGACGTTCTCGCTCACGCTGCAATACGGCGGTTGGGCCGGTTCGGGCTGGAATACCGGAGCCATCTCCGTCGACGAGTACGAGCAGAAGCTGACCTCCTACATCAACGGCCTGAAGAACGCCAAGAGCGCACTCGACGCAGCCAAGGCCGATCTCGCAGCCAAGCAGCAGGCAGCCACCGACGCCGCTGAAACCGTCCAGCAGAAGCAGGACGCAGCGGATTCCGCACAGGCAGATGTCGATGCCGCAAAGCAGGGTGTTGCCGATGCCCAGCGTGCCGTCGATGCCGCAAAGGCTGATCTCGCATCCAAGCAGCAGGGCGTCACGGATGCCCAGACCGAGCTTAATGCGGCGAAATCGGACCTCGATGCCGCCAACGCGGCAGTCGATACGGCAAAGTCGACCGTCCAGCAGAAACAGGTCGCCTTTGATGCCGCCAACGCAGCCGTAACGGCCGCACAGACCAAGCTGGATTCCGCCAAGGCGGACACCGAGGCCAAGCAGCAGGACGTCACGGTTGCGAACGCCGATCTCGCGAAGTTCTTCCAGGACGTCGCCGACGCCAAGAAGGCGCTCGATACAGCAAAGAGCGTCCATGACGCGGCGGCAGCCGATCAGGTCGAGAAGGCGACCGTCCTCGCCGCCGCCGAGCAAAAGGCGGACGCCACCGCACGCGCCCTCGCGGATGCCCAGCGTGCCGTCGATGCCGCAAAGGCCGACACCGGCGTTGCCGCCGACAGGCTTACCGGCTCCCAGACCGATCTCGATGACGCACAGTCGAACCTCGACATCCTCACCGATCTTGCCGCGAAGCTCGCAGAGTCACAGCAGCGCGAGCAGGATGCAGTAAAGGCCGTCAATGACACCAAGGTCGAACTCGATGCCGCGAAGGCTGACGCCGTCGCCGCCGAGTCCCTGGTCTCCGCCGCCGAACAGGCGAAGGCGCAGGCAGACGCCAAGCTGTCGAAGCTGAACTCCATCGACGCCGGCGCGGCGATCGCTTCCGGCCATGACGCGAACGCGGATGACGCCCTCAACGCGCTTTTCGCCGCAGCAGTCGAGGCACGTGCCAAGGTCGCGCCCGCCAAGGCCATCCTGGACGAGAAGCAGGCCGCGGTGGACGAGCTCCAGCCCGGCTATGATGCGGCGCTCGCCGCCTACGAGCAGGCGAAGTCCGACCGCATCGCGGCGGAGCAGGAGCTTTCCGATGAGATCGCACGACAGGAGGCAGAGGAGGCCGCAAAGCAACAGGTGGCATACAGCCCGAAGCATCTCGCCGGCACGGAGACCGCCCAGCCCGGCAGCCTCGCCCAGACCGGCGACCGCACGGGCCTCATCGGCGAGACGTTCGCCATCGGCGGTACCGTCCTTGTGGCAGCCGGCATCTTCCTCGATCAAAAGAAGCGCCGCGAGCAGATGTAAAAGCGAGTCGGGCGTTGGATATCGGCTAGTGTCCAACGCCCGGTTTCATGGACGGGGAGATCGGTGTGAGAACAAAGGCTATTATCGTTGCGCTTCTGGTGTGCCTTTCGGCACCTCAACTTGGATGTGCCAGCGTTGCAAAGCAAGGAAGCGGCTCTACGGAAAGGGCCGCCACAGCGGTAAAGAATAAAGACAAAAAGAAGCCAAGCGAAGAAAAGGCGACGCAAACCTCTGGAACCAAGTCCGAGGAGAAGAAAGAATCCGACGACAAGGACCAGAAGTCCGATGACTCCAAGAAGGAGGATAACAAGTCTTCCGATTCCTCGAAGTCGGACAGCAAGGGCGATTCCTCCCAGTCCAAGCAGAATTCCGGCAATTCGCAGGGCTCTGGCAGCAACAATTCCTCTTCCAACGGCGGTAGCCAGAAGAAGTGGGTTGCCGAGCAGGGCCACTGGGAGACTGATTACAGCCAGGTCTGGGTGCCGAATGTGGTATATACGCGTCATGAACGTTACATTTGTAGTGCATGCGGTGCATCTTTCGATTCTATAGCCGCTTGGTCAGCTCATAGTGACGCAATGTGGGAACAAGGTCAAGACCATGGAGCATATATCAATGATTCGTATACTACCTCTGAGGACCAGGGACATTATGAACAGAAGGCTACGGGGCAGCATTGGGTCGTCGATGTTGCCGGTCACTGGGAATGATGGACATATGTTCCTCTCCTCTTCCGTTCGGTGAATTTTTATTTATTTGTGGGCGGCCGGTTCGGCCGCCTTTTTTAGACGCCCAATCTGGGAGCAAACGATAGGAAAGCAATCAAACGAGAGGCCGTTCCAAAAGAATCCGGCGGTGCCGGATGCTTCGGGCAAAACCTTCCGCAAATCGGTAAGGTCTTCCATCAACTTGTTCCAGCCCTCGCCCGGAGTCCGCTGCGCGGTAATGCAAACACTCTGCATCCCTCGCATTCGCATTACCGCTCCGCTCTCGCTACAGCGAATCTCTAACACTCAGCATCCTTCGCGTTAAAAATTCGCTTCCGCTCACGGTCTTCGCTGACACTACGACACCGCGAAGCCTTTCGCTCGAAACGAGGCCTCTCATTTCGTGTCTACGCTACGCTTCGCCCAATCGCCGTCCCGGTGATTGCAAGATTGGTGTTGGGCTAGATAAATGGGGCCATACTCGCCCCTTTATCTGCCAACACATCTTGTTTAACACCTCACACGGCGATAAAGTTAGAAATGAAGTTCGCCTTCATTTCTCTAAGGGAAGCGACGGCGTCACTTCAAAAATCGGCGCGACGTCAGTCGCTCCTAAAAAGGAAAGCAATCTCATATCGGTTTTGAATCGGTGGCCTCACCGATTCGCTCTGCTTTCCTGGGGGCATGAATGATGAGTTGCAAACGTCCGCACACCGTTAAGGCGACACTCACTTCTGAAGAATACGAAACGCTTTCCGCTTTGGCAGAAAAGGCGGGCATGACGAAAGCCGAATTCATTCGCTATGCACTGATTCATTGGAATGAATCGTTCGATGATCTAGTCATTTCCAAAAATAAGAACGGTGGCCGTAGCAAAAAGCTGCAAACCGTTTCAGAGGATTCGAACGAAAAGCGCTCGGAGGTTATTTACGTCAAAGTCACCGATGGCGAGCACGAGGCGATTCGCAAGCAGGCGGATGCGCTCGGCACGACCGTCAGTGCGTATGCCCGCCGCGTGATGCTGGCCGGGAAAATCGAGATGATCGATTTCGATATGAGCCAGGTCGCAAAAATCTATCACGAGCTGTATCGAGAGGGGACGAACCTCAACCAGCTGATGTATTTTGTGAATGCGCAAGGTCTTCCGGCCTACAACGAGAAGGCGGTTTTCCGAACGCTTGAAAAGGTTTACCAAAATGCCCGTAAAGTCACTCTCTTCATCGAAGAGCTCGAACAGCGCTATTTCACCGATGGCGGTGAGCTCGATGACCGTCGTTAAGCAGAAAGGTGTTTCGTCCGAGCGCTACGCGAAGAATGTGCGCGAGTACATTAACGGCAAGCACGCTTTGGCCCGCGGCGGCTGGAACCTCGCGAACCGAAAGTACTGGTTTTCCGAGATGGCTATGACGCGGAAGATGTTTCATCACGACAGGCCCGCGCGTGCCGGCGCGAAGAACATAACGATGCTTCATCAGGTTCTTGCGTTTCTTCCCGAGGAGTGCAGCTGCAACGGAGGCAAGATGACCCCCGATGCATGTATGGCCTACGCGGAGCAATGGCTTGCGAAACACTACCCGCATCAACAAGTGATTGTCGCCTTGCATGAGGAAAGCGATAAGGCGGGAAAACGTTACGCGGTCCATATGGCGATTAACCGCACGGATCTTTTGACGGGTAAGCGTTGCGAGACGGGCGGGCGTCGCGGAAAGTACGAACGCGCTGCGTGGGTTCGTGAAATGGACGAGGCCTGGAATCTCGCTCAGCTCGAAAAGGGAAAGAAGAACTCGAAGATTCGAGACCGACAGCCGCGCGACACTGAAAAGAAAATCGTTGAGCGGGGAGAGTGCAGTTATAAAAACAATCTGCGCGAGTTGATCCATCTTGCAATCAACGAAGGTCATCCGAAGAATATGGAGCAGTTTAAAAAGTTACTTGCCTCATGGGGCGTAGACATTTTCATCAAGAACAATCGAGTCTATGCGACAGATCTCGATATCAAGGAGGCCGGCAACCCGAAGTGCACTTTCAACCTGACTCGTCTTGACGGGAGGTTTGCGGTCAAGCAACTTGAGGCGGCCTTCAAAAATAACGTGCTGGAGGCCGAGCGAGCCCTTCCTTATGAGAGGCGTTGCGAGATTTACATTCAACGGCTTAAGAAGGCGTATTCGGCGTGGGTCGAGCAGGCAAAGGCGAGCAAGGGCGTCGCCTACAATCTCTTTCCTAAGTTCATCGCACCGAAGTGCGATGAAGATCTGCTCGAGGATCCGGCGGTTCGTGATGAGCTTCTTGCCCGGCGCGGTTACGCAAGGGAGATTCGCAACCGTTACGCCGGCGCCGTTCCCGATGCTGGCGATGACCGCGTTCGCGCCGCAGGACGAGCCCATGGTGGCAACGGCGACATCTCGCCGCAGGTCGATCGTGCGGTCGACCGAGGCGATTACGATCGCGGCGACGCGCCTCGCTAGTTTTGGAAAGCCTATCGTCGGTGCCCTAGCGCGCTGCCATCCAGTGCCGATTCTGCCATACTCGCAATTCGGTGAGGATGAGGAGCGTGAATTGATCGGCGGGGGTCAGCCGCTCTGATAGAATCGTCCTTGCTGGCGGCAGCCCTCGTGCCGGGCAGAGCCCTCCATTCGATGGGAGGTGATGCCCATGACCGATTTCACCGAGCTCGTGAAGCTCCTGACCGCTATGGTCTCGCTCCTCACGGCCCTTGTCGGCCTTTCCAAGGCACTCAAGCAGGGCTCGAAGCCCAAAAAGAAAGGCCACCGTCGCTAAGACGATGACCCAACTTCATTAAGCAACGGCTCTGCCCAGCTCTCTACAACTTGGGCTGCCGTCGGCACCATTTTACCCTCCTGACGAGGAATTCGTCCATATTTCAAAAATCAAATCCTGTTCGCGCGTGGGCCTTGATTATCGACCGTTCGCGCGTGGGCGCGTGGGCGTAAACTTTTAGTTGGGCAAATCCGGCAGATTGGAGCTTGAAACATGAGGGATATGCACCTCATGTCGCTCATAAAACGTCTCCTGACCTCGAAGGAGAACGTTTTTTAGCGACAGAAGGAGACATAAATATGATCTGGTTTACCAGCGACACCCACTTCGGGCATGAGAACGTGCTGAAGTTCACCGACCGCCCGTGGGAGACGATTTGGCAGATGAACGACGCCATCGTCGACAACATCAACGGCAAGGTTGCCGTGGACGACGAACTCTACATCCTGGGGGATTTCTCATTCAAGATGACCGCCCAGGACGCCTACGGGCTGCGCAAGCGGATCGCCTGCAGGCGCATCCACCTCGTCCCGGGAAACCACGACAAGGACTGGACCCAGCCGGCGGTCGCGGGCGCCTTCACCGTGGAGCCGCCGATCTGCGTGCTCAAGATCGACGGGCAGAAGATCGTCCTGAGCCATTACCCCATGGCCGACTGGCAGGGCATGAGCCATGGATCGTGGCACCTCCACGGGCACATCCACAGCAGCGGCGGCGCGTACAACGAGTTCAACCGCAAGCAGGGCCTTCTGCGCTACGACGTCGGTTGCGATGCCAACGGGCACTCCCCGGTGAGCCTCGACGAGCTGAGGGAGTGGTTCGCCGGAGTCGACGAGCCGTGCGGCCGGGTGAAATGGCCCTGGTGGGTCAACGAGACCGGCGACAGGCAGGTCGAGCGCGAGCTGGCGGCGTACAAGCGGAAAGAGGTGATCCGATGACGGTCTATGTGACAGGCGACATCCACGGTGGGCTCGACATGCAAAAGCTCCGCGACTGGGAGCTTGGCGACAGTCTTACCAGCGACGACTATCTCATCGTTGCCGGTGACTTTGGCTTTCCGTGGAACTTCTCTGCCGAGGAATGCGCCGACATCGCCTGGCTGGAGTCGCGCCCCTACACGGTACTGTTCGTCGACGGCAACCACGAGCGCTTCGATCACTGGGAGGAGCGCCCCGTGGAGTTATGGCATGGCGGGCTGACGCAGCGCCTGTCGGACACCTCGCCCATTCGGCGCCTGACGCGCGGCGAGGTCTTCGAGCTCGACGGCTCGACAATCTTCACCATGGGCGGTGCCACGAGCGTGGACAGGGAATACCGCGTTCCGTATTCCAGCTGGTGGCCTCAGGAGCTCCCGGACGAGCGCGAATTCGATGCCGCGCGGGCAAAGCTCGACGAGGTCGGCTGGAAGGTCGACTGCGTCATCACCCATGCCTGTGCCACGCGCATGCTCTCGCCGACGCTCTACCCGGACCCAGGCTGGGAACGCCCCGATGTGGACCGGCTGACCGGATTCCTCGACGAGCTCGAGGACCGCCTGGACTACAAGCGCTGGTATTACGGCCATTTTCACCGAGACGGCAATCCGGACGAACGGCACACGGTGCTGTATGACCGGATCGTGAGGCTCGGGGACAAACTCCTGCCGTGGGGTGCGTACTGATGACGGTCTATGTGACAGGCGACGTGCACGGCAGGGCCGAGTACGGGTCCAGCCGGTTTGCATTCAAAAATTGGCCGCTGGGCCGGACCCTGACGCGCGATGACGCGGTGATCGTGGCCGGCGACTTCGGCTTTGTCTGGGACGGCTCGAATGCTGAGAGGTATTGGCTCGACTGGTTCGAGTCCAAACCGTGGACTACGTGCTTCGTCGACGGAAACCATGAGAACCATCACGCCTTGGCCAATCTGCCGGTGCGGGAGTGGAACGGCGGGCTCGTCCATGAGGCACGACCGCACGTGCTGCACCTGATGCGCGGAGAGGTGTTCGATATCGACGGGCTCACAGTCCTTGCCATGGGCGGCGCCGCGAGCAACGACAGGCAGTATCGCAAGGAGGGGAGGAGCTGGTGGCCTGAGGAGATGCCGAGCGAGAAAGAGACGGAACACTGCCGTTCCTCGCTCGACCGCGTGGGCTGGAAGGTCGACTACGTTGTGACTCACGAGGCTCCGGCTGCCCTTGCTGAGGGGCTGTGTCGCGAACGCGGACGTGAGTACCGCGGGGATCCGCTGCAACGATTCCTGGGCGAGCTCGACGGGCGGCTCGGCTACCGAGCCTGGTTCTTCGGACATTATCACGGCGACGAATGGCGCGACGATAGACATCGCCTGATCTACCGAGACATCGTGCCGATCGAAGATGCCGCGCCCGGTTCTAGAGACCTCCTAGAAGCGTTCTAGGAGGTCTCTAGAAATCAGCCGCCTGATAGGAGAAGCGCGGGGCTACTCGCCCTTCATCTTGGTCATGACCTCGACCTTGGCCTCGGCCACGGTCGCCCGCCGCTCGGAGGCGGCGAGGCGGTCCTTGAGGGCGGCGACTTCGGCCATCAGGTCGCGCTGGGCCAGTAGCGCATCGCTCAGCTCGGCCTGGGCTTTCAACGCAGCGTCACGCTCGCCGCGCAGTCGCTCGATCTCATCGGCCATGGCCTCAGCCTCGGCGTGGAGCTGGGCGACCTGCCTGCCGAGCCCCTTAGCACGGGAAAGGTGCCTGACGCCCGCGGCGTGGAGCTCGTTGTTCTCGAGTTCGAGACTCGCGGTATCGAGTTCGAACTTCTCCTCTATAAAGGCAATCCGCTCATTGCAGTCGGCCTCAATTTTTTCATTCCGATCCGTCGCCTCGGCGAGCTTGCGGTTGAATTTGTCGAGCTGGGCCCTGAGCAGCGCGTTCTCGGTCTTGAGATCGGCGGTCTCGCGCAGCAGCTTCTCTCGCCAAGCCTTTTCAATCTGCTCGGCGGCCTCATCGAGGACGTCCTTCACGCCGGGCGTCTCGCTGATTTTTCTGTCGTTCGGGTTGTCTGTCATCGTGCGGCACTCCAATCAACAATGGGCATGGCTCCGCCATGCCGTACGGCTGGGAACAAATACGCGGCCGCTGTTGAGTTGTGTTTGTCCTGCGCTTGGTGAGTTCTAAAAGCGTCTCAAGTCATACGTTCACGCAGGTTTTCGATTGGAGAAATACCGCACGTTTTCATGGTATCACGTGCCTTAAAGAACATGAATGGGCGGTCATATCGATTCGTTGAAAATAGCACCTATGACGTGCTGGTGGCGGGAGAGTGATGGCGTTAAAGATGTCGAGAATGATTATGGGAGTATTTTAGATGCAGGTATGAGAAAGGGTCGAATCGAAGTGTCTGGCCGGACGCCAATTGTCCGGGAACTGTTTCGGTTCGACCCTGCTTCATTTTACATCCGCGGCATGTTTTTGTAGACGCCTGGCGATTACCGACCTTCACGACCTCGATGACGGTTTCCCCGTCCTCGATTCTTGCCAGATTGCGGTAGACATGCTGCGTGAATGGTCGGATATCATTTGAGCCAGAATCCTCTTCTATTGAAGCGGATTCTGGCTCAGTGGTTTTTAACTCGGTTGTTTGACAGAAGCCCACGTCGATAGTCGGGCTGTGGACTTAAGATTTCGGGGGCTCCCAAGCGTTTTCGACCCCGGCGCGGTAGATTGCAGCGTAATTAAGCATCCAGCTGCCATCACCAGTTTTTTGAATATACCCCTTATCCTTTAGAGAAGTATAGGCTCGGGATATCGTGTTCTTGCTCAAGTGGTAGTGATCCTCAATCCATTTGCTTCTTGCGCAAAAGCCCATGGGCCGTTTGTTTTTGGAAGGTTTTCCAAACTTCCATACGAGGCCGAGGATGAGACGCTCGGCGGCAACGGTGGTGACGCAGCACGCCCACTCGGGCACTGAAATAAAAATAGCTTTATCCATTTTCTCTATAATCTTTCGTTGCTCGGTAACATCATCGTTGAATATGTCGGAAATTGACGGTAGCTCGCTCATGTTTACCACCTAGTCAAGGTGGGCGGTACGACCTTCAAGCTGCTTGAAAAGCTCATAAAACGAGCTTTCAAACATGTAATTCGAGCGATGGATTTGGATGAGCTTGCCGGACTCGCGCATGAATTTGCGTGCGGTGTTTTCGCTCCAGCCAGTGAGTTCGCGGATATCGTTAACGCGGAGCAACCGATCGCACTGAGCGGCACCAGTGGGGAAAGTCGGTGTGGACGCCTGAGTGCTAATCTTTGGAGTAGCCATGATGAGCTATCCTTTCAATGAGGGCCCTCCCTGTGCTTGTAAGACTTACCAGGTTCATAAGCACTTGGGGGGCCGGTTTCTATGACTACATGCGTAGCCATCTGACAGCTTTAGCATGTATTAAAACTCATTAGTTGTCAATCAAATATAGCATCTACCTGCGGAAACGGTATTATAGTACCGTAATATTATGAATAAAACGATGAATGAAAAACATGCTATTTCTCGCTTCTCTGTATATAGGCGTTGATGAAGTCTTCGTAGCCTTTAACTGCTTTTATTTCTGATTGTTGAACGAGGCTTGTATACGTTTTGAGCGTGATATTGGGGTCCGCGTGGCCAAGAATACCTTGCACGCTTCTAACGTCCGATCCGTTCGCCAGCATAAAAGTGCTTACGCAATGCCTGAGCTGATGCGGGCAGATGCCCTTATATAGTTTTCCGCCAGTCGAATTATTCGGCTCATAGATTCCAAGATTGCAGCTAACTGCGAAATCGCGAAACCAATGGTTGAAGATGTAGTTCTTCATGTGACAGGCAGTGGGGACCCCTTGCTCGACAGCAATATCGCTAATGATGGGAGTGCTGCCAGTCTGGGACAGCCCCAGAGAGGCCAGGAGCTCTTTTTGTATGGCTGACCATGATTGAAGACGTTCGGCCAGGGTTTCTCCAACGGGGATTTTGCGTTGGCTTTCTTGTGACTTGGGTGCCCTCAGTTCATGATCGTTGGTGTACTGCCTGTCAATTTTCAAGGTTTTATTGGCAGGGTCCCAATCGCGCCATTCGAGGCCCAGCATCTCGCCTTTTCGCATACCCGTATACACTAGTACTAGCGTACCAACAGCTTCGGCGGTGAGCTCAATGTGTTGAAGATGTGTGCATAGGGTAGCTACTTGCTCGATTGTCAGTGATTCTCTTTTGTTGCGTGGTCTGCGAACATGAACGGTAGCGCAGGGGTTTCGGTCAATTATTCTCTTTGCGACTGCATTCGACAGAATCTGGCGCAGTTTCGCATTGATTCGTACAAGCTCAGATGGTTTGTATTTTCCCGTACGACGAGCTTCGGCATATGTTTCTTCGATTAGATCGGGAGTTAGCCCCTCAATTGTCTGAAACGCGCCGAATAGGTCTTCGATATGCCTGCAATCGTACGCTTCTCTTTCATAGCTCGTTGGCGCAAGCTCGGTGTCCCTATTTTCATGAAAGGCCCAGCAGTAGGACGCAAGCAAAGTGGGCTTTTTAGTTTTAGTGATCGTGCCAGAGGAGTTGATTTCAGCCAGCTTGGCCTGCATTGCAGCCTTAGCTTCTGTTTTAGTCTTGCAACGAACCGTATAAGTTGGGGATCGTTTGTAACGCCCTGTCTTAGGGTCCTTGACCCCAAGGGAAAAATAATAGCGATAGGTGTTAGGTGATCTCTTGTCTTTCCAACACGTGCCTCTTCCGCTAATTAGTGGCTGTTCTGACATCTTTGCACTCCGTTTCTTTGAATAGTTTTCAACAATTCATTGAGTGCAGTTTAGCTAAAGCTGTTAGTAATATGTTTGTAAAAGCGTAGGCGCAGCTACCGGAGGTAAAAGACACAAACTGCTATGTTTATCTGCGGTTATATGGTGTTCAATGATGCTTGATGAATAGTAGGGGGTAGCATTAAATCATATCTCCTAAAGCGGGTGTCGACGGTTCGAATCCGCCCGGGGGCACCAGAGGAATATCGAGCCCGGTACCGCTACGGTGCCGGGCTCTTCTGGTCTAAGGGCAGGATTCGGACCGTCGACACCCGCGTCACTCATTTCCCCGCGGGGGGAGTTTTCGAATCCGCCCGGGGGCACCAGAGATTTGTCGAGCCCGGTACCACCACGGTGTCGGGCTCTTCTGGTCTAAGGGCAGGGTTCGAGCCGTCGACACCCGCGTCACCAATTTCCCGCGGGGGGGGGTTGAATTCGCCCGGGGGCACCAGAGATTGATCGAGCCCGGTACACCGCCACGGTGCCGGGCTCTTCTGGTTCATGCCATGTCAAAAACGAAGCGCCCGCTTGCTGGGGGAGCAAGCGGGCGCCTGTGAGTGAATATGTTTGCGGCGAGAGCCGTAATGGGCGGTGGGGTGGCGACTAGTTGACCGTACCGGAATCGTCGCCCGTGCCCGAGCCCGAACCCGAACCCGAGCCAGAAAGTGCGACCGTCAGCGTAATCGTGCTGTCGGTAGACTGCTTGCCGGTGGGGGAGACGCCCGTAACGGTGGCGTTTTCGTTGCCGCTCACGGGGTTACCGTTCTGATCGCAGAATGCGATGTTGTAGAACCCGGCGTTGTTGAGCGCGGTAACGGTGGCGGAGATGCTCTTGCCGTACAGGTTGCCCGGAACGCTGGCTTTGCCGGACTTCTTGGCAATGACGACGGTAATCGTGGCGCCAGGCTTCTGCTTGCCGCTGGGGTTCCAGCTAATCACGGTGCCCTCGGTAACCGAGTCGTTCTCCTGGTAGCTCACGTCGACGCCAAAGCCTGCCATATCGAGGGCGTTGCGCGCTTGGGCCTCGGTCATGTCGGTCAGATCGGGGACGGACGTGGTATCCGGGCCGCTCGAGACCTTGTACGAGATGGTCGTGCCCTTCGCGACTTCCTTACCGGCTTCGGTGCCCTGATCAAAGACCTGGCCCTCATCGGCCTCGTTGGCCTCCTCGGAGGCGTTGCCCTTCAGGCCAACGCTTGCCAGCGCGGCTTCTGCCTGGTCCTTGGTCAGGCCGACAAGCTGGGGAACCTCAACCTTCTCGGAGGGCTTGGGGCCCTTGGAGATTACCAGGTTCACCTTGGTGCCCTTGGCCTTCTTGGTGTGGCCGTTGGGCGTCTGCTCGGCGACCTTGCCCTCGTCGACATCGTCGTTGTAGCTTTGGTCGATGGTGCCGACCTCGAGGCCGGCTTCCTTGATCAGCTCGACGGCAGTCTGCTGGTCCTTGCCCAGCACGTCGGGCACGGGGACCTGCTCGCCGCCAAAGAGTCCTGTGGCAAAGGCCACCACGATGCCGATGACGGCAACGGCTGCCACCACGGCGGCGATGATCTTGTTCTTGTTGGATTTGGGCTTTTCGACCTCGTAGGAGCCGGTGGAGCCCGAAACCGAGCTACGGGCGGTATTCTGGCCGCTCACGCCCGAGACGGGACGCACCATGGCGCGCGTCTGATCGGAAAGCTCGCGAGTCTTGGTGGCGCCCAGCTCACCGGGGGCACCGATGATACGCGTGGGCTCCGAGATGTTGACGGCACGGCCCGACAGGTAGCTGTTGAGCACCTGACGCAGCTCGTCAGCGGTCTGGAAGCGGTTTGCCGGGTCCTTCTCCATGCACTTGAGGATGATGCGCTCAAGGTCGGCGTCGACACCGGAGTTGATCTGGCTCGGCGGGATAGGCAGCTCGTTGACCTGCTTGAGTGCGACCGAGATGGCGTCATCACCGTCAAAGGGCACGCGGCCGGTGGCGCACTCGTACATCACGACGCCCAGCGAGTAGATATCCGAGGTGGGGCCGAGGTCCTGACCGCGGGTCTGCTCGGGGCTGACGTAGTGGGCGGTTCCCAGCACGTTGTTGTCTTGCGTGAGGTGGCTGTTCTTGGCGCGTGCGATGCCAAAGTCCATTACCTTGATGTTGCCGTCGGGCAGCACCATGATGTTCTGCGGCTTAATGTCGCGGTGGATGATCTCGTGCTTGTGGGCGACCGAAAGCGCAGAGCTGATCTGCGAGCCGATCTGGGCGACCTTCTTGGGGTCGAGGGCGCCGTGGCTCTTGATGCCGCTCTTAAGGTCAGTGCCGCGCAGGTACTCCATGACGATGTAATAGGTGTCGCCGTCCTTGCCCCAATCGTAGACGCCCACGATATAGGGGGAGGAGAGACCGGCTGCTGCCTGTGCCTCCTGCTTAAAGCGTGCGGCGAAGGTTGCGTCACCGGCATACTGTGGCAGCATGATCTTGACGGCTACCGTGCGGTCGAGGACCTGGTCCTGTGCACGGTAGACGGTCGCCATGCCGCCTGTTCCCACCTTATCCTTGAGGAGGTATCTTCCCCCGAGGACCCTCTGTTCCATTCCTGCTCCTAACATAACTATTCGCTCAACGATGTGTGTAGTACCTACGATGTGGCCGCTGGGGCCGTGTGGCGCGTTGCCGCTAACTCTTCGGCCGCGGCGCGCCTCGGGTGTCCGATTCGATCATGGGCATCACGCTCCCTGTGCGGCAAGCGCCGCGGTCAGGACGATGCCGGCGATCTTGGCGGCCTCGACGTCATGCTTGTCGTAATCCTCTAAGGCCACCGAGATAGCGACCGTGGGTGAATCGTAAGGTGCAAAGCCAACGAACATCGAGTTGACGTTGGTGCCGCCGGTCTCGGCCGAGCCAGTCTTGCCGGCGACCTTGACGCCGGGGATTTGGGCATCGGTGCCGGTGCCGGACTGGACGACGGCAAGCATGGCCTGCTTGACCTGGTCGGCCGTGGCGGAGCTGACGGCCTGACCCAGCGAGCGGGACTGCGTGGTCTTGACCACGGTTCCGTCCGGGGCGAGTACCTGGGCTACAAAGTACGGGTCCATGACTACGCCGCTGTTAGCGATGGCGGCGGCAATCACGGCGTTTTGCATGACGGTGGTCTGCGGGCCGGGCGTGTGGTCCATGCCGACAGGCTGGCCGGCGCCGGCCCAGGCGGTCTCCCACTCGGTCATGAGCGACGGGTCGGCCATGATGGAGGCCGCGGAGGTCAGGTCCTGGCCGAGCTTTTGGCCGTAGCCAAAGGCGTTGGCAAACTGCACGAGCGTGTTTGCACCAACTTCGTTTGCCACCTGGCCAAAGACGACGTTGGAGGACACGGCAAAGGCCTGCTGCAGGCTGATGGTGCCGTAGCTCTCGTTGGCATAGTTGGTGACCGGTGCGTTGCCGATGTCCATGGAGCCGGGCGCCTGGTAGGTGCTGGTAAGGCTGGCGGTACCGGTCTCGAGTGCCGCGGAAAGCGTAACGACCTTAAACGTTGAGCCCGGCGTGTACAGCGCGTCCATGGCGCGATTGTACATGGAGCCGTCCTCGCCGCCGCCCGTCTGCAGCAGGGCATCGATGTTGGTGTTGTCGTAGGTGGGCGAGCTGGCACATGCGAGCACCGCGCCGGTACGCGGGTCGATGACCACTACAGCGCCCTTAAAGCCCTTGAGTGCCTGCTCGGCCGCCGTCTGGATACGCGAGTCGATGGTGAGCTTGGCGGTGTTGCCCGGCTGGGTCTGGCCCGCGAGCGACGCGATGGCGTTGTTCCAGCTGGAGTAATCCTTAGAGCCGGTGAGCGTGTCGTTCATGACGCTCTCGATGGCGGTGGTGCCATACTGCTGGCTCACGTAGCCAACCACGTGCGCTGCCAGGTTACCGTTGGGGTAGGAGCGTACGTAGGTGCCGTCCTCCTGCTGCAGCGACTCGGCCAGCGTCACGCCGTCGGACGTGATGATGGAACCGCGCTGGATGTACTTGGAGCGGGCGATGGTGTGGTTGTTGGTCGGCATGTCCTGATAGTCCTTGGCCTTGATGACCTGGACATAGGTGAGGTTGCCGATAAGGATGGCGAACAGCGCCGTAAAGGCGAGTACCGCACGGGTTAGACGGTTGGCGAGCGCAACGCGGCCGAGCACACCGGATTCAGGCGTGTCGAGCAGGCGACGGCGCATGCGCGAGCCGACGGAATGGCTGCCACTGCCGTAGGAAGACGAGATGGCAAAGCGCGTGCCCGTCGGGGCGGCGGCAGATGCGACCTGATCATCGGTGATGGCGGCCATGGTGCCGGTGCCGGTAAGCTCGGCCTCGCGTCCGGTCGCCTCGTCACCGGCGCGCAGCAGGAGCGCGACGATGATAAAGCTTGCCAGCAGCGAGGAGCCGCCCTGGCTCATAAAGGGCAGGGTGACGCCGGTCAGCGGGATCAGGCGGGTTACGCCGCCAACGATCAAGAAGGCCTGGAAGCTGATGGCGGCCGTAAGGCCCGTGGCGCTAAAGGCGGCAAGGTCGGACTTTGCGCGGGCAGCCGTGGTGAGGCCACGCACGGCAAAGAGCATAAACAGGATGAGCACGGCGCCGCCGCCCAAAAGGCCCATCTCCTCGCCGATGGCCGAGAAGATAAAGTCGGACTCGACGACGGGGATGTTATTGGCCATGCCGTTGCCGATGCCAACACCGACCAGACCGCCATCGGCAAGCGAGAAGAGCGACTGGACGATCTGGTAGCCCTGGCCCTGGGCGTCCTTAAACGGATCGACCCAAACCTGGAAACGCACCTGAACGTGCGATAGGAACTTGTAGGCGCCCACGGCTCCGACGGCTAAGAGCGCAAGGCCGATAACGACATACGAAAAGCGCCCCGTGGCAACGTAGAGCATCAGCAAGAAGATGGTGTAGAACAGCACGGCCGAACCCAGATCGCGTTCGAAGACGACGACGAGCAGGCACACACCCCACACGGCAAACAGCGGCAGCAGCAGTCGCAGGCGAGGGATCTTAAAGCCCAGGATCTTGCGGTTGGAGATGGAGAGCAACTCGCGGTTCTCGGCCAGGTACCCGGCCAGGAACAGCACGATAAAGACCTTGGCGAACTCGCCGGGCTGGATGGTAAAGCCCGCGATGCGAATCCACAGCTTGGAGCCCGAGATCGTGGTGCCGATAAAGATAGGCAGCATCAGCAGGATGATGCCGATGATGCCAAAGGTGTACTTGTAGCGCATGACCACGTCGAGGTTTTTGACCAGTGCAAGCGTTCCCACCATGAGCGCCACCGAGACAAACAGGATGATGAGCTGTGAGATGGCGAGAGCGGGGGCGAGGCGTGTCACGAACGTGATGCCGATGCCCGAAAGTATAAATACGATGGGTAGGATGGCAGGGTCGGCGCCGGGCGCCAAGATGCGCACGGCAATGTGGGCCGCGGCAAAGGCGGCAAAGAGGCCGATCGGTACGGCGAGCGTCTCAAAGGAGATGGCAGCGCCCGCGGTGAGCACGTACATCGCATACAGCAGGATGACGGGGAACGCCGAGGCGATGAGCAAGAGCAGCTCGGTGTTGCGGCGACTCATAAGCGGCACTCCCTTTCTAATTCTTATCGGAGGCTTCGGCCTCGGCGGACTGTTCGGCGGTTTTCTCGGAATCTGATTCGGAGGTCGATCCCTGATTGGTGTTGTCGCGAATCGTCTGCGCGTCAATCACCTGGCGGGTCTGCTCCTCGTCGATCTGGTGGCGGTACTTGGATATCGTGTCCTGCGCATCGTCAACACTTGTTTGCGGAATGCCCGCCTTGAGGCGGTTTTGCGTGTCTTCGGGCAGGTCGGATAGCTTGATGCTGGTTTCGCTTTCGAGCCAGTGGAGCTTGAGTCCGAGCGGCTTGCCGGGCAGGCCGCGCCAGACGGCGACATTGCCCTGGTAGGTACCCAGGTAGTACGAGCCGGTGACACCCGTGTAGGCCCAGATGCCAGCTGCCAGCACAAAGACGAGGGCCAGAATGGCGGCGATAGTAATGTTGCGGCGACGCACGCGCTGCGCCTCGCGCATAACGCCATCGTCAACCAGGTCAACGACTACTACGGTCACGTTGTCGTGGCCGCCGGCGGCAAGCGCCGCGTCCACTAGGTTGTCGACGCAGATTTGCGCGGTTGAGGACTGCGTGGCGATGTTCTCGATATCGCTATCGGGAATCATGCTCGAAAGGCCGTCGGAGCACAGGATCAGGCGGTCGCCTTCCTCGATATGCAGAGTGAAGTGGTCGGCATACATGGCGGGGTCCGAGCCCAGCGCACGGGTGATGACCGAGCGGTTTGGGTGGACGCGAGCCTCGTCTGCCGTAATCTCGCCGGCGTCCACGAGCTCCTCCACGTAGGAGTGGTCGCGGGTCACGCGGATGAGCGTGCCCTCGTGGAGCAGGTAGGCGCGAGAGTCACCCACGTGGGCGATGGCGAGCGTGTCGTTTTCGATGTAGGCGCAGGTGGCCGTGCATCCCATGCCGGGTTTGCCCAGGCCGTTGAGGGCGGCCTCGATCACGGCGGCGTTGGCGGCCTCGACGGCTGCGGCCAGGCGCGCGGCGTCGGCGGACTGCGGCGCCGTCTTGGCGACGGTCTCGACGGCGATGGAGGATGCCACCTCGCCGGCGGCGTGTCCTCCCATGCCGTCGCACACGCAAAAGAGCGGCGACTGCACCAGATAGGAGTCCTCATTATGCGGGCGTACACATCCGACGTCGGAGCGGGCGCCCCACATAAGCTGCGTGGTGGTGCCGGCGTCGTAGGTCGAGTCGGTCTCGATGCGCTCGTCGGTCAGCGGCTCAAAGCTCATGGTCGAGCCGGGGTCTTTGAGCTTGGCCTCAACGGCGGCAACGTCGATTTCGGCTGTGTCACCGGGAGAGACGGTGTCGGTCTCGGCGTTTGATTCGGAATCGCCGGTGTCCGGGGAGTCGGGCTCCTCGGACACGCGGGCGGTCGACTCGTCGTCTTGCGGGCTGACGTCTATAGGCTCGGGCGCCGGCGTAGACGCGGGCGCAACCTCGGATGCCGGGGCTATGGGAAACGCCGGCGCGGCGGGCTCGGGTGCCGCAAACACCGCAGCGCTCTCGTTAATTGCCGCGGCGACGGGCTCTGCAAAGTGAGCCGGCGCCGGGGTTGCTTCGGGCGCTGTGGGCTGTTCCGCAGCATGTGCGCCGATGGGCGCCGCTACGGCATCCTCTTCGTCCTCGTTATCGGCGAGATCCGAAATATCATGCGTTACATGCGAAAGAGGCAGGGAGAACACGGTGTCCTCGGGCTCCACGGGTGCGGAGCCCGCCGGAGCGGCGTGGGCCGGCGCAGCTGTGGCGGCGGCCGGTGCCTCGGTCATAGTTGCGGACTTGTTCTCCTCGTCGATCATCGACGGTTCACCTTCATGACCACATCGCCAATCTGGACTTCGTCGCCCTCGCGCAGCGTCGCGGGCTCCACGAGCTGGCGGCCGTTGACGAGCGTGCCGTTAAGCGAGTTGAGGTCCTCGATGATGAGCGCCGGGCCCTGCAGCGAAAAGCGCGCATGCGAGGCCGAGACGAACGGTTCGTTGATGCAGATGTCCGAAGATGGCGAGCGACCGACGATGACGGGGCCGAGCATGTCTACGTGGATGCCACGGATGCCGCGCGGGCCCTTGTCCACATCGATCGTCCAGATAGCCGAGTCGCGGCGCTGTCCGCGCACAAGTCCCACGCCGGTCTTCATGACGGCGAACAGGAAGATATAGAGCAGGGCGACCAGGACGATGCGGCCTGCAAAAAGGACGATATCGATGTTCATAAGCGACTATCCCCTAAATTCAAAGGTGCTCAGGCCAAACGTCAGCAGATCGCCGTTGCGCAGCGGGCAGCGCGTAATGCGGCGGTTGTTGACGAGCGTGCCGTTGGTGGAATTGAGGTCCTCGATCGACCAATCCGAGCCCGTAAAGGTGAGCTGGGCGTGGCGGCGCGACACGTTGGGGTCGCGCAGGGCAATATCGGAAACCGAGCGCTCGCGACCGATAGTCACCTGTGCGGAGGTGATGCTATGGCTCTCGCCGCTCACGACGTCGACGAGCTGGGCGAGCGGGCGCTGCGGGGCGCGAGTGCTCGCCATGTTGGAGGCGATGCCGGCTGCGGCGCCTAGGCCCACGGCGGCACCGGTCGCGGCGGCTCCGCCCATGCCGGCAAGCGCGTCGCGCGAGACGGTCTGCGGCACCGGGATGGGTGCTGCGGCGGGGTCGGGGACGCTAGGCGCGAAGGGGTCTGCCACGGCAAGCGGGTCGGGAGCGGCGGCGCGAGGCGTCGGCTGCTGCTGGGGCATGGCAGCGGGGCGCTGCTGCTGCGGGGCAGCAAACTGCTGCTGGCCGGCGCGCGGGGCGCTGGCGGCACGGCTTGCCGCGGAGTTGTTCTGGCCCAGGCCGTTTTGATAGGCGCGCTCTTCTTCGTACAGGCGGCCGAGCGTGGGGGCATCGACGTTCTCGGCAAAGACCGAGAACTTGCCGGCGCGCAGCTGCGGATCGATCATAAAGCGCACGAGGGGCTCGCCGACAAAGACATAGCGGCGCTTTTCGGCCTGCGCTTTCACAAACTCGCGGACCTCGCGCGAAAGCTCGGGGTAGAACGGGGCGAGCATGGGATCGTCGTCGGCGGCGATCAGGATGGTATAGAGTGCCGGCGCCGTGTTGACGCCGTTGATCACCAGAGTCTGATCCTCCATGTCGCGAGCGGCCTGCTTGGCAAGCTTCTTAAAGGAGAACGGGGCACGGGTGGCACCGAAGATGCCGGCCACGTGGTCCTCGAAGATGTTCAGGAAGTTCACGAAAGATCACTCTCCGTATAGGTTCTTTGGTATCCGAGCAAATATAGGCATATCCCAACGATTATAGAGGATAGGGTTCCCGCAACCGCCGCCTTGGCGGCGACCGCGGCTGCAAGGCTGGCAATTTCCATATGGTGTGCAAGACAGGATGCCGCTGCGCAGCCGATGCCGGTGACGGCGATAGCGGCGATTGCGGCAAGGTTTGAGCCCTGGTCGGCACGCTTGGCATGGGCATTGAGCAGCGCAGATGACGCTGCGGCAGTTGTCGCGACCAGCACAAAGGCAGCCCAAAGGAGCGGGTCTTCCAGCGCTGCGGCAACGTTACCGAGCCCCAGCACGCCTCCGGCTGAAAGCGCGACCGTGGCCAGACGGGCAAAAAGCACGCCCATGCCCGTTGCCGCGGCGGCGCTTGCCGGGCCGAGCCAAAATGACGCGACGCCGGCGGCGACCCCAGCTGCCAGGAAGGTATTGCCAGTCAGACAGCCAAGCGCGAGTGCACAGGTGAGCGCGGCGCTCGCGGCAGCCTCGGTGCGACCCCAGGCGATCCACCAACCGGACATGGCAGCGGCAAAGATCACCGCGACGGGCAACATCGACAGGATGCCCTGCGCCTGCATGGTGGCGTTGGTCATGAGCACCAAAAAGCCCACAGCCGAGATGGCCGAGCCAATCTGGGGGGCCAGGCCAGCCGCCGCTCCGATCGCGATAGCCGCAATGACCAGGCCGGGAAGCGCCGCGACCCCGGCCGTTTGCATCAGCAAAAAGCTAAAGGTGCCGCACGTTAGCGCCGAGATAGCGTGCATGGTGTAGTCGCGCGCATGGCTCCAGCGCGTGCCCGCCCAGCCGAGCGCGGGGTCGACCTCGATGGCGTCGTCCTCGTAGTACGACGGCTCGATATCGTCGAGCTCCTGCTCGTCATCCGAAAGCTCGCCAACCATTTGCTCCAGACTGCGACGGCCCTCGCGCACGCTGCCCAGACCGGCAAGGAGTTGGTCGCAAAATGCCTCGATGCTGTTGGGGCGGTCCTGCGGCATGGGGGAGAGCGCGCTCATGAGCGCGGCCTCGGCTCCCGGGGGAAAGTGTGGTATCAGCTCGCTGGGATAGGTGGCGCCGCCGATGATGCGGTCGAGCGAGTCGGCGGGCGTGGCCGCCATAAAGGGAGCGCTGCCGCACAAGCCCTCATAGATAACGCAGGCAAGGGCAAAGACATCGGCGCGTTCGTCGACCGTGCCGGTCTCGATATCGAGCTGCTCGGGCGGCATGTAGCCGATGGTGCCGCCGCGCGAGCCGCCAAAGCCACCGGCGGACGACAGTCGCGCCATGCCAAAGTCGGTGAGCTTTACATTGCCCGAGTGGTCGATGAGCACGTTGGCGGGCTTAATGTCCAGGTGGAGTACGCCATTACTGTGGGCGAAGGTGAGCGCCTGGCCCAGGGCATCGGCAATGGCCGCGGCCTCGTCAAAGGTAAGTGAGTGGCCGTCCACGCGATGCAAAAACTCGGCCAGCGACATGCCATCGACATATTCCATAACCAGGTAGGCATAGGCTGTGTCATGCGTAAAGTCGATGACCTGCACGATATTGGGATGTTGAAGCATGGCGGCAGTGTGCGCCTCGCGCAGGACATCCATGATGTCGCTGGCGGGCATGCCGGCACCGTTGATAAGGGGGATGCGCTTAATGGCGACGCGGCGGCGCAGGTGCGTGTCGCGGCAAATCTCGATGGAGCCAAAACCGCCGGTCGCAAGTGTCTCGAGCGGCTGGTACCGCTTGAGCAGCTCGCGAGAGCTGGTGCCCTCCAAAGGAACGTCCGGCGAGAACCGGGCGGTATGTTGCGAGAAAAGCGGCATGGCCAACCCTCGTGCATTTAAAGTTCGTTTGCGAGTGGCGGGCGCGGAGCCGAGCCGTTCGCGGTGGCATAAATGCTGCTAGTGTAGCACGCTCGGGCAGATGGCGAGGAAACGGGGATGAGGTGGTCCGATCGATTCGGCCCGTTTCGGCTCGTTTGGAAAGCGCATCTCAGTTTTCAGCCAAATTATGGGATGCGCTTTCCAAATGGGGTGGGCTGCGGAAACTGCATCCCAGAATATTGCCCTGGAACGGGATGCGCTTTCCGAACCGGCGTCCAAAAGGAAACCGCATCCCGCTTTGATGTGGGGACTGCGAACAAAAGCCGGACCGTGATCTGGCGCGGATTGGAGTTCGCCTGAATCATTGATGCTGGCTGGTGTGAGAACAGAGATAAACGAGCGGCTCGAGCGATATAATGACACGCTATGGAGGCCGTATGCTCTTTTCCCGCCGTTCTGCTACATTTGCCTGCGCCATTGCGCTTGTCGTAATGGCGGTCACCCCTTATCACCGGTTTTCATCTTCAATCGGCCTAGCGTCAGGTGCAATGACCTGGCTCGTTATCCTGGGCGCATGCCTCGCGGCGTTTGTTCATGGTGCTGCGCTATGCAAGGGGGGAATGAGAAGGCCGAGGCATCTCGGTGCCATCGGTGTTTTCCTTGGTGTTATTGCAACGGTTCCCGAATGGGCCGACCTGGCTTTCTATGCTCGCGGAGACTCTATTCCAATCGTGTTTGCACCGATTTGGTTGTTACATGGCGTTTCGTGTGTCTCGTGCTTTGTTGGATCGCTGCTTCTCTCATATGTTATTTGGGGCACGGCGGACTCTCCTTTGACGCAGAGGTCGACACGGACTGACGAAAGGGAAACTCGTCACCCGCAGGACGCGATTTTTACAGAAACAATAGCCGTCATGTCTTGCCTGCTGTTTTGCTGTCGAGTTTCATGGAGAGTCGTTCCCGAGCCATGGGGGATGCCCCCTGTAACGGCCGCGTCAATTGGCCTTGCGCTTTTAATTCCGTTGGTCTATCTCGCATTGACTGTGGCCCCGCCGTTTTGCCGCCCTCGTGCCTTTGGCCATGGGCGGCGCGACGTGTTTGCCTGTTCTGTGCTCGTAGCAGTTCCTATTGGTCTTATTCCGGCTGTTGAGGCGGCATACTTCGCAAGCGATGCCGTGGTCATTGCATTGCTGGCGATGGGGTCCGTTATCGCTGCTGCCTTCGTATGCATGTTGCTAAGGGGGAAACGGGACAACAATTCGGATATCGCCTGTGCGTCCGACACATTCGATGCGGGGGTGTTTTCCCCTGCCCTGTCGCCTAGAGAAGAGCAGTTTGTTCGACTGCTGCTCAAAGGGAAAACGCCGGCGGAAATTGCCAAGGAGACGGATACGAAGCCATCGACGGTGAGAACAACGCTTCACCGAGCATACGGGAAGGCGTCGGTTGCGGGCTCACGCGAGCTCGTGGCGCTGTTTGCGGGTGAGGGCGATACTGTAGGGCATGAGCTACCGCAGCGGCATGCTGACGATATAGTGGCATCAGCTCGAACGCGCCGGCTGTTTCGATACCTGCTCACATTATTCTTTATCCTCCTTGCGGCGGGGCCCTTGGTAATGGCGGATAGCGATTGGGGGTCCGGTGTTTCGCGGGCTGTCGCCTTTTCCCTCTTAAGCTACGCATTGGGTCTCGGACTGCTTCTGTCGCTACGCTACGCGGGTGGAAAAGCGAATCGTGGCGCTGCGCTGGATAGAGCGGGTGAAGCGATTTGGCTCGGAAGCCCGTACGTATGGGCGGTGCTATCTGCTGTGGAATGGTCTTTTATCTATATCGCGGCATTGATGTGCATACGCGTTCCGTTGATGGCTGTGCCGGTCCTGTTTTGCGGCGTGGCGTCTACGGCTTCGCTCGCTGTTGGGCTGCGTCCGTTTAAGGTGCATGCCCATGCTCGGGCTATCGTGCCGTTGGTGTCAATGGGCATGGTTGCCTTAATCTATGCGGTCGCTAGGGGGCGAATCCATGGACTTGCGGTGCTGACGGGGGTGCTGCTCACATATATAGTGATGCGAAGCTGTCCGCAGCGCAAAATACTTGGGATATGGATGCTTTGCTTCGGGGCGACGGCTCCTGTTTGGGCTGTCTTGCTCAATATGGTGCAGGATCTGACGGTTTTCGAGCCGTTGTTCCTCGCGTCGTTGTTGGGGCAAAGTTCGGCTGTCAATGTCGTCGTGGCAACGGTGATTGTTTGCTGGTCTGTGCCCATGTTCGTTACGCACATCGCGCTCGCCCGCTCGGTTGAGGACGAGAAGGCCGTCTTGGAGTACCGGGCGAACGGGTCCACCGAAACGGCCCGCGTGCGCCAGCTGGCCCTGCTTACGTCGCGCTCCCTTTCTGATGTTCAGTCGCAAATTTTGCTGATGACGGCAGAGGGGGCAACGACAAAGGCCATTGCGGAGGATGTCGGTTACGCTGCATCTACGGTGCAAGCGCTGCGGTCTGCATCTTACCGCCAGTTGAAGATCAAGAATAAGGCGGAGCTAATTTTATTGTTATCGCAGGTAAATAACGTGTAAACGCCTGAGCAATCAACTCAATAGCGGGTGTTTACAGACATTTTTCTCTATTCATGCGAAGGTTGCCGTGCGTCGACGCATTGTTAACCGCTTTTGATTGGAGAAGGCCATGATTAAGCCAAGGAGCGCTATTGCTCTAATCGGAGTCGGCTTGGTGATTGCAGCTGGTCTGTCCCTAGGGGTTCCCGCTGCATCGTTTGCACAAGAGGAGTTTGACACCTCTCAGGTTTCCAGCATTACTCAAAACGCCGATACGGGAATTACGACCTGTACGAACAATGCCGATAAGGCATTTAGTTTTCAATGTGCCGGGACGAGTGCAACTGGCTACCGTCAAAAGGATGATTCCTCATCGCTCTATCTGGATATCCAGGGCCATACGGGAAATCCGCTTCGGTTATATACAGACGGTGCGTATAACACAAGCGGTAGCGGCAGCATGAATTGTACTCAGGGAACGTATCGTTCGAATCACAAGGGACAGTGGGAAATGTATAACCTCGTCCGTGAGAACGGGCGATCTGCGGCGCGACTGACTGCATGGGCGGAGTCTGGCTACGGCACTGTTATTGGTGTATGGAGCCCCGACTGCGTCGGGCATTTCCACAAGCTTCCCACATAGTTGTTTGAAATGGCTCCCTTCCGGCTTTCTGGGTCGGAAGGGGGAGGAGGACGTATGAACCAAAAGCTCGCAAGATACGAACTGTCGAAAACGATTAGACGTCCAGCTTTTATCCTTGCTCTCTTGATTGCGGTCGCAGTTGCAATAGCTGCCGCGCTGGAGCCGTGGGCAAATTTGGAAAAAGAGCGTCACAACCTTCTTTCTTTTGGTTACGGCGTTGGCGTGCAAGCCGAAAATTATCTCGGTCAAACACGTGAAAGCAGCTTCGGTAACTGGATTGTTGTGAGCGCGAACGCGCCACTGTCTGCGTCGGTGTTTTTCTATGCACTGCCCCTGCTTGCAATGTTGGCTGGATCTTGGTCGTGTCTCTTTGAGCGTTTGAGTGGTTATGACATGCAGATATGCACGCGCGTTTCCAGAAAGGCGTACGTGAACGTAAAGATGCTGTCTGCTTTCCTCTCCGCGTTTACAGTGACTGCCATTCCTCTGCTCGTCAATTTCCTGATCGTCTCGATGCTTTTTCCTGCGTATCTTCCTCGGGTCGATGAGTCGACTTACGTAGGACTTTACCTGCATAGCTACTTCTCCGGTCTATTTTATTCGCATCCTTTGTCATATGTGCTCGCATACACGCTGTTCGATGCTGTCACGCTCGGGACTTTATCCATGGCTGTAACTGGCTTCTCAATTTTGTTTCGTAGCAGAATCAAAGCGATAATTGTCCCGTATCTGCTAATGGTTGCGTGGCATTTTGCAAATGGCTGGATCTTCGGCGTAATGGCTTGTGTGGGGTTTAACTGCAATATCCTCAACAGCATCAGGTCGGAATCGCTGAATAACTGGCCAGACATTCGAGCCGGTTTTGCGGAAATCATATTATTGACCCTTGCTTCGTTGGCTTTTTCTGGGGCGTGGAAAAGACGCGAGGTGGTCTGATGCTGTTTAGGCTGGTCGCCGCGGACCTGAGGACCGTTTTGAAGAAGAACATCATCACTTTTATTGCAATTGCGGCAGTGACCGTTGCGAACTTGGTGTACGCCTACGGATTGTCTTCTGTGTATGGGGTTAGAACGGATACCTTGGGGTTTGCGGATAATCTTGCGCTCGTGTTTGCCGGATCTGCTCCGTTTGAGCCTAGGCCCGGGGTCATGTTTGTGCCTCCGCTAGGATGGCTATTTCTCATTCTGCTTATTCTCTATACAACACTCGACTATCCGACCGAATCGTTGCACGGGTTTGGTTTGCAAGCGCTTGTTCGATGCCGGGCAAGAACCCTTTGGTGGGTCTCGCGTTTTATCTTGGTGGCGGCAGTAACGGCATTTTCACTGCTCGTGGTGGTTTGCTCTGTTGTGATTTGGAGCTTGGTGGTGAGCTCCTCGTTCAGCGCGGTCATTCATGGTGAGTCGCTTCAACTGGCTAATTTGGCGCCGTGGTTTCTCAAAGCTGCCGAGGCAGATGCGCTGCCGTTTTTCATAGGTCTCTTATTTGCTTTTGAGGCGCTTGCGTTTGCGCAGGCAGCGGTTGGGTTTGTGCTTGGGTCGTCAGTCTCGTTTGTGGTTTTAATGAGCTACCTGATCTGCTCGGCATATGCACGACATTGGGCGCTATTGGGTAACGCCTTGATGCTGTTGCGCTGGGGTGGAATTGTCAAAGAGGGAATCGCGGCGGGCTCGAGTGTCTTGTCATCAATTGGGCTTATGTCGTTATGCCTATCGTTGGGTGGACTGTGGTTTCGAAGGGCCGACCTTATAGAAAAGGGGGACAAGATATGAGTGTGATCGTAAGGGGCGTATCGAAGCGCATGGGTAAAAACGATGTCCTGCGCAACGTGTCCATCGAGGTTGACCCTGGGACTGTGGTCGGGCTTCAGGGGATAAACGGTTCGGGTAAGACCATGCTCATGCGAGCGGTTTGCGGGTTGATCAAGCCTACCGAAGGCGAAATCTCTATCGATGGCCAAAGGCTTGGGGCGGACATCTCGTTCCCGCCGAGTCTGGGGATGTTGATCGAGGCGCCTTCCTTTTTGGGATATCTGTCTGGCTACGACAATCTGAAGCTCATCGCTCAGATCAAGGGCGTTGCCACCCCCGAGGACATTCGCTCTGCCCTGCGGCTCGTGGGGCTCGATGCAGACGAAAAAAAGAAGTTCCGAGCATACTCGCTTGGGATGAAGCAGCGTCTGGGGATAGCTGCGGCAATTATGGAGAAGCCGAAGCTGCTTGTTCTCGATGAGCCAACGAATGCCCTCGACGAAGCGGGCGTTGAAATGCTCAAGCGCGTTGTGGCGATGGCGGCATCAACGGGTCGTGAGGTCCTTCTGTCCAGCCATGACGGAGAGGTGCTCGAGGAACTGGCCGATCGGGTTTACTGCATGCGCGACGGTGCCGTTGTGAAAGTTCGGGAAAGGTCGTGAGCGCGATGAAGAAGACCCTGTGGACGAGAAGATCGGCGCTCGCGCTTTTTTGCTGTGCTGCTACCGGCCTTGCGGGCATGAGGGTGAGCGTCGTTAACGGGAACCGGACGGTCATTCCTGAGAAATATTACGCGGAGGGCGAATGGCTCTCGATGGATGGAGCGTTTCTGGGGTCGAAGGATGTGGTGACTGATGGGTATTCGTTTTGCATAGACGGGGCAGAGTTGCTCACGCCGCGCGAGTATCTCAAACGAGCACATGACGATTATTCAAAATATGGCACCGTGGATACGAAAACGAGACTGAAGGATGCCGACATCACGTGCGTTATCGCCGTAAAGATGCGTGTCAGAAATAGGGATAATATCGACGGTGGAATCAAAGCGTATGTTTGGCATCTGGTTCCGGAGTCTGCGCCAAACTATGATTTTGTAGTCAATACCGATCTGATAACGCAAGCCATGCCGGTCCTTGGCGGCTCTGCTGCGTTTGCCGTGGAGGTTGGGGCAGAAAACGAGTTGCTCGTCCCATTTATGATGCAGAACACCAACGACTATTTCGAAGGTTACGAGACCGTCCGTTTTGAGAAAGCATTTCCCGGGACTTACACGATGAAGATGACCGATCTGCCGGAGCGGAGGCTCTTAAGGTTTGAAGTGAAATAGCTCGAGAGCAAGGCAAAACGGGTCCATTGGCGGTACGCGTGCCCGATTCCAGGCGCCCCGGCCCGGAATCGGGCGCGGGACGAGGCGCCTTCGGTGTCGGCCGGCCTACCGCTTCTTCTTGCTCTTCTTCTGCTTGCGCTGCTTGCCCTTGGTCTCCTGGGGCTTGTCGCCCTGTTTTGCTTCGGCAGCGGCCTTTTCTGCCTTCATCTTCTTGCGTTTGGTCTCGATGCGGAGTTTTTTGTTGATGCGCGTCTTAAGGAAGGGACCGAACTGCTCGGCATCGCCGCGGACAAAGGTGTCCTTAGGGATCGTCACGCCCTGGTCGGCGAACATGGCCACAAAGATGCGCTCGCCGTCGAGCACGTGGTCGAGCTTTTCAAACGGGAAGAACTGCGACTTGCCGCTCGTGCCCCAAACCATCAGGCCGTCCTCGTTGGCGGCGACGCGGCGATAGCGGCCACCCATGGACTCGTCGGCCTCAACGGCGTCGATAAAGTCGCGGGCGAGGGTGTGGTGCAGGTTTTTGCTCCACCAGGCCAAAAAGGCGCCGAATACGATCAAGACGACGCCAAACTTGATCCAGTTGCCGCCGGCCACCAGCATGCCGATGCCGATGAGCGCGGCAATTGCCGCGGCGACATACAGCGAGCCGCGACGCCTGGGCGAGGCGACCAGGCGGGCGAAGTCGGTGACGAGGTCGTTTTCGTATTGGTACTCGTTGAGGTACAGGATGCCGTCGTCGGCTGCGGCCTGCTCCTCGAGCGCGACCTCGACCTGGTCGGCTGCTTCGGAGGGAACGAGGTTGCTCTCTGCGTCTGCCATGCTCTTTGGACTCCTATCGCGGCGGGCTCGCCGTACGGGTTATTATGGAATGCAGTATGCCGTGCGACCGCATGGCCGCCGCGGCAACAAGACTCAGTATACCCGGGGGAGCACCCATGGAATCGTTGTACCGAAAGTATCGCCCGCTCACCTTTGACTCCGTGGTGGGCCAGCAGCATATCGTCTCGACGCTCGAGCACGCCATCACCGAGGGGCGCCTGTCCCACGCCTACCTGTTCTGCGGACCGCGCGGCACGGGCAAGACCACCATGGCGCGCATTCTGGCCAAGGCGCTGCTGTGCCGCAATGCCGAGGCGGCGCGCGCCGAGGGTGCAAGCGGCTGCATGCCCGACGGTACTTGCGAGGAGTGCGAGCTCATTGCCGAGGGTAACCACCCCGATGTCTACGAGCTCGATGCCGCCTCCCGCACGGGCGTGGACAATGTGCGCGAGGAAATCATCAACTCCGTCAACTTTGCCCCGGTGCGCGGCAAGTACAAGATCTATATCATCGACGAGGTCCACATGCTCACGACGGCGGCGTTCAACGCGCTGCTCAAGACGCTCGAGGAGCCGCCGGCACACGTGATCTTTGTGCTGTGCACCACCGACCCGCAAAAGATTCTGGAGACCATCCTCTCGCGCTGCCAGCGTTTCGATTTCCATCGCATCGGCAACGAGGATATCGAGCGTCGCCTGGCATACGTGTGCGAGCAGGAGGGCTTCGATTACGACGATGAGGCGCTGGCTATCGTGGCGCGCCATGCCAAGGGCGGTATGCGCGACGCGTTGTCCACGCTGGAGCAGCTGAGCGTCTTTGGCAACGGTTCTGTGCATGCGGACGACGCCCGCTCGCTTTTAGGCGAGGTTTCGGACCAGATTCTGGGCGAGTTTTCCCGCGCCATTGCCGATCGCGATGTTGCCGAGCTCTATGGACTGATCCGTGCGCAGGTCGAGGAAGGAAACGACCTGCTGGAGCTGACGCGCGACCTGGTGGCGCATGTGCGTGACGTGTACGTTGCCTGCGTTGCCGGTGCCCGTGCCGAGCTGTTTGAGGGCGGCTCCGAGCAGGCCGAGGCGCTTGCTGCCGAGGCCGCTGCCTTTGGCGAGCATCCTGCCGACCGCCTGGCCCGTGTGCTGACGGTGCTCGACGATGCCGCACTGGAGATGAGGGGCGCGAGCGACGTGCGCCTGGTGCTCGAGATCGCCTGCACGCGCCTGGCACGTCCCGAGGCCGATTTAACGATTGAGGCATTGGCCGAGCGCGTGGCCCGCTTGGAGGCCATGGTTGCCAACGGCGCCGTGCCGGCGAGCGTGGCTGCTGCTCAGGCCGCCGCGCCTGCAGCATCCGTACCCGCTGCTGCCCAACAGCCGACGCTAATTTCGGGCGCTCGTGCTGCCGCTCCGGCGGCATCCGCTGCCCCCGCTGCTACGTCCGCGCGCCAGGGCGGTATGCCTTGGGACCGTGGTGCTGCTGTTCCGGCTGCCCAGCCTGCGTCCCGTTCTGCGTCCGTGTCAGCTTCCAAGCCTGCAGCGCCTGCACCTCAGCCTGCGCCGACTCCGACGCCTCAGCCCGTTGCGGCTCCCGCGCCTGCCACCGCTCCGGCACCTAAGCCCCAGTCCAACAATGCCGCCCAGGTTGCCGCCGCCGGTACTGCCGAGACGCCCGCGGTCGAGGATGCCGGAGAGCTGCAGCGCAAATGGGCCGAGGTTGTCGAGCGTGTCAAGGCGCGTCAGGCTTCCTACGCGGGGCTTTTGCTCAATGCCCGCGCCACGGCTGACGACGGCTCCAGGCTCACGGTCTCGTTCCCCGCGGGCTCGACCTTTGCCATCAAGATGCTTGGACGCGCCGACACGCAGTCGGTGGTCCTGCCGACAGTCAGTGCGGTCTTCGGTCGTCGTACCGTCGACTATGTCCTGGATGGGGGTGGCACGCCGGCTCCTCAACATGAGGAGCATTCTCCATCTGCACGGGCTGCGGTATCTGCGGACCCGCAACCCGTGTCCTCGGCGGCCCCTGCATCCTCGAGCGCCAGCGCGACGCAGCCAAAAGCAGCACCGATAGCGGCGCCGACCCCGTCGGCGCCTAAGCCCGTCATGGCCAAACCGGCTGCTCCGACACCCGCGCCCAAGCCTGCCTCGCCCGCGCCCAAGTCGTCTGACCTGGGCAAAGCCCCCTGGCTGCGCTCCGACAACCCCGCCGGCGCTCCTGCCACGGGCAAGCTCCCGACCGAGCCCGCGCCCCGAGCGCCCGAGCGCGCGTCCGCTCCCAAGGCTCAGCCCGCCGCGCCGTCTGCGCCATGGGAATCCGAGCAGGTTCCCTACGACGATGCCATGGTTGGCGGTTTTGTTGCCGATGCTGGTGGGGACGATCTGCCTCCGTTCGACGTGCCGGGTGCGGCGTCCGCGCCCAAGTCCGCTGCAACTGCCCCCAAAGAGGAGGACGCTCCTGCAGCTCCCTGGGAGTCCAACTCCGGTGCGGGCGGCCCCTTCGGCCATCAGGGTGCAGCCCCGAGCATCCCGCAGACCGAGGACGAGGCCAAAGCCCTCATCCGCAGCGTCTTCGGCCAGTCCACCATCTTCAAGCCGGTGGAGTAGCTGCGCAGGCGGGTATACTGCTCAAGAAGAGAACCCCTTGCCCGGGCGCATCTGTATTTCGGACATGTGCAACGTGGTGCCGCGTATATCGCATTCGAGCAGACAGGCGCGTGACGGTCGGCCTAGGATGCTGAGGTCGATACGATACGTCGCATGGCCGTCCGTGTACTCGACTTGCTCGGCGTTGACGGTTGCTCCGATTGTAAATAAAGAGCCCAGTTCGGCATCGACAATCTTGGAGTCCTTTATCTTGACCTTGAACTCTTGGTAGAGGGACGGGCTGTTGTAGTAAATGGTTCGGGTTCCGTCGGTGCATTCATCGGTCGTCTCCCATTTGACGACGGGCTGGTCCGAGCTGGCTATCAGCAGTTCTGCTCCAAAAGCTATGGCATGGGTGATGACAACCAGCAATGCCCAGCCGACAAAGAGATAGAGAACCACATATGCAACGGGGTGTTTTGAGCGGATGTTTTGGAGCGCGTCGGGGGCATTCATGGGGCACCTCCAAATTGCAATCTATGACAATCAAATTATACCCTGCCGCCATGTGCTCCGCCTCGAGCAGCGGTTTGGCATTTAGCTATTTAGTGGCACACATGAAATGCCGGATTCGGCTCTACTAGATTGAGTATGCGATATTATGCAACCTTGCATAATTCGGCCTTGCATAATCTTTGCGCGTGGTTTGTATTGGAGGACATGTATATCGACTGAGGTAGCGTGTCCGCCCCGCTCGCTGGCCTCGCGCCGTGGTACGATTTTTGAGTTTGAAAGTCCCGCCGCGCTCCGGCTGCCCTTGCAGCTCGGCGTGCGGCCGCACGTAAAGGAGCCATCATGGCCGGTATGAACATGCAGCAGATGATGAAGCAGGCTCGCAAGATGCAGGAGCAGCTTGCCGCCGCGCAGGAGAACCTCAAGTCCCAGACCGTCGACGCCTCTGCCGGCGGCGGTATGGTCAAGGTGACCGTTAACGGCGAGATGGAGCTCGTCAACCTTACCATCGACCCCGATGCCCTCGATCCCGAGGACGTCGATATGCTGCAGGACATGATCATGGCTGCCGTCAACGAGGCCGTCCGCGGTGTCAACGAGCTTGCCAACAAGCAGATGGGCGCCATCACCGGCGGCCTCAACATCCCGGGCATGCCGTTCTAAGACACGCATATATATGAGTGCCAACCATAGTCTGCAAAAATTGCTCGATGAGCTGGGCCGTCTGCCGGGCATTGGTCCCAAGTCGGCCCAGCGCATCGCCTATTACCTGCTCGAGGCCGATGCCGAGGAGGCGCGCCGCCTGGCCGAGGCTATCCTGGAGGTTAAGCAGGAGGTTCACTTTTGCAGCCGCTGCTTTAACTACGCCACGGCCGACGAGTGCTCCATCTGCCAGGATTCGATGCGCGATACCACTCGCATTTGCGTGGTGGGCGAGCCGCGCGATGTCCAGGCGATTGAGCGCACGGGCAGCTACCACGGTCTCTACCACGTATTGGGCGGCGTGATCAGTCCCATGGACAAGATTGGTCCCGAGCAGTTGCACATTCGTGAGCTGCTGGCACGCTTGGGCCACGAGGACATCCACGAGGTCATCATCGCCACCAACCCCAATATCGAGGGCGAGACCACGGCGAGCTACCTGGCCCGCACTATCAAGCCGCTGGGCGTTGAGGTATCGCGTCTGGCGAGCGGCCTTCCCGTGGGCGGCGACCTGGAGTATGCCGACGAGCTTACGCTTGGGCGCGCCATCGAGGCCCGTCGCACGATTTAGGTGGCGAGCCTGCTCCTGCCGTATGTCTTCATCACGACGCACGGGGTAGCCATAATTTCCCCGTGCGACTGTAAGTTTGTTGTGCAACAAAGATGCTTTGTATCCGCTTATCGCATGGATGCTTCCACTCGCATCCTTAATTTGCCCATTCGTTGCGCAACCTTTTGGGTTCGCTGATACACTCAAATATGGATTCGAATGAATGCGCCGCTCCCGAGCGGCGTGTTTTTGTTGGAGGAGAACGCATGCGGCCCGGTGGCACTCAGACAAAGCGCGGCGCCGCGGTGCGCATGCGACGCCGACTGGGCTTGGCGCCGCGGGCGTACGCACTGCTGTCTTGCTCGCTGGTGCTGGTCATAGCTGGCGTTTCTGCCTATGGCATGACCGTGCCGTCCATGATGCAGGCACATGCCGCACGCGAACCGCGCGTGGGGCATGAGGTCAAAAGTGACCTGGGGACCACGACTGGATATGCTTGGGCAAGTGTGGTCGCGCATATTGTGTTTGGCACCGGCGACGCGGACGGCGCCGAGGCCCCGGACAACGAAGTCACGCTTGCCAATGGCAAAACCATCGTGCTCACCAACACCAAGATCATCGATCGGTTGTCCAACAATAGCGTGGCGGCAACGGTGAATAAGGTCGAGCAGCAGAAGGAGCAGGACGCCCAGCAGTCCGGAAAGCCCGGTAGCTCGGATACTTCTGGCTCCGGCTCGGATTCGTCGAGTTCGGGCGGTGGCTCTGGGTCGGGTTCCTCTGCCGGAGGGTCTGGAAACGGCGGCTCGACGGGCGGCAACACTGACAACGATGCAAACTCCGGTGGCCTTTCCGCTGCTGAGGAAGAGAGCATTCACAGCTGGCTTGTGACCAAGTACAACATGCTCGACGGCTATGTTTCTCGTGCCAATGACGTGGTCTCGACCTATAACTCTACGGGAGATCCCAGGCCGTGCGACAGCCTGGTCGGGGAGATGTTTGTCATTCGAGCCGAGTTCGGTCGTCAGACATTCTCGCCCCGGTCAAAGTGGTATCAGCAGTATGCCAATCTGTGGGGCTGTTACACCAACCTATGTCAATGGGTCGGCCATTACGGCGATGATGACGTCGCGCTCGGTAACTTCAACAATAACGTGGCGGCGCTTGCCCTATGATGACCGATCTTGCATCTACCACACCACAATCGCTCGGTCGCGATCCCATGGTCGGCCTGCGCCTGGCGCGTGTCGACGGGTTTGAGCCGGCCATTGCGCTCGGTCAGGACGAACTGCCTGCCTATCTGCGTCGTTTTACGATGCTGTTTGCCGACGATGCCACCATGCGCCGTGGCGGTATCGGCCGCGTGACGCGTGCCGTCAACGCCCAAGGCGAGGCTGTGGCGCTCAAGCAGCTCATCTTGCCGGCGCGCGATGAGTTCGACGACGATGCCGCTCACGAGGCGCTGGTCGCCAAGTTCAAGGCGGCGTTTCGCGAGGAATACGAATGTCATCGTGCCCTTTCGGGCCTTAAGGGCTTTCCCCGCCTCTATGGCTGGGGCGAGGTCGACGGTGTGCCTGCAATTGTCATGGAATGGGTCGAGGGCGAGACACTTGCCCGCTTGCGTTCGCGACTCGCCGTGGACGATGCCGGACGCCTGTCGCCGCTTGTGGCGGCGCGTCTGGGTCGCGACCTGTTCGATCTGCTCTGCCGTATGAGCCTGGTGGGCGAGGGCTTTGTCCATCGCGATATCTCGCCCGCTAATATTATGGTGCGTACGGCGCGTCTACCGCTTGACCGGCAGCTTGCCGAGGGCACCTTTGACCTGTGCCTGATCGACTTTGGCTCGTCGCTGGCGCTTGAGCCTGCGTCGGCCGTGGCCGGTACCGGCGGCAAGGCGTCGTTTACGGAGCGCTATGCCACGCTGCGTCGCGCGACGGTTGCCTATGCCCCGCCCGAGATGCTCACCGACGATATTCCCGACCTGCGCGCTTTGCGTATGTCGCCGGCGATTGACGTATACGCCGCGGCAAGCACGGTTTACGAGCTCATTGCCGGCGTCGCGCCATACGAAGCCGCGCCGAGTACTTCGGGTGCCTCGGGTTCGCGCAAAAAGACGCGCGACATCGCGAGCCCCTACCGTCTCAAGATGGACACGCGGCCCGACTATCCCATTGGTGCCCATGCGCCCGGTTGTGATTTGACTCAGCTGCTTCGTCGTGAGCCCGATGTGGCGCTCGCCGCGGCCGAGCAGGCCCAGCAGCTAGGGCTTGAGCCGGATTCCGAAGAGCTACGCGATGCGCTGGCGTTTGTCGATGCCCAGCTGTTCGACGTGGTGATGGCCTGTCTGTCCAGCCATCAAAAAGATCGTCCCGAGCCGGCGGCGGTCGAGGCGGCGCTCTCGGCGTTTTGTGACCACTATGCGCAAAATGTCGGTCGTTCGCTTCGCGGCGAGCCGCTCACGCCGTGCCCCATGGATGCGTCTGGCCGCGCGGTTCGTCGCGCGCTGATGGTCGGCGCGACGGTCGTCTGTGGCGTGGTTTGGGCTGTGGTCGTGGTTTCGGCCGCGCTGCTGGTGTCGGGCGCTCGCGTGACGGCGACTTTGGGATCGCTCGTGTGGTCTGGGTCGCTACCGGGTATTATTGCCGCACTGGCGTTGGCGCTGCCAGGCATAGCCGGCGTTGCCGCGGGGGCACTTGCGCGCGATCGGCGCTCGGGCTTCCTGCAGGGTGTGCTTGCGCTTTCTGCCTGCGAGGTTCCGGTGCTGGTTGTGGCTGCATGTAGCGTATTTTCCCAACGCGCCGTGATGGGCGGCCTTGTTGCCGCTCTGGTTGCAACCTATACGCTTACGTGGTTTTTGCTTGCGATGGGCTTTGCCTTTGAACTTCCCGTTTCGGCACCGCGACGCACAAAAGCCCAGATGGCGACTCCGCTTGCCGGTGGAGCCGCAGCTGTCCGTGCTTTTGGCGGACCTGTCGAAGTATCGTCCGATTCTATTTCTACGACCAAGGAGGCCTAGGTCATGGCATCTCAAGTTGAGCTCACCCCATGCGGGGCCATGTTTGACATCTTTAAGCGCGCAGCGCATCTGAGCCATATCGAGCTGTGCGGCTTGGTGCTTTCGTCCCGTCCGCTCGCCGACGGCCGCAGCCCGCAGAGCCGAGCCGCCGATCGCTCTTGGGTTTCCCGCTTTATCGTTCGCGCGCCGGTCGGCACGCTTCAGCAGCGCTACTTTGCCGAATACGGTACCTCGGCTGCGCGTATTATGTCGCAACTGGCCCTGCGCCAGCGCAATCCCATGGACTCCACGGCTGTGATCAATATGGTGTGCGGTCCTGCAGGTGAACCGATGGTACGCGCGCTCGAAGAGTGCCACCAGGACACGAATCTCTATCGCAACGCGCTCGATCGCCTGTCCCAGGCGGCGGAACTCATGCCCGCCGAGCGCGCCGAGGCCGTGCTGGTGCTGTTTGTCGCCGTCGGTTGTTCGGCGGATGTGCGGTCCTCGGTGAACTATGCCATCGACTACGCGCACGCGACCTGTGGCGGAGGCACCTCCACGCCGCGTTCGCTTGGCATGTCGATGACCGCGGGCGAACGCGAACCCGCCCCGGCGCACCCCTTGGGCTTGCTGCGCGTACAAAACAGTTTTGTCGTGAGCGCCCCGCGCTGGATTCAGCCGAGTGAGCAGGGTGTTGAGATTGGCGCGCTGGCCACTGGTGAGGGCGATATTACCGACGTCGGCGACGATGTCTCGGCCCGCCATGCCCATATCTGGTGCGATGCTCAAAATATCTGGCACGTCGAGGACTTGTCGTCCACCAACGGAACCGTGGTGGTAAACGGGGCCACGCGCGTCTGCATTCAGGTCGAGCCCGGCCGTTCCGCCCAACTCAATCCCGGCGACGAGCTCAAGCTCGGCGAATCCACTACCTACGCCATCCTCTTCGGCGCCCTCTAGCCGGCAGTTAGGGACGTTCCTTTTCTGCCGGCACTTGGGGACACTCCTCGGCGCGCCAGAGCCGGTCGCCTGGGGATGGAGAGGCCATTTTGGCCCTTGGCGGTCAGTCGGGGCGAAACTAGAAGATCTTTCCGATTCGCGGCTGTTCATGCTTGTAGAGCATCTAAAACAATAGGATGTTATTCTGGAATATGCCGGGTGCGTGAACTTGCCTGTCTTAGCCTTAATAAGGTATAGGGGAGTTTGGCTCAGGGGTTCCGTGTTGTTCTTCAGCGCAGTATTGTGGGACAGATTTGCTGAGATTGGCGCCTTACACCGCAGAGCGCACGGAAGGCTCTCGATTTGTGTTCTGGCCCCAGAATACAGGGCCTGATACTTACCAACTGTGGCATGGATGTAACATCTGTAGAAATCAACCCTTTTGTTGTCGACCTTTGTAAGAAAAACACTGCCATCAACTCTTTGGATGACGAAACTAGGGTGCTTGAGGGGAGCCTTTACTCCCCTCTGAGAGATGACTCATGTTTTTCGCTTGTCGTTGTGAATCCTCCGTTACTGCCGATTCCGGATGAGATTCCTTATCCCTTCGTTTGAGATGGAGGACAATCGGGTCTGGATAAAACACTTCGTATTCTTAAGGGTGGCGATACGCATTTAGAGAAAAACGGTAAATACTGCTAATAGGGGTGACGACGATGGTGCGGGGGCGACCCGCGATGCTCTCATCAATACGTCGGATACTTGGGAAATCAGGTCTAGATGCATGTATGATGATGCTGTGTGGCTATTCAATTAATCCGCGTTCCGAATGGGTGCAGGGTATAGCTGCGACATCGTATGCTTTTGACCCGGCGCGATACTCAGATATTTCTGAGGCGGTTGACGAAGTTTATACGCACTATGCCGCGCAAGGCGTTTCGGAAGTTTGCACATCTACGTTACGGGCTTAGGTTTCTTCAAGCGAGCAGGCCGGTTGCGTTATTTCGAGCGATTTTTCTAGTCTAGACGACAAAAGGCAAAGGATTTGATGGGTATAAAACGCGGACGTTTGTGGGCGAATGCTCAAATCTATTGTGGCAATCGGGCGGTTGAAAAAGATATTTCAACCGCCCGATTGCCAGGTTCGTCGGAGGAGATGTCCGATTCCGACTCTCTTGTAGGAAGAGCTTGAGATCGTATTGGCCCAAGGCAATCTTAAAGCAGTCTCATTGGCAAATCTTCGCTCCTGTTGTGTTGAGGTGTAAGGTATCAGTGATTGATGTTTTGTGGCGGGTAGATTGGGGCCTTCCTTGATTCGATGCGTTCTCTCGAGGTTCATCAGAGCAAAAGGGGCTTTCGTCTTCATTGCTATCACGGTGATTGGAACCGCTCTCTCCTATGCCATGCCATACGTGAACGGGAAATTCTTAGATTTTCTTCTCGGTAACCGCAGCGAAAGAGACGCCGTACTCTTCGCGCTCCTGGTTGCGTCAATAGGAGTTTTCTCCACCCTCTTTACTTATTTTGCAGGAACACTTTCCATTCGCATAACCACGAGACTTTCCTTTGATCTTCTCAGGGAGGCCGTCTTGCGTTTTGAAAGAGACGATTACTTGGTGAGTCGGACCATCGATCCAGCCTATACAACGCAACGGATTATTTCCGACTCTAGCGTGGTCTCATCCTTCGTTTTGGCGAATTTTATCAGTGCGCCGCTGTCCATTGTAGCCATTCCCATCGTATTGCTTATCATATGGTCAATTGATTCAACTCTCGCGGTGTTTTCCATCATTCTCCTCATCGTGTATTTCTGTGTAATTACTGGGTTGAGGAAACTTTTGTATAGGGTCACGTATGAGAAGAAAGAGGCGGACAGCGCCTTTTACGCCGCAATTGCATCGCAGCTTAATCAGATTCTCAACATTCAACTGACATCTTCGTACGGCAAGAGCGAACAAGCGCTCGACGCTGGGTTTAAGAGCTATTTTCCCAAAGTTTTGCGCTCCGGAAAGCTATCATATTCTCTGACATCGCTCGATGGTCTTTTCGCAGCGTTGTTTCAAGCGGTGATACTTGTTGTTTCCGGAGTACGAATCATTAACGGAACTATGTCAATAGGCGAGTACACTATCATCGGTACATACTTCGCGGTTCTCTTTAAGACTTTGAAAAGTATGATGTCATTGTTCAAATCCTATCAAGATGCCAAAGCATCATGGGATAGGACGGCTATCGCGACGAGAGAAAAGGAGAGATCGGGGTGGAATCGGACCGATTTAGCTAAACTCGATGAAATAAATGACATTTCGGTATCTGATTTGGAATTCTCGGTTGCCCTTCCAGACGGATCTGTCCGAGAGGTCCTCGGCGGGTTTTCTTTCAAGTTTTCCGGTCCTGGTACATATTGCATAGTTGGGGAAAACGGAAGAGGCAAGACGTCACTTCTTTACTTGATGCTCGGGCTATACTCATCGAAAGGCAAAGTAAAATACAACGGCGTGCCAATCGAAGAATGCGACTTGGATTACATACGTGCGAGAGAGATATCGTGCTGCCCACAGTCGTGCTTCGCGCCGGACGAAACGGTGAAAGAGCTGTTAGAGTATTTCGACACGCCCTTTTCTTCCTATCACCGGGGTGTAGATGGCCTACTTTCGCTGGAAAACAGCGTGAAGGAGTTGCTCGGGAAACGTTGCTCCGCGCTTTCGGGCGGTGAGCTGCGCCGAGTGTACTTATGGTCGGCGATTTCACGCAAGTCGTCAGTTTTGGTACTCGACGAGCCCACGACTGGGTTAGACGCTGTAAGCCGCGCCGAGCTTGCGGCCTATGTTAAGCGCAACAAGCAAAGCCAGCTGATCATCGTTGTCTCTCACGATGACGAGATGGTCGGCGCGGTAGAAGGGGTAGTGGATTTAGGCAGCATGTACCAGGGTAAATGATGACAAGTGTAGTGCTACCCAACTGGCAGAGATAACAAAAAGGCGATGCAGATGCACGGAGCATTCAGGCGGTTCGGACTCGGTGCCTTCACGCCATCGCAACGCTTTCAGATATAGTTCTCGTTCTCTTACTAAAGGAAACTTTAGTCTACGTCATCTTGTCGAGACAGAGGTGAAGCGAAGTGTTGTCGCGACGTATCTTATTCCAGGTGGCTCAGTATCAGCGTGAGAATCGCACCAAAGTGTACTTACGATTCTCGTGTCCCACGGACAACATGAGCTGAGCATTGAGGTTCCACCCTTTGCTGCAACTACACGGGGTTGGACGGCAATGAATATGCCGGGCCGCATACCACGCGCAGCGGGGGTCCATGTCCCAGTATGTTGCCTACAGCAGCCTCGATGTCCACGCACACATCATCTCTGCCTTCGCGTTCAATCCATTTGCCGGAGAGTGCGAGGGTTGCCAGGCCGTAGAATTCGAGCCGAAAAATGAAATGCGGTATCAGCGCATAGGATTAAACTGACGATTGCTTTGCACTGAGAATACGCTTGGAAAGCCGCTATGGGTGGCGGCCCGGGTTAAATAGAGAAGCCCGTCCGATCACTTTCATGTGGCGAACGGTCGGGCTTCTTATTCCACTTGCCAATGCTCGGCTCATATTGGAAGAAAGCTACGCTAATGTTTGCGTGACACTCCTATTTTCTCCGAAGAAAGAGTCGGATAATGAAGAATAGAATTAAAAAAGGTGCCAGATATAACGCAAGTATAAAGGCTAATCCAACGAGACCTTGCAATAATGGCATAACTCCTCCCAGACACGAGATTTTGGTATTTGTTCCCATCTTATTCTGAATTGGACCAAATAGTTCCTAGCCACAAAACTACTCGTCAACTGGATCGCACCAATCTGCTGGCAAAACACAGCTTGATTCTTTATCGACATAGCACCAATCCGCAACAGGGCACTCGGCGATGTCGTAAAAATTGCATATATCAACTCCAAGACAACAAGGCTCAACGGGAGGATGTTCATTTGAACCAACAGGATGGATATGCTTCATAACAGCTCCTCACCTTAATCCAATTAGAGACTACGTTTGATCAATGCCACAGTGATCTACAACGCAGATGCTGCCGCCATCCATGTCATAGTCGCAGTAATCGTATGCACCACAGCCATCTGCTTTATCATAAACAGTACAGATGTCAGTAATGCCCAAGAGGCAGTCAAAAGACATCGGCTTCACGCCTGCCTCATCGCCACTTCCTGGATTAATCGGATGAATATGCTTCACGACTACCTCCCTTTGAGTGCAGAAAAACCTCAATATTGTGTATAACAAACCAAGATGTCTAGTTCACCATATTTCTAGAATGGTTTCGGCGAACGTAGCAATAAGCTTCGCAGACGGTAATCAGAAGAACGAACACCTCCACAATGGTGACAGCAATGCGCTGAACCGCTTATTCCGATACAGTAGCTTCTCGTTGATTTTTCTCCTGCGAAGATGAGTGGCGGGAAATAAGGTCAAAAGCCATCTCGTAGCACATCTTTCTATATTCACATGATGCAGGGTGTAGACTCTTGGGCAAGTAGCCGTGCTCGTCTGCAGCCTCCCAGCTACAGCCCCCACCACAGAAAGACCGAGCCCAACAGTCCGTACAGTCAATTCTTTTTTCGACACCCTGACTCCAGTTTTCAATATACCTAGTTTCGTCAATTCCGGTGACGATGTTGCCCATTTTGAATCGCATCATCCCGACAAACCTGTGACAGGGGTATACGTCCCCTTCGGGAGTCACGGAAATAAAACGCCTGCCAGCCCCGCATCCGACAAAGGCGATCCTGTTGCTCATAATCAAATCAACTGCAGTTTTCAATGTTCTAAACAAGGGCTTTTCCCCTTGATCAATCTGTTTGAGATATTGATCCGCCAAATCTATTAGGCCCGCCCTGATTTTGTTTAATGAGTGTTCGTCGAGTTTGATATTCTCATCGAATGAGCTCACGGGCGAGAAGTAAATCCTTCTGAAGCCCATCTCTTTAAACTGAAGATAGTCTTCAACAAGGTTACAGTTATTATTTGTTAAGGTCGCTCTTGCGCCGAAGGGGAACGACTCGGAAAAACGACGAACGTTTTTGTCGATATCGGAGAAAGAGCCGCCTCCCGTCTTGTACGGGCGCGATGCATCGTGCTTGCATCCTGTACCATCGAGACTAATCAGAACAGAAAACCCGTGCTCCTTGAAAGAATTCACAGCAGTGTCATTCAAAAGCGTTCCGTTGGTCGTAATAGAATAGGTAAAGTTTCTATTGGGGTATATTCTTTTTGAATAGTCGACCGTTTTCCATATCAGCGGCTCGTTAATCATGGGTTCCCCACCAAAAAAGACGATCGCAAGCGTTTCGTTTTCCGATGAACTTGCGACGAGGTAGTCGACCGCCTTGAAGGCTATCTCGTCTGTCATCAGCAGAGGAGACGTTCCATAATCTCCTTTACCGGCAAAACAGTAACTACAACCAAGGTTGCATGCATGTGAAACGTGGAGTTCGATGGATCTAAGTTTTCGAGGCGTGTCTTTTGTTAAGAAAGTCCGCTCAGACAATCGTTGATACTCATCAATGTCGTCTTCAAGTTCTGCTATGGTCGTTTGGTCGTAGCCTTTCGCAGCAAGTGACTTTGTTAGCAACTTCGAGTTGACCGTTCTTCCCGATGCTTCAAATATGCGAAGCGCATCTTCTGATGCTTGGTCAACCTGAAAGCAATTGCGAGTGACCTCATCGAAGCAGTAACGACGATCACTTACTGAGAAAAAATGCATACGTTCCTCAATTTCATGCTGGACTGGCACTAACCTTGTTTATTGTTGCGCAGCTATAAAAAACCACCAGCGGGGATTCGGTGTGCGGCCCAATCGGACTCCCAAAAGGTTCTATTTGAGACTGGCAAGCTTTGTGTTGTTGGCACTTCGACAGCGCTCTTTATTCCAACATGGAGCCTTGCAGTTTGAGTCGACTTGCCTCTGGAAGGTCCGATCTTAACTTGATTTAGGATGAAAACAGATTACAGGCGCGCTCCTCTAGAAAGAAAGGAAACCAATCGCCGCCTTTCACCAGGAAAGTTTTTATAGCCCACCTCGAGCAAAATGAAAGATGCGAGAGCGATTGGGGAACAACGCGAATCTCCCCTTTTGGGTGGGAGCGAGCCTTCAGCCACCGGCGAACGACTCGCCCTGGTCAGAATCTGGAAGTGGTGCCGGGCCGCTTGGGCCTCCCCGGTGACTTCGTGGGGCTTACCTGCCTGACGTCGAGGAGTACATCCGCAAGATTCGTTCCCTATGCCGTTTGCTCTCACGCCCGCCTTAGTTCCAAGTCGGGCGAGCCGCCGCGCTCATGCGACCCGTGGCGGCGACACGTCGACGCCGCGCTCGCTGAGCACATCTTCGGTCGCGGGCGAGCACGAGGTCGCGCCGGCGCATCCGCTGGGACTGCTGTGCGTGCAAAACGGCTACGTGGTGAGCGTCCCGCGCTGGATTCAGCCGAGTGAGGAAGGCGTTGAGATCGGCGCGCTGGCAACGGGGGAGGGCGGCATCACCGACGACGTCTCGGCCCGCCATGCCCATATCTGGTGCGACGAGTCTGGCGCATGGTTTGTCGAGGACCTGTCGTCCACTAACGGCACCGTGGTGGTAAACGGGGCCACGAGTGTGTGTATTCAAGTAGAGCCCGGCCGCTCCGCCCAGCTCAACCCCGGCGACGAGCTCAAACTCGGCGAATCCACCACCTACGCCATCCTGCTCGGCGCCCTCTAGCCGGCAGTTAGGGACGTTCCTTTCCTGCCGGTACTTGGGGACACTCCTTGGCGCGTCAGAGCCAGTCGTCCGGGGATGGAGGGACCATTTTGGCCCTTGGCGGTCACCTAAGGTAAACCTTTACCGCCCACCTATATTTGTCGAAATTACACTTGACGGCGGGGTACAATAAACCCGCATGCGGATTTCCGTTGCGGGCGCTTCCCATCGCCGGGGCGTGCCCGGGAGCATCCGGCATGCGGCCTTTGCGGCGCTCGGTCATGTGCAAGACGGGTAGCTGGGTCTGTGGAGCGCGTGAAGCCCTCCTCGCCTCGGCATGCCTTCTCTCCACGCCATGTACCTGCTGCTGAGTCCGCCTGTCAGATGATCGGAAGCAACAACGAAAATCCCATCACGCCAACATCCCGGCGATCGCCGGGGCCTGTATACCTATATGAGAGGAGAGGGGTATATGGCGCGTAAGTTTAAGTCTATGGACGGCAACGAGGCGGCCGCATATGTTTCGTATGCGTACACCGAGGTAGCGGGAATTTATCCCATTACGCCGTCCAGCCCGATGGCCGACCATGTCGACCAGTGGGCGGCCCAGGGTCGCAAGAACATCTTCGGCACCCCGGTCAAGGTCGTCGAGATGGAGTCCGAGGCGGGTGCAGCCGGTACCGTTCACGGTTCGCTGGGCGCCGGTGCTCTGACCACCACCTACACGGCTTCTCAGGGCCTGCTCCTGATGATCCCGAACATGTACAAGATCGCGGGCGAGCAGCTCCCGGGCGTCTTCCACGTCTCCGCGCGTTGCGTCGCTTCCCACGCCCTGAACATCTTTGGCGATCACTCCGACGTCATGGCTTGCCGTCAGACCGGCTTCGCCATGCTCGCCGAGGGCAACGTCCAGGAGGTCATGGACCTCTCGCCGGTGGCTCACCTTGCCGCCATCGAGGGTAAGACCCCGTTCCTTAACTTCTTCGACGGCTTCCGCACCAGCCACGAGATCCAGAAGGTCGCCATGTGGGACTACAAGGATCTGGCCGAGATGTGCGACATGGACGCCGTCCAGGCTTTCCGCGATCACGCGCTCAACCCTGAGCACCCGCACACTCGCGGTAGCCACGAGAACGGCGACATCTTCTTCCAGAACCGCGAGGCCTGCAACAAGGTCTACGACGAGCTTCCCGCCGTTGTCGAGGGCTACATGAAGAAGATCAACGAGAAGCTCGGCACCGATTACGGCCTGTTCAACTACTACGGCGCTCCCGATGCCGATCGCGTCGTCGTGTGCATGGGCTCCTTCTGCGACGTGCTCGAGGAAGTCATCGACTACCTCAACGCTCACGGCGAGAAGGTCGGCCTGGTCAAGGTTCGCCTGTTCCGTCCGTTCTCCATCAAGCACTTTGTCGACGTTCTCCCCGAGACCGTCCAGAAGATCGCCGTTATGGACCGCACCAAGGAGCCGGGTTCCATCGGCGAGCCGCTCTACCAGGACGTCGTCTCCGCCCTCTACGAGGCCGGCAAGACGGGCATCAAGGTCGTCGGCGGCCGTTACGGCCTGGGCAGCAAGGACACGCCTCCCGCGTCCGCGTTCGCTGTCTTCGAGGAGCTTAAGAAGGACGAGCCCAAGCGCGAGTTCACCATCGGCATTGTCGATGACGTGACCAATCTGAGCCTGCCCGAGGCCGAGGATGCGCCCAACACCGCGGCTCCCGGCACCATCGAGTGCAAGTTCTGGGGTCTGGGTGGCGACGGTACCGTCGGCGCCAACAAGAACTCGATCAAGATCATCGGCGACCACACCGACAAGTACGTCCAGGCCTACTTCCAGTACGACTCCAAGAAGACCGGCGGCGTCACCGTCTCGCACCTGCGCTTTGGTGATTCCCCAATCCGCTCGCCGTACTACGTGACCAAGGCCGACTTTGTTGCCTGCCACAACCCCAGCTACATCGTTAAGGGCTTCAAGATGGTCCGCGACGTCAAGCCGGGCGGCACCTTCCTGGTCAACTGCCAGTGGAGCGACGAGGAGTTCGCCGAGCACATGCCCGCCGTGGCCAAGCGCTACATCGCGAACAACAACGTCAACGTCTACCTGATCGACGCTATCGACCTGGCCGCCAAGGTCGGCATGGGCAAGCGCACCAACACGGTGCTCCAGTCCGCCTTCTTCGCGCTGGCCAAGGTCCTGCCCGCCGAGGACGCCCTGCAGTACATGAAGGACGCGGCCACCAAGTCCTACATGAAGAAGGGCCAGGCCATCGTCGACGCCAACCACAAGGCCATCGATGCCGGCGCTACCGCCTTCCGTAAGTTCGAGGTTCCGGCCGACTGGGCAACTGCCGAGGATGCCGCTCCCGTCGAGCTCTCCGAGGAGACCAAGTCCGCCATCGCCCAGCAGGTCAAGAACCTGCTCGAGCCCATCGATCGCATGGATGGCGACAGCCTGCCCGTTTCCGCCTTTGTCGATTGCGCCGACGGCCAGTTTGAGCTGGGCGCCTCCGCATACGAGAAGCGCGGCGTCGCCGTGGTCGTTCCTCACTGGGACGAGACCAAGTGCATCCAGTGCAACCAGTGCGCCTATGTGTGCCCGCATGCCACCATCCGTCCGTTCGCGATGACCGAGGACGAGGCTGCCGCCGCGCCCGAGGCTACCCGCACGCTCGACGCCATGGGCCCCAAGGCCAAGGGCATGAAGTTCACCATGGCCGTGTCCCCGCTCGACTGCATGGGCTGCACCAACTGCGTCAAGGTCTGCCCCAAGGGCGCCCTCGAGATGGTTCCCACCGAGCAGGAGATGGACCAGCAGCCCGTTTGGGACTACATGGTCGAGAACGTCTCCGAGAAGAAGGAGCTCATCGCGGCCAACGTCAAGGGCAGCCAGTTTAAGCAGCCCTACCTGGAGTTCTCCGGCTCCTGCGCCGGCTGCGCCGAGACCGCCTATGCACGTCTGGTGACCCAGGTCGCCGGCGACCGCATGTTCATCTCCAACGCCACCGGCTGCTCCTCCATTTGGGGCAACCCCGCTGCCACCGCTCCTTACTGCAAGGACAAGGACGGTCACGGCCCGGCGTGGAACAACTCCCTGTTCGAGGACAATGCCGAGCACGGTCTGGGCATGGCCGTCGGTTACGAGGCCGTTCAGAAGAAGCTGATCGCTGCTACGCAAGAGATCATCGCCGCTGACGGTCCGTCCGACGAGCTCAAGGCCGCCGGTCAGGCTTGGATCGACTCCGTCAACGACGCCGAGGCTTCCAAGACCGCTGCCGCTGCCTACGTTGCCGAGCTCGAGAAGTGCGGCTGCGACGCTTCCAAGGCGATCCTCGCCGACAAGGCTTACCTCACCAAGAAGTCCTTCTGGATTTTCGGCGGCGACGGTTGGGCCTACGATATCGGCTTCGGTGGCCTGGACCACGTCCTGGCTTCCGGCCACAACGTCAACGTCTTCGTCTTCGACACCGAGGTCTACTCCAACACCGGCGGTCAGGCCTCCAAGGCCTCGAACCTGGGCCAGGTTGCTCAGTTCGCCGCTGCCGGTAAGGTGACCAAGAAGAAGTCTCTGGCCGAGATTGCCATGAGCTACGGCTATGTCTACGTGGCGCAGGTCGCCATGGGCGCCAACCCGGCTCAGACCCTCAAGGCCATCCACGAGGCCGAGGCCTACGACGGTCCGTCCCTCATCATCGGCTACAGCCCCTGCGAGATGCACTCCATCAAGAAGGGCGGCATGCAGAACTGCCAGGCCGAGATGAAGAAGGCTGTCGAGTGCGGTTACTGGAACCTCTTCCGCTTCAACCCCGAGGCTGCTGCCGGCAAGAAGTTCTCGCTCGATTCCAAGGAGCCCGCGGGCGGTTATCAGGAGTTCCTGATGAACGAGGCCCGTTACGCTTCGCTGACGCGTTCCTTCCCCGAGCGCGCCGAGGAGCTCTTCAAGGAGAACGAGCAGGCCGCTATGGATCGCTACGCTCACCTGCTGAAGCTCAAGACGGTGTACAACGAGGCCTAGGTCTCCCACCGCAGGATCTGAGGGCTAACCTTCGCGGACGTCCTCGGACATGAAAGAACCCCCGCTGCGCACTACGTGCGGCGGGGGTTCTTTCGTCCTGCGGAGTGTCCGCGAAGGTTAGCCCTCAGATCCTGCTACGACTACGTCCTCGGATTGTGGGGCTGAATGAAGGACGTGGCTGTGGGGGTGCCTTGTCCCGGTCGCTGTTTCGCGGCGTGGCCGCGAAACCACGCGCCACTTTGGGCATGGAGGGCTAGCTGATTGTGGCCTTCTGCTGCCCCAGTGCTGTTTCGCGCTTTGCGCGAAACATCGCAGCACTTTGGGCATAGTGGGGGAGTTGGTTGTCGCTGCCTTCTATCCCCTTGCTGTTTCGCGCCTTTGGCGCGAAAGGCGCAGTACTTTGGGCGTGGGGGCTGGCTTGCGGACTCAGATGACCTAGAGAGATATGGGTGCAAACGAGAAATCGTTGTTGGGGTCGTCCTTTTCCATAAACTCATCGAGACAGAATGTCATATAGATTGGAACGTAAAGGATCTTGCCCTCTTTGCAAAGGTTTTCGTGGCTCAGCACAACGGCCTCGGGAATTTTGTACTCGCCCACACTCATCAAACGGTCGAGGGCTGCATGTGCTCGAACTTTCTTGCCCGATTTGACTTCGATTGGGACAACATGCCCGCGGGCACCTTCGATTACAAAGTCGACTTCACCGACCTCACGCGTTTGGTAGTACCACGTATCTGCTCCGAGGGCAACGAGTTCCTGTGCGACCACGTTCTCATAGAGGCCGCCGAGGTTGGGGGTTTTCATGTCAAGGTAGACGGCGCGTGCCGTGCTGCCGGGATACCGCGATGCGAGCATACCTGTATCGGACTCGTATAGTTTAAAGGCCGTCGTTTTCTCCGTCCTCTTGAGAGGACTTCGTGCCTCCGTCACCTGGGGGACCATCAATCCAACGCCTGCGTTCACCAGCCATAGGAAATCCTGCTCGTATTTTTGAAGACGAGCTCCCTCGCCTAGAGACGAGACGATAAAGCGATGGGACTCCGCCTCAAGCTGAACGGGAATTTGCTCGAAAATGGAGCGAACGTTAAACGCTCGAGTCGATGCATATTTAGAGATATCGCTTTTGTACTGATCGACTAGCTGAATTTGAAGCTCACGCGTTCTCACGAGCGAATAGCCCGAATCGATATAGTTCTGAACGACCTCCGGCATGCCGCCGCAAACGATATAGGCTCTAAAGTTTTTGAGCATCGCCTCATGAATATAGTTTTCGACGGGACGTCTCTCGACAAGGCGGCTGCGAATATCTGCAAGCACATTTTCGCTGACGCTGTTTGCCCAACAAAACTCTTCAAAATCCATCGGCCGCATAACAATGTGCTCGACATACCCTACCGGAAAAGAAGAGATCCCCTTAAACTCAGTCCCAAGCATAGACCCCGAGAAGACATAGCTAAAGCGTCCGTCCTCGACCAGCGCCTTCATAAGTGTAACGATCTGCGGATACTCCTGAATCTCATCGACGAAGATAAGCGTGTCTCCTTCAACAAGCGGTGCATCCGCAAGAAGGGCCACACGGTTGATGAAGTCAATGGAGTTCTTAGCGCCAACAAGTACGTCTCTTGCCTCGGCATCAAGTAGCAGATTGACCTCATAATACGAAGCGTAGTTGCTCTTTCCAAACGCGCGAATCGCATAGCTCTTGCCAATCTGACGCGCACCGGTAACAAGCAGGGCCTTATGGGAGTTATTCTTCCAGCTCAAAAGCCTATCAGTGACCTTGCGGCGTAGCATTAAAACACCTCATTGACAAAAATTGGCAAATAGATTTGCCCCTAATCATACAAAAATTGACAAATAGATTTGACCCAAATCATACAAAAATTGGCAAATAGCAAAGCTCACTTAGGCCTCAAAGCCAGCGAGCCAGCACGGTACTTTGCGAAAAGGCTGGCGGCGCCGTTGTTGAGGGTGGCCAGGTTGGCAGTGGCGCCGTTAGCGTTCTCGGCTGCTTGGGCGCGCAGGAGCGAAAGGGCGTCGGCAGCGTTCATGCAGAAGCCGACGGTAAAGTTCCATACTGCGAACTCGCAGTCGCTTGCCGCGGGGTGAAGCGCGATCGGCTATCCCTTATGTTGGATGAAAAGCCCCATGTTTTTGCAGGGGTGCATACTCGTCAAATTAATGTATAGAATCGCGTATAGTGCGAGTAAGATATTGCGCTGTCCGTTTTGTGTTTAGCAAAGATATAGTTTGCATAATCTGGTCTAATCCCTGCTCTATTTAAATAAAGTTGCACGTAAATGGCGTAGATATGCCTGAACTGGGCTTCTTTACGCTGAGCGGGTAAAATCGACCGTTCGCCGCTTAGGTATTTTCAAAATGAATAAAATGAGCGATAAAGAGAATATAAACCTTAATAAACTCGCGTATCGCACGGACGCGGGTTATTAATGGGTTGTAGGCCTTTTACAGAAAGGATTCCAGCAATGTCTAAGCCTCTTGGCAAGCCCGATCGTATTGTCGTCGCCCTCGGCGGCAACGCCCTCGGCAACAACCCCGTCGAGCAGATCGAGGCCGTGAGCAACACCGCCCACGCTCTCCTTGGTCTTATCGAGCAGGGCAACGAGATCATCATCACCCACGGCAACGGCCCGCAGGTCGGCATGATCCAGAACGCCTTCGCCGCTGCCCACGATGCCATCGGTACCCCCGAGATGCCGCTGCCCGAGTGCGGCGCCATGTCCCAGGGCTACATCGGCTACCACCTGCAGCAGGGCATCGGCCGCGAGATGCACAAGCGCTATAAGCGTTGGCACGCCGCCACCGTCGTCACCCAGATCGAGTGCGATCCCGACGATCCCGCGTTCAAGAATCCGACCAAGCCGATCGGCCCCTTCTACACCGAGGAGCAGGCCAAGGAGTTCATGGCCGAGGATCCCTCCAAGGTCTTCGTCGAGGATTCCGGCCGCGGCTGGCGTCGCGTCGTCGCTTCCCCCGATCCCAAGAAGATCGTCGAGGCTGACTCCATCCTCAACCTGCTCGACAACGAGTTCATCGTCATCGCCTGCGGTGGCGGCGGCATCCCCGTCGTCCGCGACTACGAGAACAAGGGCTGCTACAAGGGCGTTCCCGCCGTCATCGACAAGGACCTGGGCGGCGAGCTGCTGGCCGAGGACTGCGACGCCGACGTTCTGTTCCTGCTGACCGCCGTTGAGCATGTCGCCATCAACTTTGGCAAGCCCAACCAGGAGGAGCTCGAGGACCTCACCGCCGACGAGGCCGAGCGCCTGGCCGACGAGGGCCAGTTCGGCAAGGGTTCCATGGAGCCCAAGGTTCGCGCTGCCATCAAGTTCGCGCGTTCCCGCAAGGGCCGCACCTGCATCATCGGTGCTCTGGACAAGGCCGCCGAGACCATGGCCGGCCTCTCCGGTACCCGCATCCACGAGTAGTCTCTACTCTGTTGCCTCTCTCGTGGGCGCCAGGCAAAGCGCCCACAAACTAGCCTCTCTTCATGAGCCCCGCAGTCCGCTCCGACTGCGGGGCTTTTGCTATTCACCTAGTCATTGGGGACAAACCCGGCACTTGGGGACGGTCCTTTCCTGCCGGCAGTTTGGGACAGTCCTTAATAGCCATTGGGGACGTTCTTAAACGACTAGTCAAACAACAACGTTCACAACGACTACTCATTTAAGTCTGTCCCCAATGACTGCCCAATGGCTGGGAAGGCGCATCCCACACCGACGCATTGCCTTCGGGCCCTCTCCCCAGGCTCTCCATAGCTCAGCTGGACTCCCCGCAACCTGTTCCGAGTTGGCGGAACGAGCGCGACGTGGAGTGTCATTCTTTACCGCGTTAGACTAGACGCAGGGAAAGGAGGAGGACATGGATGCTCGCGTCAAGCAGCTTGTAAATATGATCGAGGACGCTCAGCCTGTCGCTGTCGCGGTACTTGCCAAGCGTCTCGAGGTAAGCGAGCGCGCCGTGAGAAACTATATCCATCGCGCAAACGACAGCCTTGCAGGGGTTGCACGCATCGTTGGCAGCAAGGGGCAGTATCGTATCGATGTTGCACGTGCAGATGAGCTTGCTCGCTTGCTAGACGGTGCGGCTCTGGCCCATCCGGGCATTCCTGATACGCGCGACGGCCGTGTGTCCTTCCTTCTTAACGACCTCCTCATGCGGTCCCAGTGGGTGACGATTGAGGAGTATGCGGATTTACTCTACGTTTCGGCGCGAACTCTGTCCAATGACATGCGTCTGGTAGAGCAGAAACTCGCCCAATTTGACTTAACGCTCGAAAAGCGCCCACGCTACGGAATCCGCGTTGCGGGCGGGGAGTCACAACGGCGCCTGTGCCTGGCCTCGCTGGTGAGGCCCGTGTTGCCCGACACCGACGATGCAAAGCTCGCCGAGCGCCTGCGGGCCATCGCCGCATGTGTGGACGATGCCCTGACGGCCTCGCCCGTCACGGTGAGCTCGCTGGCATCCCGCAATCTCATCATGCATCTTTACATTGCTCTTGGCCGCATCGAGCAGGGCTGCTATGTCCCAGCTGCAGAATCGGACGTTCAAAAACTGGAGGGAACGCGCGAATACGCCGCGGCTTTCCAGATTGCCGCAAACATCAAGGATGCCCTGGGCGTGAGCATGCCCCGAGAAGAGGTTGCCTTTATCGCAATCCATTTGCTCGGCAGGGGCACGGGCGTGCCCGAGAAGGGCTCTGCCGTTATCTCGGACGAGATGTGGGAGATTGCTTCCGAGATGGTACGTGCGGTCAACGATGAGTTTAGGTTTGACTTTAGCGGCGATCTTGAACTTCGCATGAACCTTGCTCGGCATATCGGCCCTCTGGGCTATCGCCTTGAATATCACATGCATATGGATAACCCCATGCTGCCCGATATCAAGACGAGGTTTCCGTTGGCCTATTCGATGGCAGCTGGCACCTCGCAGGTACTCGAGCGTCATTTTGGCAGCCAGCCCTCTGATGAAGAGCTCGGCTACATCGCCATGGCATTTGCCCTGGCCCTCGAGCAGCAAGCCGACCAGCCGCGTCGCAAGCGCATCCTGATCGTGTGCGCCTCGGGAGCGGGAAGCGCCCGCATGCTCGAGCACCAGTACCGCAAGCAGTTTGGCATGTATATCGATTCGATTGAGACATGCGATGTCGCCCGCGTGGGAACGTTCGATTTTTCGCACATCGACTACGTGTTCACAACGGTGCCGCTCAACGTCAAGTTGCCCGTGCCCGTCCGCGAGGCCGATTTCTTCTTGGAGACGAGCGATGTCAACGCTATCCGCAAGGTGCTGAGCGACGACACTGCGCAATCGGACTCCGTAAGCTCTTTCTTTAGCCGTGCCCTGTTCTTCAACCGCGTTGAGGCGCCGTCGAAGCAGGCCGTTCTCCGATATCTCTCCGAGCGCGCCGTCGAGAGCGGCCGTGTCGATGCCCAGTTTGCCCAAGAGGTCGCCGAGCGCGAGAGCGCGAGTGCCACCTCGTTTGGCAATGGGGTAGCCATGCCCCATGGGATGCATCCCTTGAGCGCCGAGGCCTTTGTTACCGTGGGCCTGCTCGAACATCCCATTCTTTGGGACGAATACGGCCATGAGGTCGATATCGTCTTTATGGTGTCGTTTGCCCGGTCGGGCGGCGATGAGGCGCGGATCTTGAGCTCACTGCTCGCCGAGATCTTTATGGACCGCCAGGGGGTCGAGCGCCTACGCGAGCGCCGGTCCTGGCATGAGCTGATGGCGCTTGTGCAAGCGCATACGGCTTAAGACTTCTTTTGTCGATAACCCTGTCTGTCTACCTGCAATAAACCTCGAGGATTGCGGGCGGGAGATAGGCGTTTCGAATATTCAAGTACAAACCAAACATCACGGGAGAGGAGACCGTTATGGACGATCAGGGAACCGAGATGGTTTCGTTTCAGCTGGTCGCTGCAGCGGGAGAGGCACGCAGCCTTGCCTTCGAAGCCCTTGAAAAGGCAAAAGCGGGGGATTTTGACGCCGCCGCCAAACTCATGAAGCAGTCAAAGGATGCGGGAATCAAGGCTCACCACATCCAAACGCAGCTGCTTTCGACTGAGGCAGCGGGCGAGCATCTGTCGGTGGATGTGTTGCTGGTCCATGCTCAGGACCACCTCATGTGCTCCATGCTTGCTCAGGAGCTCGTGCAGGAGCTGATCTGCCTGTATGAGTGCACTGCAACCAAGAACGCCTAGCGGCGTGCGGTGACTATCCAACCAATCAATGCGAAGGGAATCCCTTATGAAGATCCTTCTTGTTTGCGCAGCTGGTCTGTCTACAAGCATTCTGATGAAGAAACTCGAGAAATATGCGGAGCAAAACGGCATCGAGCTCGATATCGATGCGGTGGGTATCGGCGAGTATCAGGAGACGTGCGCCAATTATGACGTGCTGCTCTTGGGGCCGCAGGTGTCCTACCAGCTCAACACCGTCAAGCAGGGGAGCGGTAAGCCGACCGCGGTCATCCCCGCACAGGACTACGGCATGGGCAACGCCGCCAACGTGCTGGCACTCGCCCAGTCGCTGTTGGGTTAGGAGGCAACCATGGAGAAGTTCATGACCCTGCTTCAGGAAAAACTGACCCCTATCGCCAATTTCTGCGGCACCGAGCGCCACTTTGCCTCCATGCAAAAGGGCTTTATGAGCGCGATCAGCTTCATCTTGGTATCTGCCGTCTTTATGATCCTCGCCAACCCGCCGGTCACGGCCGACCTGGTGGCGCAGGGCGGGTTCTGGTCCGTCTTTGGCCCTTGGCTCGATTTTGCGACGGCCAATAAGCTCACGCTGCTCATCCCCTTCAATATGACGATGGGCATACTGTCGGTGATCGTGACGTTCGCAATCGCCTATAACCTGGCGGGCACCTACAAGATGCCCAAGCTTAACGCCGGCATGACCTCGCTGGTGATGTTCCTGATCGCCGCGGCGCCGTCGTCCTACTACCAGCTTGCTGACGAGTCCGTGCTCCAGGCGGTCCCCTGCACCTATCTGGGTGCGCAGGGCCTGTTTACCGCCATCATCGTTGCCTTGGTCTCCGTCGAGGTCACGCGCTTCTGCCAGACCAAGGGCATCACCATCAAGATGCCCGATGGCGTGCCGCCGTTTTTGTCCGAAACCTTTGGCGCCATCGTACCTATGCTCGCCAACATCCTCATCTTCTTTGGCGGCAACCTGCTGATCCAGATGATCGATCCCGCGCTGTCCATCCCCTCGGTTATCGAGAAGCTGCTCGCTGCCCCGCTTTCCGTCGCAGTTGACTCTGTGCCCGGCGCACTGCTTATCTGCTTCATGACGCTGCTGTTTTGGTGCTTTGGCGTCCACGGCAACATGATCGTAATGCCCATCACCGCCCCGGTCTCGCTTGCCGCCTTTGCCGCCAACGCCTCGCTCTATGCTGCCGGGCAGCCGCTTGAGTTCCACCCGGTGCTCATGTCGTTGGCCATCAACCTCATCGGCGGCACGGGTAATACGTTCTCTTTTGTGGCGCTCTGCGCGTTTAGGGCAAAGTCGCAGCAGCTCAAGGCATTTGGCAGGGCATCGATCGTGCCGAGCTTCTTCCGTATCTCCGAGCCCGCGATCTTCGGCGCGCCCATCATCTTCAACCCGATCCTCATGATTCCGTTTGTGCTAGGCGGCATGATCTCGGCCCTGCTGTATTGGGGTGCGGTCTCACTGGGTCTTGTCTCTAACTTCTACATCTTGGTGAGCGGCACGTTCCCCATCTTCGTTCAGGGCTTTGTCCAGTGCCTCGACCCGCGCATCTGGGTGTTTACGATCGTTTTGATCGTGGTCATGGCTGTGGTCTGGTACCCGTTCTTTAAGGTGTACGATAACCAGCTCCTGGCTCAGGAGCAGGAGAACGCCGCGGCAGCTTCTGCCGAGGATGCTGAGTAGCATGAGTTACTTTGACAGAACGTCTGCCGCCGGTATGCCCGAGGGCTTTTTGTGGGGTGGTGCCCTCGCCGCCAACCAGGCCGAAGGGGGCTGGAACGAGGGCGGCCGCGGCATGTCGCACTCCGACCTGATCCCACAGGGTTCCGACCGCTGGGATGTAATGTTTGGCAGGCAAAAGCCCGTGGACGATCCGGACAGGCTGTATCCATGCCGCTGGGGCAACGACTTCTTCCATCATTGGCACGAGGATGTCGAGCTCTTTGCCGAGATGGGCTTTAAGTGCCTGCGTCTTTCAATTTGCTGGAGCCGTATTTTTCCCACAGGGATGGAGACCGAGCCCAACGGCGAGGGCTTGGAGTTTTACCGTCAGGTATTCGAGGCGCTGCGCGAGCATGGAATCGAGCCGCTTGTGACGCTGTCGCACTACGACTATCCGTTGGCTCTGGTCGAGCGCTATGGTGGCTGGCAAAGCCGAGAGATGATCGAGCGGTATGCGCACTACGTCGAGACCGTCGGACGCGCGTACCAGGGCCTCGTGCGTTATTGGCTTACGTTCAACGAGATCAACAGCGTGGCGCTGTCCTATCTCAACGCGGGTGTCACGCTCGAGGATGAGCGTGACCGTGCAGCCGTGACCGCGGCGTTCTCGCACCATATGTTTATGGCGAGCGCTCGCGCTGTCGAGATTCTGCACAAGATCGATCCCGCAAACAAGGTGGGTTGCATGGTCGCTGCCGGTGCGACCTATCCGTACCGTTGTGCGCCCGAGGACGTATGGCTTGCGTATGAGGAGGACCGCGGCCGCTACTTCTACACAGACGTGATGGCTGCGGGCGCCTATCCTGCTTGGAAGCTGCGTGCACTCGAGAAAGAGGGTGTTCACGTGCCCTTTGAGCCGGGCGATACGGAGTATCTGGCAGAGCATACGGTCGACTTCATCTCGTTCTCGTACTATTGCTCGCGCTTGGTGTGCGCCGATGATCAGGTGATCGCCGAGAAGGCGGAGGGCAACGTGTTCCCGACGTTGCGCAATCCGTACCTCAAGGATAAAGAGACTGCCTGGAAGTGGCAGATCGATGCGCTGGGTTTGCGCGTGACGCTTGCCGGCTACCACGATCGTTACCATCTTCCGCTCTTTATCGCCGAGAACGGTGTGGGCGGACTCGATGCGCTGGAAGACGGCAAAGTCCACGATGCGTATCATATTGATTACCTGCGAAGGCATATTCTTGCGCTGCGCGATGCAATTGTCGAGGACGGTGTTGACCTGATGGGATACACGCCGTGGGGCTGTATCGATTTGGTGTCGGCCTCGACGGGGCAGATGAAGAAGCGCTATGGCTTTGTTTATGTCGATGCCGATGATACGGGCAAAGGCACGTTCGATCGCTACCGAAAGGACAGCTTCTGCTGGTATCAAAAGGTCATTGCATCAAATGGCGAGGACTTGAGTTAACCCTTGCAAGCCTGCTGCCCCCGTGGCCCGTTTCGGCCGCGGGGGCTTTTGCTATTTACCTAGTCCCCGATGAGACCCTCATTCTGTGGGTAGTCATTGGGGACGTTCTTAAAAGACTAGTCATTTAAGTCTGTCCCCAATGACTGCGGAAACCCGGCACTTGGGGACGTTCCTTTTAATATGAGCAGGACATTGTCAAGAGGCAAAATC
>NZ_QSAS01000047.1:0-667 GCF_003465485.1 Collinsella sp. AF11-11 | reverse complement strand
GCCGCGGTCGACCTGTCGGACCGCCGGTGGCTGGAGCTGCTCGCCGGGTTCGGCGGGGCGTGGGGGATCGCCCGCTCGGGGGCCGGGGGCCCGCGGGCCGAGGCCGCCGGGGAGGCCGCGGCCGCCTCGACCGCGCCGCCGCCGGCGCTCGTCGAGGCCGAGAACAGGCAGGTCAGGTTCCTTGCCGCCCGGATATCGGAGGCCCTCGACGAGGCCGGGGCCCTCGAGGCCGAGACGGCGGGGCTGCTCGAGGGCGACGAGACCTACGCGTGCCTGCTCACCGTGCCCGGCATCGGGCCGAGGACGGCGGCGCAGCTCGCGGTATCGGTCGACATCGCGAGGTTCCCGGACCACGACCACCTGGCCTCGTACTGCGGCATAGCCCCGAGGGTGAGGAGCTCCGGCACGTCGGTGAGGTCGGTCAGGGCGTCCAGGCGGGGCGACGCGAGGCTCAAGTCTCTTCTGATCTTCTCGTGCAACAGCCTGGTGAGGTCGTCGGGGCGCTACGGCGAGTACTACCGGGCCTGCAGGGCGCGGGGCATGGGGCACGGGCGGGCGCTCAAGGCCGTCGCGAGGAAGCGGCTCAGGGCGATATACGCCGTGATGCGCGACCGGGTGCCCTACCGGGAGTAGCGTCGAAGGTTGACAAAACTATAGGAACACCCAA
>NZ_QSAS01000046.1:0-755 GCF_003465485.1 Collinsella sp. AF11-11 | reverse complement strand
TTTTTTATTCAAGACTTTAGTCTGCTGGCCGCGCAGCGGCCAGCTTTAAACCACCCGCTACGCGGGTGGAGACAAACGGCTTTACAAAGCCACCCCTCCGACCGATATTGACGATTGTTCAGGCCGTCAAGAATTCGAGTCGAAGGGGTGGTCGCCATGGCCCAGAAGGCCTACAGCCTTTCCCACACGAAGTGGATGTGCAAGTACCACATCGTGTTCACGCCGAAGTATAGGCGCAAAGTGATCTACAACCAAATCAGGAGCGACATAGGGGAGATCCTCAGGAAGCTGTGCGAGTACAAGGGGATCGAGATAATCGAGGGGCACCTGATGCCCGACCACGTGCACGTGCTGCTGGCGATCCCGCCGAAGCACAGCGTCGCGAGCGTCATGGGCTACCTGAAGGGGAAGAGCTCGCTGATGATATTCGACAGGCACGCCAACCTCAAGTACAAGTTCGGCAACAGGAAGTTCTGGGCGGAGGGCTACTACGTGTCCACCGTCGGCCTGAACGAGGCGACGATCGCCAAGTACATCAGGGAGCAGGAGTCCCACGACATCGCGCTGGACAAGCTGAGCGTGAAGGAGTACGAGGACCCCTTCAAGAGGAGGTGATCCTGCCGGTTCGACCGGCGCGCCACGGGTCAAGATGCACTAGGCCTGGACGAAGTCCGGGCCCGCGCCTTTAGACGCGAGCCCGGGGCCCGTGGGTTATACCCTAAGAGCAAACCACCCTTTTTAAGGGTGGTTCTGAT
>NZ_QSAS01000045.1:0-761 GCF_003465485.1 Collinsella sp. AF11-11 | reverse complement strand
GACCGCGGCCTCGAGGGCCGGGCAGGACTCGAGCAGCACCGCGCGCAGGCGGTTCTTGTCCCTGGTCGCGCAGGCCACGACGTGGTCGCGCTGGGAGGAGAGGGCGCGGGCGGCCTCGAGGGCCTCGCCGCGGCCCGGGACCCCCGACAGGGAGTCCGGCACGCCCAGGGCGGTCCGCGCGATCACCTCGGCGTCGCGCTCGTCGGTCTTGGCCTCGCCGGCGAACAGCCCGGCGGCGCGGCTGGCGGCGAGGCCGGGCAGGTAGGCGACCGCCAGCCCCGCGGCGCGGGCGCGCCGCACGGCGAGGGACCCTATGTTGCGGAACTGGTCGACGACGACGAGCGTGCCGGCGGGCGCGGAGGAGAACAGCGCGTCGAGAGCGCCCTCCCGGTTGCGGACGGGGGCGCTGGCCAGCACCTCCCCTCCGCGGGCGATCAGGCAGGCCCAGTGGGAGGACTTGCCGACGTCCAGGCCGAGCACGGCCGCGGGTCTGGTCGATGGCGCTTTCACGGTGGTATCCTTCCGGTAGTCGTTCGACCGGATGGCCTCCCCCTCGGCACTCACATTACCAGCCGCGGCGCCTGCCCGGCACTTTCCTATCAGCCGTCGGGGGCGGCGCGTCCCGCGCCGGCAGCACCCAACGGGCCCTCTCGGGGGCAGGGACGTTCGGCCGTGCGCGGGCGCCCGGTCGGCGGCCCGTTCTGGGCGCGCCTCAATCGTAGCCCGAGACGGGCCCGGGCTGACAATTTCGACTGTAATGG
>NZ_QSAS01000044.1:258-800 GCF_003465485.1 Collinsella sp. AF11-11 | reverse complement strand
CCCCGGGGGCGGGAATCGCGCACTCCATATTTTGTTCACAAATGAATCACTGGGCCCTGGAATCCAACAGGGTCTATTCGACGATCATATATCTCAGGCAGACCGTATGACCTCGGTGTTCATGCTGTCTGATGTAGACGTATCGGTTATATACCCAAACCAGAATTGAATAGCGCCTAGGAGATGGATTGCGACGGTTCCCCTTATAGAGCCTTCACGCGGCAAAGGACCCCGACAGACAGCGCTGGAGCCCCATTGGTGCGCAATCCCAGGCCGAAAAAATGTGAAACGCGAGAAAAGATTGATTTGTGATCTAAATTGACAGATCTATCTAGGAAATACGCCGCCAGACAAAGGAGCGTTCCTAAGTACGGACTGTAAAGAACGAGTCCCAAGACAGACCTCAAAGTGAATCGGCCCACTCCATAAACTATTGCGACTTCAGAATAAAGAAATTGACTATCTAGAGCCAGAGCTCGATATAAACGCAAAAAAGGGGGAGGCCGCGAGGCCTCCCCCTTCTTCAAGTCAAGCGTACGGCT
>NZ_QSAS01000044.1:0-248 GCF_003465485.1 Collinsella sp. AF11-11 | reverse complement strand
CCCCCCTTCTTCAAGTCAAGCGTACGGCTCGGTGCCGTCCACCGGTCAGCGGCGCCCTGGCCTCCCACGGGCTGACCCCGCAGTACTCTCGGCGCGATGGGGCTTAGCTTCCGGGTTCGGAACGGGACCGGGCGTGCCCCCCATGCTCTGGCCGCTGACCGGTGGGCGGCGCCCACCGTTACGGTGTCCTGGGTCTCATCTACGTGCCCTGGGGGCCGCATGGCGCATAGGGGAGGTGACTCGGGGGC
>NZ_QSAS01000043.1:0-1063 GCF_003465485.1 Collinsella sp. AF11-11 | reverse complement strand
GGCGTTGCCGCCAACATCCTGCCGGCCATGGGCTTCGCCATGCTCGGCCGCCTGGTGCTCACCAAGCAGCTCGTGCCCTTCTACTTCCTGGGCTTCCTGCTGTGCTCCTACGCCAACGTGCCCGTCCTGGGCGTCGCCCTGATCGCCATCATCATCGGCATCGACAAGTTCGACCTGCTCGGCCTGGGCGGAGCCCAGCCCCAGCTCTCCGCGGAAGGGGATGAGGACGATGACTTCTAGTCCCGAGAACAAGATCACGCGCTCCGACCTCGTCAAGAGCGCCGTCAACGTCGGCGCCCTGGGCATGGAGTTCTCCTGGACCTACTACAAGCAGATGAACATCGCCTTCTGCCTGATGGTCGCCAACATGCTCAAGAAGATCTACGCCGGCCGCCCCGACGACTACGCCGAGGCCCTGCACCGCCACTGCGCGTTCTTCAACATCACCGTCCAGTTCGCCCCGTTCGTCGGCGGCATCGCGATGGCCATGGAGGAGAAGGTCGCCCGCGGCGAGATCGAGCCCGAGAGCGTCAACGACGTCAAGGCCGCCCTCATGGGCCCGCTGTCCGGCATCGGCGACTCCATCTTCCTGTCGACGCTGCGCGTGGTCGCCGCCGCGGTGGGCATCAGCCTGTGCCAGGCCGGCAACCCCTTCGGCCCCATCGCCTTCCTGCTCATCTACAACGTCCCCGGCTTCGCGCTGCGCATCTGGGGCGCCGTCAAGGGCTACGAGCTGGGCGTGGGCTTCCTGGACGAGGCCCAGAGGACCGGCCTCATGCAGAAGATCATGACCTGCGTGGGAATCGTGGGCGTCATGGTCGTGGGCGCCATGTGCAAGGACATGTTCTGGGCCAGCATCCCGGTGGCCATCGGCTCGGGCGACGACGCCCAGACCCTCCAGGACATCCTGGACGGCATCATGCCCGGCATGCTCGGCATGATCGCCTTCTGGCTGTACTACTGGCTGCTGTCCAAGAAGATCAACCCCATGGTGCTGATCGTGGCCACCATGGTCGTGGGCATCGTCGGCGCGTTCTTCGGCGTGCTGGCGTAAGGGCCCGGC
>NZ_QSAS01000042.1:0-1274 GCF_003465485.1 Collinsella sp. AF11-11 | reverse complement strand
GGCCCGAAAGAAAGGTAGGAGGCCATGACGAAAGGTCTGCACGTGCCTTCCGAGATCGGCAAGCTCAGGAAGGTCTGCCTGCACCGTCCCGGCGACGAGCTCCTCAACCTGCCGCCCGACGAGCTCGAGCGACTCCTGTTCGACGACGTCCCGTTCCTGGAGGTCGCGCAGCAGGAGCACGACACCTTCGCCCAGATCCTGAGGGACCAGGGCGTGGAGGTGCTCTACCTCGAGAACCTCGTCGCAGAGGTGTTCGACCAGGTCCCCGGCGCCCGCGCCGAGTTCACCGACCAGTACATCGCCGAGGCGGGCATCCGCGGCCAGCACATGCCGCAGATCGTCCGCGAGAAGCTGGACTCCATCGAGGACAACCTCGAGTTCGTCAAGAAGACCATGGCCGGCATGACCAAGGCCGAGATCGACATGCCCCTCACGGCGTCCACGACCCTCGACTCCCTGGTCAACTCCGAGTCCGAGTCCGACCTGATCATCGACCCGATGCCCAACCTCTACTTCACCCGCGACCCGTTCGCGGTCGTCGGCGAGGGCGTCAACCTCAACCGCATGTACTCGGTCACCCGCAACCGCGAGACCCTGTACGGCAAGTACGTCTTCAAGTACCACCCCGACTACAAGGACGTCTCCCTGTACTTCCGCCGCGACTGCCAGTTCCACACCGAGGGCGGCGACGTGCTGAACATCAACGAGAAGACCCTCGCCGTCGGCATCTCCCAGCGCACCCAGGCGGCCGCCATCGACGTCATGGCCCAGAACATCTTCTGGAACTCCGACTCCAAGGTCGAGCGCATCCTGGCCTTCGACATCCCGGTCTCGCGCGCCTTCATGCACCTCGACACGGTCTTCACCCAGATCGACGTCGATAAGTTCACGATCCACCCCGCCATCATGGGCACCCTGCGCGTCTACGAGCTGACCGCCGGCAAGAACCCGGGCGACGTGAACATCCGCCTGATCGAGGACACCCTCGAGCACGTCCTGGAGGACGCCACCGGCGTCGACCAGGTCAAGCTGATCCCCTGCGGCGGCGGCGACCCGATCGCGGCCTCCCGCGAGCAGTGGAACGACGGCTCCAACACCCTGTGCGTCGAGCCCGGCAAGATCTGCGTCTACGCCCGCAACACCGTCACCAACGACGTGCTGTACAAGGAGGGCCTGGACCTTCTCGTCGTGCCCTCCGCCGAGCTCTCCCGCGGCCGCGGCGGCCCGCGCTGCATGAGCATGCCCTTCTGGCGCGAGGACCTCTAAGGTTTTCA
>NZ_QSAS01000041.1:0-1465 GCF_003465485.1 Collinsella sp. AF11-11 | reverse complement strand
GTGAACTGCCTCCCATTTCTTGGACATCGGGAAATGGGAGGTTTTCCATGAGTATAGACCTCAGGGTGAAGCACGACCTGGAGTCCAGGAGGCGGGCCGTCGAGCTCTTCGACGCCGGCGTCGGCTGCAAGCCGGCGGCCGAGGCCCTGTCCGTCCCCCGCGAGACCGTGAGAGAATGGCAGTGGGTATACCGGGCGTTCGGAAGCGAGGCGCTGCTGTCCATGGGCGGGAAACAATCCAGGTACGCATTCGAGCAGAGGGTCGCCGCGGCGTCGGCCGTGGTCGACGGCGGGATGGCGAAGACCGACGCCATGGCCGAGTTCGGGATCAGGTCGAAGTCCCCGCTGGAGCGCTGGTGCAGGCTCTACCGCGAGGGCGGCGCCGAGGCGCTGCGGCCCGGACCGAAGGGCAGGCCGAGGGGGTCGAGGTCGAAACCCCGCACCCGCACCCGCGAGCAGGAGCTCGAGGAGCGCTGCCGCAGGCTCGAGGCCGAGGTCGCCTACCTAAAAAAATTGCGCGCCCTGGTCGAGCGGGACGGGCTCTGACCAGGGCGGCGGCCGAGGCGGTGGGGGCGCTGCGCGCGGAGGGGCACTCCCTGCGCCACCTGCTGGAGTGCTCGGGGCTCAGGAGGTCGACCTACTACTACGCGCTGGCGCACCCGCGGAGGCCGACCCGGCCCGAGCTGCGCGACGCCGCGGCCGAGATATTCTCGCGCACCGCCAACGGCTGCGGGCACCGGCAGATAGCCATGTGCCTGCGCGCCGAGCTGGGCGCGGTCGTGGCCGACAAGACCGTGCTCAAGATGATGCGCGAGATGGGCATCCGGTGCGGGATACGCCGCCGGGGCTCCCGCCGCCGGTACAGCTCCTACAGGGGGCTCGTGGGGAGCACGTTCGAGAACGTCATCGCGAGGGACTTCGGCGCCGAGGGGCCGTGGCAGAAGCTCGGCACCGACGTCACCGAGTTCAAGGTCGCCGGCGCCAAGGCCTACTGGGCCCCGGTGCTCGACTTCTGCACGAAGGAGATCGTGGCGAGCGACATATCGACCTCGCCGGACCTCGCCCAGCAGCACAGGATGCTCGACCGGCTCCTCGAGGCCCTGCCCGACGGGGCGGCACCGACCATGCACTCGGACATGGGCTGGCAGTACCAGCACGAGTCCTACACCTCCAGGCTGGAGGGGGCGGGCATCACCCAGAGCATGTCGCGCAAGGGGAACTGCATCGACAACGCCGCCACCGAGCAGCTCTTCGGCCACGTGAAGGACGAGTTCTACCGCGGCAGGGAGTGGGGCAGCTTCGGGGACTTCAAGCGCGACCTGGAGGGGTACATAGTCCATTGGAACACGCGGCGCAGGCAGGTAAGATTGAAGGGCCTGACGCCGGAGGAGTTCCGGGACCGGGCCCTTGCGGCGTAGTCGCTATTTATCCAGTCCAAGTTTCGGGGCGCAGTTCACTGTCCCCTT
>NZ_QSAS01000040.1:0-1578 GCF_003465485.1 Collinsella sp. AF11-11 | reverse complement strand
GCAGAGACGATATGAGCAGGACATAAAACATTGAGAGCCCCTGCTGCATGAAGGACCGCGGATTAGGCCGACAATGGTGAGTGTCTAATTCAGCCGCGGCGGCCACGCCGCATTCATGGAAGGGGCTCCCATGCTCGATACTACCACCTTCGTCGGCCTCGACGTCCACGCCCGCTCGATAAAGGCCGTCTCCCTCGACGTCATGACCGGGGAGGTGCGCGCCGCGACCTTCGGCTACGACGCCGGCGCCGTCGCGGAGTGGGTCCGCTCCGTGGACCCCGGGGCCAGGTGCGTGTACGAGTCCGGGGTCACGGGCTTCGACCTGCAGAAGAGGCTCTCCGGCCTGGGGGTCGACTGCGTGGTCGGCGCCGTCTCGAAGATGATCAAGCCCAGCGCGGACAGGCGCAGGAAGAACGACCGCAACGACGCCGAGTTCCTCGCCCGCATGCTGTCGGTCGGCAACGTGGTCGAGGTGTGGGTCCCCGACGACGAGTGCGAGGCCGCCCGCGACCTGACCAGGGCGCTCGAGGACGCGAGGGACGACCTCTCGCGCTCGAAGCAGCGGCTCTCCAAGTTCCTGCTCAGGCACGGGCTCGTCTTCGACGAGAGGACGCCCACCGGCCGCAGGAAGGGCAACTGGACCCGGGCGCACTGGTCCTGGATCGAGTCGATAAGGTTCGCGGAGGGGGCCGACGAGGAGGTGCTCGCCTACTACGTCGACGCGGTCAGGCGGGCGGCGGAGGAGAAGGCGAGGCTCGAGGGGCTCGTCGAGGGCGAGGCCCGCAAGCCCAGGTGGAGGAGGAGGGTCGACTCCCTGCGCTGCCTCAAGGGCGTCGACACCGCTTCCGCCGCCGACCTCGTGTTCGAGGCCGGCGAGTTCTCCAGGTTCAGGAACGCCCGCTCGTTCGCCGCGTGGGTCGGCCTGACGCCCTCCGAGCACTCCAGCGGGGAGAGCGACCGCAGGGGCGCGATCACCAAGGCCGGCAACAAGCACCTGAGGAAGACGCTGGTCGAGGCCGCGTGGCACTACCTGACGTGCTCGGGGCGGCCGAAGGACCTCGCCAAGGGCCAGGCCCCGGACCGGGGCGCCCGGAGGCATGCCGCCAAGGGCGTGCGGAGGCTGGTCGAGAGGCGGGAGGCGCTGCTCGCGCGCGGGGTCCACAGCAACAAGGCGAACGTCGCCACGGCGCGCGAGCTCGCCTGCTGGGTGTGGGCGGTCGGCCTCATGGCCGAGGAGGCGTAGGGGGGGGCGGTCCCCCGCACATAAGCCAGTCACCCCGGAAGCGGTTCGATCCGAAGCCGTTGAGGCGAACCTCAGGTCCCTTTTCTGCGAGCGCCCAGGGCGCCACACGCGTGCACAGACTGTCGGTTCGACGTAGAAGCCTCAGCCGTAGCAACGGATTGCCCAGCGAGAGATCGCCACGGGCGGATATTAAACTGCAAAGACGAGCGTCGGTAAGACACGCCGAGGTCGCCGCGGACGGGTTGATATAGGGCGAGGGCCTGACCCCATATCGTTGGGGCCAGGCCCGATTTTGCCTCTTGACAATGTCCTGCTCATATTAAAAGGAACGTCCC
>NZ_QSAS01000004.1:0-140168 GCF_003465485.1 Collinsella sp. AF11-11 | reverse complement strand
TCCGGATACGTCTTGTCCCGCTCCCAGTTGCTGATCGTCTGACGCGATACATAGAGCTTCTCGGCAAGTTGCTCTTGCGAGAGGCCCATCGCCTCGCGCCGCGTCTTGATCTGGTTGCTGATGTCCATCGTCACCTCCCGGTCGTGAAGGAGCGTCCCGCGAACACGTAGGGTGCGCTATCGAATCTGTTGTACATCATATGCGGCAAGGCTTGCCGGGCGCTGCAAAAACTGTTTTGCACGGGGTTTACCTGCATGATTGTTGCTGCGATGGCTTAGCGATGTTGTCGAGCAGTCATCCAAGTGTACAGGTCCATGGCGGCGTAGCCGATTGCGGTATAGGCAACCCCATGGAACGCAAGGTCCTGGCTGCCCTCGACCGCGAGGGGAAACAGGAGCGCGGATCCGATCCCGAGCGCCGCGGGTATCCAGAAGAGCGCCCTCGCGGAGTTCGCGGCGAGCAGGCCGAGGGCGATCGCAGTTACGGGGAGCACGAGGTAGATCAGCGTCATCATGGCGATCATGCCGGCATCGGATGGGACGATGCTCACCAGGAGGACGGGGATTGCCCAGCAGGCGCCAACGATTGCGATCAATGCGATGAGGGACGCGCGTACGGTGACGTTCATGGGGCACCTCCTAACGGGAATCGCCCCCATTCTGGCATACATCTTCAGAATGGGGGCAAAGGGGGATACCATTTCGGGGAACGGGTGCGTACCCGCGCTTTTAACTCAGCATCTTGGCGAGCATGCCGATGCCGACGCCCACCAGTCCGCCGGCGATGGCGCCGATGATGATCTGCACCGCGTTGCGCGTGCCCTTGACCCAAGGGTTCATCTCGCGCTCACGGCGCCCCTCGAGCGTGTCGCGATCGACCTGCTCGCCGCGGCTAAACGCCAACACCTCGCGGTACGTGACGAGGTCGTGCTGCTTCTTCATGCGTTCCATATACACGAACGCCACGAGCATCACGACGAGCGCCACGGCGGCAAACGCCGCGGTGGGCGCGATGTGCATGCCCCAGCCCCATTCGAACTGGAACGCCGCCCACGCGCTCAGCACCAAAAACACGACCGCGCTCACGACCGTGATTGTGGAGAGGGCGTTGTACTTCTTGACCGCTTCGTTCATTACCTGTGCCATGGTTTCCACATCTCCTTTGATGAGGGAGTCCACGGTCACCCCGAACACGTTGGAAAGCAGCAGCAGGCTCTGGACATCCGGATACGTACGGCCGCACTCCCAGTTGCTGATGGTCTGGCGCGACACGTAGATGCGCTCCGCCAGATCGTCTTGGGACAGTCCGAGCTCCGTGCGATGCTCCTTGATGTGCGAGCCCAGCTCCATGCGTTTGCTCCCTAGAGGGTCGGGGTGACCCCTGTCGAGAGCCACCATGTCATTGACGCGAGCATCGTACCATCAAAGGTCTTTATATTTGACCCCCACGGGGCAAAATCGAGCTGTCAAAAGGCTTTATATACGACATCTAGCTGGGAAAAGAACGGTCCCCAAAGGCGGATGCCTCCGGGGACCGGTTGGTGCGTATAGAGGGGGCGAGCTTGCTTTGGGTTGGTGTTGGCCCCGCCGCTCGGCTCGACTTTGGAGCGGCGGGGCTCAGCTCTGCCTCGGCGCTGGCGAGGCAGAGCGCGGCTTTGCCCCGACGTCGGCAGCGGCCGAGCCCTGTCTTCCCGGCTTAGCCCTCTTCGCCTTTGGGCGTGCCCTTGAACGAGGGCTCTTTCTTTGGCAGCCTTCCCGCGCGTTTGAGGGCGTCTCGCAAGATCCATTCCACCTGACCGTTGGCGCTGCGCATCTCATCGTCCGCCCAGCGTTGGACGGCCTCCCAGATAGCGGGGTCTATACGGAGTGGATACTGCTTGCGTGCCATGACGTGCCTTCTTGTCGAATGTGCAATTTTGCACCCGTCCCCAAATTACTCATTGGTGTTGGGGTTAGTACAGCGAGCCTGCGTTGAGCACCGGGTGCGCCTCGGATTCACCGCAGAGCACCACCATGAGGTTGCTGGCCATCTGCGCCTTGCGCTCGTCGTCGAGCTCGATGGTGCCGCCGGCAGCCATCTCCTTCACGGCCATGTCGACCATGGAGACCGCGCCCTCGACGATCTTCTTGCGTGCGGCGATGACGGCCTCGGCCTGCTGGCGGCGCAGCATCGCCTGGGCGATCTCGGGGGAGTAGGCGAGGTGCGTGAGACGTGCATCGTCGACCTCGACGCCGGCGGGCGCCAGGCGCATCGCGAGCTCGCGGCGCGGGGCTTCGGAGACCTCTTCCACATTGGCGCGCAGCGTGATGGCGCCGGCGGCATCGGACTCGTCCTCCAGGTGGTCGTAGGCGTACACGCTCGCCACGTGGCGCAGCGCCGTCTCGGCCTGCATGGCGACATAGCTCTGGTAGTCGTCGACGTCGAAGAGCGCCTTGGCGGTATCGGCGACGTGCCACACCACGACGGTTGCGATCTCGATGGGGTTGCCCATTTTGTCGTTGACCTTCAGGCGCTCGCCATTCAGGGTGCGCACGCGGGTGGAGATGGTGGTGGGGTTGCCCTTGGCGGCCTTCTGCGCCGCGGCCTTGGCGGCCTTGGAATCGCTCATCTCGAGCTCGATCATCTCGCCGATCCCGGCCGATCCGCCCATGCTCTTGCTAAAGAACGGGTTGGCCCAGAAGAAGCCCTCGTCGCGGACGGTGCCCACGTACTTGCCGAACAGGATGCACACGCGCGCCTGGCCGGGCTGCAGCGAGAAGAATCCGTTGAGTGGGATGAACCACAGGCAAAACGCGAGGATGCTGAGGCCGAGCCCCCATCCGTAGACTGCGGGCGCGTCGACGCCGTCGGGCGTGCTCGCGAGCCCGATGGTGCTCCAGATAAAGAGGCCGATGATGGCGATGAGCGCCACCGCCACGGCGACGAGCATGCCGTAGCCCGACTTGGCCTTGAGTTGCTTTTCCACGCTCATTGTGAGTTCCTTTCACGACTGCGCCGGCGTTTGCGTGACGTCCCCGGCGCCGCGCTCCAGATTGCGATGGGGAGGAGGCGAGTCCCCGAGCAGTCCGTGCGACTGCTGATTGCATTGTGATATCACATTGAAACCAAGTCAAGGAGAATCGGATGCCGTCTCTCATGGCATAAGTGGTTCGGGGCGCCCGGCATCTACGCTCCGTAGAGGTCTTCCTGTTGCATCTTGGCTCGCAAGTCCCTATAATAGCTCCACTCACGGCTGAAGGTTTACCTCGAGATTTGGAAAGGGGAGCTGCACCATGCTTGCTTCCATGAGGATTTGGCTCTAGCCACGGTCGCGTGAGCGACCGGTACTTCGCTGCATACCACCGATCGCATCAAAGGATTATTCCATGACACAACCGAATCCCTGCGCTTCTTGGAAGCGCTCGCTCGCCATCGTCTGGATCGGCGAGTTCTTCTCCGTGCTCACGAGCTCCATTCTGCAGATGGGTCTCATCTGGCACGTCACCCTCACCACCGGCTCCGCGAGCGCCCTGTCGTTCGTGAGCCTGGCGGCCTTCTTGCCCATGGCGCTCCTCGGCGCCTTCGCGGGCACCATCGTGGACCGCACGTCCATCAAGCGTCTCATGATCGGCGCCGATCTCTTCATCGCGGCCGTGAGCCTCACGCTTGTCTTCGGCTCGCTTCGGGGCGACCTCTCTGTCGCCGTTGTGGCGGCGGTGCTGTTCGTCCGTGCGCTGGGCAGCACGCTCCATACGCCCGCCTTCAACGCGCTCACACCGCTCATCGCCCCGCCCGAGGTGCTCGGCAAGCTGGCGGGCATGCTGCAGTTCATGCAGTCGGGTAGCTATATCATCGGCAACGCCATCGCCGCGGTGGTCTACCCGGCGTTTGGTCTGACCTTCATGATCGCGCTCGATGTCGCCGGCGCGGTGCTCGCGAGCATCGCGGTGGCGACCTCCGGCATCAAGACGCCGGCGCCCGAGCGCCATACGCCCGAGGAGAACGCCGAGGCGTCGCACCGCGCGGTGCGGGCCTTCCTATTGGAGACGGCCAACGGGTACCGCGAGCTCAAACGCCATCACGGTCTGTTCGCCATGCTCTGGATAGGCTTCGCCTTCTCGGTCCTGTTCTCGCCCATATCCGCGCTGTTCCCGCTCATGGTGTTCGACCATTTTGGGGGCACCACTACGCAGTCGGCTATCGCGGAGATCGCGTTCTCGGTCGGCATGATCGCGGCGAGCGGCTGGATCGGGGCGACGGGTGGCCTTAAGAACCGCGCGCTTTCGTGCACGCTGGCCATCGGCCTCTTCGGAGCGGGCACGCTCGCGGGCGGCCTCGTGCCCCCTTCCGCGCTCGTTGTGTTTCTGGGGCTTACGTTCGCGATGGGGGTCTCGAGTCCGCTGTACAGCGCGCCGCAGATGGCGCTCATGCAGGAGCGCGTCGATCCCGAGTGCATGGGCCGCGTCTTCGGTCTGTACGGAGCGGTCTGCAGCTGGGCTATGCCCGTGGGGCTCGTCGCATCGACCTTGTTCGCGGACGCCATCGGCGTAAGCGCGTGCTTCGTGCTCATCGGTGCTGCAATGGTGATCCTAGCAGGCATCACCTGGGCGATCCCGAGCATCCGCAAGATTGGGTAGCGCTCTGGCGGAGTGCGTTTCGTTTCGGACGGCTCGTAGGGTCGCTGCGACGTGAAGGGTGGTCGACGGTGCGCCTGCGAGGGCGCCGTCGACCACCCTTTTGTTTAATTCGTCTGGCCCGGCGCCGATCATCATCTGTTCGCCGGGCGATTGCGATGCCGCCGCTTGCCGATACGCGGCTCCTTACGTTGTGCGCATCCCATCGTTCTGGCAGCGTTTCCTGCAGTTAATCTCCAGAGCCCGAGGCGGTGGCCCCTATGAGTAATCTGCTCGAATCCATTCTGCGCGTCGGTATGACCGTGTTCATCGTCGGCCCGCTCACTGCATGGGTCGCCCGCCGCGGCGCGCGCGAGCGCAGCGAGGCAACGGACAGCCTCGATTGCTTCTTGGTGCGCATGCCCGCAGCCATCCGCACGATCATCGCCTGCTGCGCCGTCGCGTTCGAACTGCTCATGCTGGGTGTCTACGTCTGGCAGGGCGTCTCGCTGGGCGAGTGGGACCACGAACTTGTGTGGTTCGGTCATGCCATGGCGCTCGCGGGTATGGCTATCTGGGCCTTGCTGAGCATCCCGCGTATCGACGTGGACGGTGGGCGCATTCTCTCGCGTAACGCCTTCGGCATCCGCAAGGAGACGACGTTTGGCAACATCACCCGTGCAACGCTTCACACGCAGATGATGAGGATCGACCTGTTCGAGGGCGACCGGAAGTTCTGCTCGATAAGCCTCGAGGGGGTGTGCTCGCTCAACCTCCTCGCCCGTCTGGAGGAAGAGGGCATCGAAGTCTCGGACGCCGTCGACGGTCCCATGACCAAGGCGGGCCTGTGTTGGTCTGCCATCAAGCCGTTGACGATTGTTTTCAACGGCATGGCCCTCGTCTTCTCGCTCGTCCTCGCCTTCATGGCGGTCTTCACCGACGAGGGTGCGCGCCTGCTCGTGCTCATCCCGTTCCTGTTCCTACTCATCGGCGTCGCGCTTCCCCTGGTCATGCTCAGCATGCCGGCCCGCGGCATCCTCGAGATTGGCAGGCAGGAGCGCGAACTCGGTTTCTCCTTCTCCGAGGAGATAGCAAGCCGAGGTGCCACGGGCACTTCGCTTGTCGACGACGATTGGTTCATCGAGATAAGCAACGCCCGCGTCGTGGCGTTTCGCCGCGATTACCTCAAGAAGATCACGGCGCACGAGAACAGCGAGAGCGGCGACCGCTGCACGGTGACCACGAGGGGTGGTCGCAAAATCAAAGTGTATGCAGCGGGCAGCACGCTCGAGGACCTGCGCACGTGGTTCAAACAGGGCGCCAAGGCAAATTGCGCCGCCAAGATTTCGGCTGCTGTCGATGCAGCGATTCTGGGCCACGATATGGCCATGCAGTGCCGTGGTTTCCGTGCCGGCGAGGGTCTGATCCAGGATACGGTGGAGGAGACGATTGCCAGCATGGGCTATGTGGGCCGTGTAGGCATGAAGGACACCGACGTCGAGATCCTCAACATCATGATCGGCAAAACCGTCGTCGACTGCTAGGGGCTCTGGGGCGCTCCATCTTGCTGTTGAAACCATCGTGCTTGTGGCTGTAAGGCACCTGTCTGCATAGCGGACAGGTGCATTTCTTTACCGGTGAACGGTTGGCATTTGACGGTAAACGGTAGTTGGAGTCAGGAATAGTCATTCAGTTTCACTCATTGTCAAAATGTTGCATTAACTAAAAGTGCAGGTAAAAGCTGGTATATTACCCAATTACTATGAAAAGCTATGAATATGCATGAAAAAACGTGATTGCGAATGAGAATTACTTGCAATAGACTGTTGTTACGGAAGAGGCGCCTGCCCAAACGCGCGCAACGGTCGGGGCTTTCCGTTTGAACGTTTCCTTGCAGGAAAGGCAGCTCAGCGATGAAATTCGCAACCCGCATCAACTCCTACTACCGAACCGGTGAGAAGAACATCGACCGCGTCTTCGACCAGTTCCAGCACGTCGGCCTCACCCATGTGGACCTTAATTACCCTGAGCACGTGGTGGGCATCCCCGCCGAGGAGATGAAGGACAAGCTCGACGCGCATGCCCTCAAGCTCAACGGCACTGCTCTTCGCTTTCGCAGCGACTTTATCAATGGCGACCTGGGCAATCAGGATCCTACGCTCGCTGGGGAGGCACTTAAGCTCTGCTATGAGGCCTGTGATTACTGTCGCACCTGCGGCGGCGATACCGTGACGATCTGGCTCGGTCATGATGGCTTTGACTACAGTTTCCAGATCGACTACACCCGCGTGTTTGACAACCTCGTTAAGGCGTTCCAGGCGGTTTGCGACTATGCGCCCGACCTGCATATCTCCATCGAGTACAAGCCCTATGAGGAGCGCAGCTACGCCTATATCGATACGATGGGCCTCACCGGCATGATCCTCAACGCGGTGGACCGCGAGAATCTTGGCGTTACGCTCGATTACTGTCACATGCTCATGAAGCACGAGAACCCCGCGATGGCTACCGATATCTTCGGTCGTGCCGGCAAGCTCTACGGCATTCACCTCAACGATGGCTACGGCGTGATGGACGACGGACTCATGATCGGCATGGCTACGCCTGTCAAGACGCTCGAAATGCTCTTCTATCTCAAGAAATACGCCTTTGACCACGCTATCTACTTCGATACGTTCCCAATTATCGAGGATGCGGAAGGGGAGTGCGCTCATAACCTCGCTATGATGAAGCTTATGAATGACTCCTTGGAAAGTGTGGGCCAGGAAAAGATACAGTCCGTGATTGATGCAAACGATGCACTTGCAGCGGCCGCGCTCGTGCGCGAGCTCTTCTGCGCTATGGGGAGGTAATCATTCTATGAAACGTGATTGGGAAGCTACTGCCGAGGGCATTCTTGCCGCCGTGGGCGGCCCCGAGAACATCTCGGGCATGACGCACTGCGCCACTCGTCTTCGCCTGAACCTACGTGACGATTCCAAGTGTGACGACGCGGCCGTCAAGGAGGTCGACGGCGTGGTCAACACCGTCAACTCAGCCGGCCAGTACCAAGTGCTGATTGGCACCGAGGTACCCAAGCTCTATGAGAAGTTCGAGCCGCTTGTCAAGGGCTCGGACGCCGAGGTCTCCACGAGCGCCTCCTCCGATGAGGGCATCGTCTCCAGGATCTTCTCCGCCATCTCGGGCGTCTTTGCTCCGCTGCTGCCCGCCATGGCCGGCTCCGGTATCCTCCGCGGCCTGCTGATCCTTGCGGTTCAGCTCGGCCTTATCACCGAGGGTACGGGCACCTACACCATTCTTTACACCCTCTCGATGAGCGTGTTCTACTTCCTGCCGGTGCTTCTGGGCTTCTCCTCGGGCAAACGCTTCGGTGCGAGCCCGTATCTGTCGGCCCTGATCTGCGCCTGTCTGCTCTATCCCGACTTTATCGGCTTGATGGGCGACGCGGGCAACGGCGCCATGAGCGAGTTCTTCGGCATCCCCGTGGTGCTTATGAGCTACAACTCCACCGTTATCCCGGCCATCATCGCCATCTGGGTTTACTCGTTCCTCTATAAGTTCCTGGATGAGCATGTGCCCGAGACCCTTAAGCTCGTCGTGCTTCCCGCGGTCTCGCTGATTATCATGGTTCCCGCCACCATGCTCGTGATCGGCCCCTTGGGCGTCTATGCCGGCGAGGGCATCGCCTTCGTGGTCAACTGGCTCATCGCCCGCTCCAACGTGCTTGCTGGCATCCTGGTGGGCGGCGGCTGGTCCGTGCTCGTCTCGATGGGTATTCACTGGGCCGTCAACCCCATCATGATTAACAATATCGCCTCCAACGGCTTCGACTACATTTGCCCGGCCACCTTTGCCTGCAACTTTGCCGTCATCGGTTGTGCCCTCGGCGTCTTCCTCAAGGCCCGTGATCAGAAGCTCAAGAGCTTTGCCATGACCGGTGCCGTGACCATCTGCCTCTCTGCCATCATCGAGCCCACGCTCTTCGGCATGCTTGTCAAGAACAAGAAGCTCTTCCTGGCTCAGATCATCGGCGGTGCCTGCGGCGGCGCGTTCCTCGGCCTTTTCAAGGTCGTCACCACGGCCTTTGTCTTTGGCTCCGTCACTACGTTCCCGGCCTTCGTCTCCTCCGATCCGATAAACTTCGCTTTCGCCATGATCGGCATGGTTATCTCGGCTGTTGTCGCCGGCGTACTCGGCTACATCTTCACCGACAAGGACGATCAGCTCGCCTAGTCTTGCTTTGGGGGTACGAGTCATGAGCCCAAGGCTAAGACCGACTTCCATCTAATAAGGGGTCGCTGCTTATATCGCAGCGGCCCTTTTTGCTTTTGATTGGCTTGATTAGGTTAAACTTTGAAAATAGATGAAAAGGAAGGAACGCCGATGATTCCGTATGAGCGCCATGAACTGATTCTTAATAAGCTAAAGGAGGCTGACCTGCTCAAGATAGATGAGCTCGCGGCCTTTATGCCCGATGTGTCGATGTCTACGCTGCGCCGCGACCTCAAGGAGCTCGAGAAGCGGGGGAGCATCGAGTATCTGACCGGCGGTGCGGTCAAACTGCATTCTGCGGCTCGCGAGGTGAGTGTCTTTGAAAAGGGCGCGCAGCGGAGTAGTGAGAAGGACCTGATCGCGCGTCGTGCGGCAGCGGAGGTCGAGGACGGTGAGACGGTCTATGTCGACTCCGGTACCACCGCGACGGCGCTCCTGAGCCTGCTCGTCGACAAGCCGGTGACTATCTACACCACCAACGGCTATGCATGTCGGTTTACGGGCGAGCTTGCTGCTAAGGTGGTGGTAATTGGCGGCGACTTCAACCCCGTTACCTGCTCGCTCACCGGTCCTATGGTTGAGAGCGCGCTGCGCGAGCTGTACTTTGACCGGGCGTTTATAGGTGTCAACGCGGTGGACGAGGACCGCGGCATCATGACGCCAGGTTATCCCGAGGCTATCAAAAAACGTATCGTGATGCAGAATTCCCAAGCGAGTTACGTACTCGCCGATAGCTCCAAGTTCCACGTGTTTTCAAATGTAAAGGTGTGCGACCTGGAGGGCTTTACTGTTATTTCCGACAAGCGCGACGCCAAAATCGGCGAACGCGTCAAAATGATCACGGCCTAGGACACTGGGGCATCGCATCTTGCCCTCAAGCCGTTGCCCACGTAACGAAGCGTGGGGCAAACGTGCGCCCCATTCCTGATTTGGGGACTAGCTTAGTTCGTCGGCTATTTGGTGCTCGTAGAAGGCTTCTACTACGGCGTTAAAGTCGCGGGCGAAGTCTTCCATGGTTCCACGCCAGGTGGCTCGGCCGGGCTTTCCTTGGCCCACATAGGCGGTTTGAATGCCGCAGGCGGGGCTGGGGAAATCGCGCTTGGGGTCGTTGCCCACCATGAGAACCTCATGTGGCTCGAGCCCCATGACCTGCAGCTGCTCTAGATAATATGTGGCATCGGGCTTGCAGCGCGTGGCGTTGCCCATGTGCGTTACGAGTTCGAAGGGCGCGTCTGTCAGCTCGCCCCAGCCCATGCGGCATTCGATGGCCCCCTGCGGAAAGCTGGGGTTGGTGAAGAGCGCGCAGCGCAGTCCTGCATCCTGTACGGCCTGGAGCGCGGCATGTGCGCCCGGCATGGCTTTTGCGTTGATCAAGTCATCGTTCTTGTACGGCAGAACTTCGTGATCGTAGTAGGTAAACGCCTCGTAGATAAGTGGGTCCGAGAGGCAAATGCCGCACCGGCGCTCAACCTCTTCCTGGTAGAACTCAAGATTGGTGCGATTGTCCGTGCTGCTGCGGCGATTGGCGTTGAGGTCGACCAGGATGGTGCCGAGGCGTGCCATCGTGCCCCCGCGGCTGCGACGTCCGATATCCGCGAGCATCGACGAGACATCCTTAAAATAGCGAAGGATGAACGCGTTGAGGTTGATGCTAAGAAGCGTCTCGTCCATATCGAAAACGACTGCTTTGAGCACGCGGGCACCTTTCTCGAAAAATCGTTCCAGAATCGTATGTCTGGGATACTTTACCCCAAAGCAGTGTGCCTAGCTGCTCATCGTCAACTTGTGGAGACAGTCGTTCACAAGATTGCGAAAAAGTCTCCATACGAGTAAAAAATCGCAGTTCACGCTTGAAATCGAAGCGATTTCCCCGTAATCTATACGGACGTGATTGCATAAGCGTCACATCAGTATCTGTCGGCTCCCGAGTGTTCCTAAACGTTGTGTGCTTGTCGCACCCATCTGTAGGTCCTAGCAATCGGGGCCCCGTAGTTCGAAAGGGGTCCACCTTTGAGTGAGATTCAGAACTCGTCCATTTTCTCTCTTGACGATGTCAACGAGGAGGAGATGAACAACCTCATCGACGGTACGATTACCGACTTTGATGAGGGCGATCTCGTTAACGGCACTGTCGTTAAGATCGAGCATGACGAGGTGCTCGTTGACATCGGATTCAAGTCCGAGGGCGTTATCCCGGTCCGCGAGCTGTCCATCCGCAAGGACGCTAACCCTGCAGACATCGTTGCACTCGGTGATCCCATCGAGGCTCTGGTTCTCCAGAAGGAGGACAAGGACGGTCGTCTGGTCCTGTCCAAGAAGCGTGCCGAGTACGAGCGTGCTTGGAACCGCATCGAGGAGAAGTTCAACTCCGGCGAGAACGTCGAGGGCGAGGTTATCGAGGTTGTCAAGGGCGGCCTGATCCTCGACATCGGCCTGCGTGGCTTCCTGCCCGCTTCCCTCGTCGACCTCCGTCGTGTCAAGGACCTCACCTCCTACATGGGCACCCGCATCGAGGCCCGTGTCATCGAGATGGACCGCAACCGCAACAACGTTGTCCTCTCCCGTCGCGTCGTGCTCGAGGAGTCCCGTAAGGCCGAGCGCTCCGAGATTCTGTCCAAGCTCAAGTCTGGCATGCGTCTCCAGGGCACCGTTTCCTCCATCGTCGACTTCGGCGCCTTCGTCGACCTCGGCGGTATCGACGGCCTCATCCACATCTCCGAGCTCTCCTGGAACCACGTCAACCATCCTTCCGAGGTTGTCAAGGTCGGCCAGGAGGTCGAGGTCGAGGTTCTCGACGTCGATCTCAACCGCGAGCGCATCTCCCTGGGTCTCAAGCAGACCACCGAGGATCCGTGGCGCGCACTGGTCAAGAAGTACCCCGTCGGCGCTATCGTCGAGGGCACTGTGACCAAGCTTGTCCCGTTCGGCGCTTTCGTCGACCTGGGCGAGGGCATCGAGGGCCTGGTGCACATCTCCGAGATGGCCAACAAGCACGTCGATCAGCCTTCTCAGGTTACCCACGTGGGCGACAAGGTTCAGGTCAAGGTCATGGAGATCGACCTCGACCGTCGTCGTATCTCCCTGTCCATGAAGTCTGCTGCTGAGACTCTGGGCGTCGAGATCGAGGTTACCCCGCTGCCTTCCGAGAAGAAGGACGAGGAGACCGACGCCGAGTAAATCGGTTTGACGATCACTTGTTTTAAGGGATCCGTCCGCAATGGACGGGTCCCTTTTGCATTTGCTGCTGAGGTGCGCGATACTGCCCGGGCTGTCCACAGGCTATTGAGTTGTCGGTACATGAAAAAATGCCGACATCCCGCCTCGGGGAGGAGGCGGGAACGCACCGAGTAGACGGAGGGGTGCGGAGCGCGGTCGCGTCTCGACTGACGACGTTGCCCATCGACAGGACCATTGTAGCGCATGGGCGGTTCTTGGTTTATCGTGCGAGCGCTTGTGTTGTGCCGTTGCCTGCGGCAACGGTGTGCTACACTCTTGCACTGCTGAGTGGGCCAGACGGTCGCGCGATGTGCTGCTTGCGGTACGCGTGAGGAAAGTCCGGGCTCCAGAGGGCGGGATGCCGGCTAACGGCCGGGCGGAGTGATCCGACGGAAAGCGCCGCAGAAAAGAAGACTCCCACCTGCGCCGCAAGGCGTAAAGGGAAAAGCTGAAACGGTGGTGTAAGAGACCACCAGCGTCGTGGCAACACGGCGGCTTGGCAAGCCCCATCCGGAGCAAGCGCGAATAGGAACGCTATGGGCCGGCCCGGTCCGCGTTCGGGTAGCGTGCGTGGAGCTGCATGGTAACGTGCAGACAAGATAAATGACCGTTCACGACAGAACCCGGCTTATCGGCCCACTCGGCACTTTGTTGACGCTGCGAACCCGTCAGCGCGGCAATCTGCCTTTCAAGCCTTCGGGCATGACCATAAGGTCAATGCCCTCGGCTTTCAAGGCACCTTGCTCGCGCTGACGGGTTCTCGCTTTCGTTGACGGAATCATCGGCGTTGTCATTCTTTTTACTAGGGTTATCGTATTATTGAGGCTGTTTGTTGCTGCGCTTTATTTTGTTGAGGGGCTTTGTTGGACAGCTATTTTACTCTGCAATCGAATATTGAGGTTTCGGGCGAGTTTGTGGACCGCAAGAGCCGGTTTATTGCCCAGCTGGTCCATATTGAGTCCGAGGATGAGGCGAATGCCTTTATCGAGACCGTTCGCAAACGCCATTACGATGCTCGACACAATGTTCCCGCGTGGATTTTGGTCGATGGACGCGAGCGCCAGAGCGATGATGGTGAGCCGAGCCGCACGAGTGGTATGCCGACGCTCGAGGTGCTGCGCGGTGCGGGACTTAAAAACGTATGCTGTGTTGTGACGCGTTATTTTGGCGGCACGTTGTTGGGGCCCGGCGGTCTGGTACGCGCCTATACCGCGGCGACGCAGGCGGCGGTGGCCGCGGCTCAGGAGGCCGGGCAGATCGTCGAGATGACGAGCGTCGTGCCGGTTGATGTGCATGTGGCCTATCCACAGTATGAGCAGGTGCTTCGCTTGGCGCAGGATTCGGGTGCCAAGGTTTCGGATACCGATTACGCGGATGCCGTGACACTTCACTTGGTGTTTAAAGCGGGGGCGCAGGAGCCGTTTTGCGCTAAGATGCGTGAGCTTATGGCGGGGCGCGAGGAGATTGAGGTTGGCGCTCCCGAGTTTGCGGAGTTCTAACGACGACGGCCGGCGTGCTTTTGGATGAATCCAAAGCGCGCCGGCCGTCGTTGTATGTTGCTGCCGTTTACTCGGCGAGATGCTTTAGCACATCGCAGGCGATCTCGACGGCATCGTCGATGCAGCCGGGGCAGCTGCGGAGCGGACCCTTGTCCGATCCGATGCCCTTGAGCGTGCCGCAGACGGTCGTCATGTTCTTCTCGCCAAAACGCTTGGCGATTTCGCGCGACAGCTTGTAGGTCTGGCCCTTGGTCTTGGGGTTCTCCATGCCGTCACTCATTACAAAGCCCATGATGGCCACGGCACCCGAGATGGCGCCGCAGGTTTCGGTCATGCCGCCCATGCCGGCGCCAAAGCCCTCGGTGAGGGTAAAGGCGACCTGGGGGTCGAGCCCGACGGCGGGCGCGAGCGTGCAGGCGACGGCCTGCGCGCAGTTAAAGCCGCGGGCGTGGTACTCGGCAGCCTGAGCCTGACAGGCGGTGATGTCGAGCTGGGCTGTATCGATTCGCTTCATCGGTGTCTCCTTGATTACGGTGTACCCGCCTATGGTACCCTTGCCCGTGCATGTAATCATTGAGAGCTTCACGTATGCCTCATTTATATCCATCGAACAAATGCCTAAGGCTGAGACGAATGCCTCTGATTCATTTGTCACATAACCTACCTTGGGGATGGGTTGAGAGGGGTGCGGGGTAGCGGTATCGTGAACCGAATAAAAACAAAACCCAAGTAAGGGAGTTGGATATGAGCGAGCAGACCATCGGTACTACATGTGTTCAGGGCGGCTATCACCCGGGAGATGCGGAGCCGCGCCAGGTGCCCATCTACCAGTCCACCACGTGGAAATACGACACGTCCGAGCACATGGGCAAGCTGTTTGACCTGGAGGAGTCGGGCTACTTCTACAGCCGTCTGCAGAATCCCACGTGTGATCTGGTTGCCGCCAAGATCTGCGAGATGGAGGGCGGCACCGCTGCGATGCTCACGAGTTCGGGCATGGCCGCAAACTTCCTCGCGATCTTTAACGTGGCCGGTGCCGGTGATCACGTGGTCGCGAGCTCTGCTATCTACGGCGGTACCTACAACCTGCTTGCCCATACCATGGGCCGCATGGGCGTGACTTGCACGTTCGTTGCCCCCGACTGCACCGATGAGGAGCTCGAGGCAGCCTTTGAGCCCAATACCAAGCTTGTCTTTGGCGAGACGATTGCCAACCCCGCCCTTGCCGTGCTCGATATTGAGCGCTTTGCCAAGGCCGCGCATGACCACGGTGTGCCGCTGATGGTCGACAACACCTTCCCGACGCCCGTGATGTGCCGTCCCTTTGAGTGGGGTGCCGACATCGTTACGCACTCCACCACCAAGTACATGGATGGACATGCCGCCTACCTGGGCGGCGTGATCGTCGACCACGGCCAGTTTGACTGGATGGCCCATGCAGACAAGTTCCCGGGTCTCACCACGCCCGACGAGAGCTACCACGGCGTGACCTATGCCGAGAAGTTCGGTCGCGAGGGTGCCTTCATTACCAAGGCAACCGCTCAGCTCATGCGCGACCTCGGCCCCATGCAGAACCCACAGGCGGCCTTCTTCCTGAACAGCTCGCTCGAGAGCCTGCACGTGCGTATGCCGCGTCATTGTGAGAACGGCCTGGCCGTTGCCAAGTTCCTGCAGAGTCATCCCAAAGTGCGCTTCGTGAGCTATCCGGGCCTGGAGGGCGATAAGTACTATGACCTGGCTCAGAAGTACATGCCCAACGGTACCTGCGGCGTCGTGAGCTTTGGCTTTAACGGTGGTCGCGCGGCGGCCGAGACCTTTATGAAGAGCCTTAAACTCGCCCAGATCGCCACGCATGTGGCCGATGCTCGCACCTGCTGCCTGCATCCCGCTAACGCCACGCACCGTCAGATGAACGATGAGGAGCTCATCGCCTGCGGCATCTCCGCCGACATGGTGCGCCTGTCGTGCGGCCTCGAGGACACGGCCGATCTGATTGCCGACCTTGAGCAGGCGCTCGAGCAGTGCTAGGCTAGCTTCTCGTATGAAGCGACGGAGCCTCTTGGGGTTCCGGTGACATATAGTTCCGATTCCGTAGGCGGGACCCCAATCGCGACTGTTCGCAGGCGATTGAGGCCCCGTTTTTGCGTTGCACCACTCGAAAGGATGGATATGGAGAAAACTGCAGAGCAGCTGCGCCGCGAGCACATTGCCCTTGAGGGCGACACCCATGGCAAGAACAAATGGGCGATTCTGTTTACCGTGCTCATCATGACGTTTATGTCGTGTCTGGATTCGACCGTCGTGACCGTGGCGTTGCCCGTGATGCAAAAGGAGCTGGGCGTGGGCCTCGACCGCATCCAGCTGGTGAGCTCGGTGTATCTGCTTGCGACGTGTGTGGCCATGTTGCCGTTTGGTCGTTTGGGCGACGTGCGCGGCAAAGTGGGCGTGTTCCAGCTGGGCGTCGTCGTCTTTACGGTCGGCTCGCTGCTTTGTGGCCTTTCGGCCTCACTCGAGGTTCTTATTCTGGCACGCATCGTTCAGGGCGTCGGTTGCGCGGCGGCCATGGCTAACAACATGGGTATCATCACCGAGTCGTTTCCGGCGCGCGAGCGCGGTCGTGCCATGGGTATTCTCGCGACCTTCGTGGCCCTCGGCATGATGTGCGGCCCCGTGCTCGGCGGCATGCTGGTGGCAAGCTTTCCCTGGGAGAGCATCTTCCTCATCAACCTGCCCATTGGCGTCATCTCGTTTATCGTGGGACTCTACACGTTGCCGCATGTTAAGCCCGAGGCGGGCGAGCGACCCATGTCCCTTTTGGAGGCTGCGCGTCGCTGCTTTGCAAATTCGGCCTTCACCATCAACCTTGCCTGCATGCTCATCGTGTTTGTTGGCATCGGCGCATCCGAGTTTATCCTGCCGTTCTATTTTCAGGACGCCCACGGCTTTGGTTCCGACATTTCCGGATTGCTTTTTTTGGCGCTGCCGATGGTGAATGCCTTTATCGGCCCGCTTTCGGGTACGGTTTCCGACCGTGTTGGTTGCGAGGGCCCCACAGCCGTCGGCCTGGGCGTGTACGTGTGCGGCCTCTTTGCGGTGAGCACGCTCGACGAGCACGCTTCCATCCCTCTGATCGTGTGCTGTGTCGCATTTATGTCGCTTGGTACGTCGATTTTCCAAAGCCCTAATAACTCCCTGTATATGGGCTCGGCTCCGCGCGAAGCGCTCGGCTTTGCTGGCAGCCTGGGTAGCCTGGCGCGCTATGCGGGTATGGCAGTGGGCATTACGGTGGCGTCGAATATCCTGTATGGGCAGATGAGCGTGGCGATGGGTGAGGCCGTAACCAGTTTCGTTGCAGGCCGTCCGGATGTATTCCTATTCGGTTTTCGCTCGGTGTTCTACGTGCTTATGGCTGTGGCCGCTGTGGGCTTTGCGCTCGCCATGGTGCGTTTGGTGAGGATGCGCGCCCGTCATTAGCGTGTTGGGAGGCTGCCTGCCACGTATTCGCGCCGTCTCAAAAAGACTGGTTTGTGGTGCGATGCGGCTTGTGGGACGGGCGGGGGTCGGTCCGTGGTAGACTATCGAACAACGTTTATTAATCGCGCGGTATCGTTGCCGCGAGAAGGGGTTGCGCCATGCAGGAGCTTGAGGATCGTATTCGCCATGACGGCATCGTAAAGGCCGGTAACGTCCTTAAGGTTGATGCCTTCCTCAACCACCAATGCGACGTTGAGCTGTTCGACCACATGGGCGCCGAGTGGGCCCGTCTGTTCAAGGATGTCGAGATCAACAAGATCCTGACGATTGAGGCTTCGGGCATTGGTATGGCTTGCATCGCGGCTCAGCATTTTGGCGGCGTGCCGGTGGTCTTTGCCAAGAAGGCCCAGTCCATTAACCTCGACGGCGAGCAGTATGCTACGACCATCTACTCCTTTACCAAACAGAAGGAGTACCCGGTTATCGTGGGCAAGCGTTTCCTGTCCGAGGGCGATAAGGTCCTGATTATCGACGACTTCCTGGCCAACGGCTGCGCTCTTGAGGGTCTCATCAAGATCTGCGAGGCCGCGGGTGCCGAGGTGTCCAGTATTGGCATTGCCGTGGAGAAGGGCTTCCAGGGCGGTGGCGATAAGCTCCGCGAGCGCGGTTTCCGCGTTGAGAGCCTGGCCCGTATCGCCGATATGGACTGCGAGACCGGCGAGATCACCTTCGCCTAAGCGCGCAACACAAGCGATTGGTATGCGATGTGACAAAGGGACTGTCCCTTTGTCACATTTTTGTATGAGGGGAGGTGTTGATATGGATGAGAACAAGATGGGATGGCGCGAGTATGCGCGCTATGCCGAGATGTCGGCCGAGGAGTTGGCGCGCGATTGCGAGGTGCAGGTGTTTCGCGCGACGGGTCCGGGCGGACAGGGCGTGAACACGACGGACTCGGCGGTGCGTATGAAGCATGGGCCCACGGGGATTGTTGTGACGGCGCGCGAGAGCCGTAGTCAGTTTCAGAATCGCGCGAGCTGCCTGCGTAAGCTGCGCGCTGAGCTGGAGCGTCGCGGGCGTCCACCGCGCCGACGCGTAAAGACTAAGGTGCCTCTGCGCTCTCGCCAGCGCAGGCTCAATGACAAGCACTTCAACGCGATTAAAAAGGCCAACCGTCGCAAGCCGGGGAGCGACGAGTAGCCGATTGTTTCGCTGGTCTTGCTAGCGGGTGGGGTGCCAGACTTGGAGGGCGCCGGGTAGGATGTCGACTTCGATGCGCGAGGCGACGATGGGCTCGCCGTCGGCCTGAATGGGGTAGTCGGGCTCCTCAAAGGTGAACTCGGCATGGCGGCAGCGGCGCATGCGAATCGGCGGCAGTTTGGTATGGTGGCCGTCTTTGGCCGAAAGGAACATGGGCAGGGCAACCGCGCGTGGGACGGGACCGCAGGCGTAGCAGACGTCGAGTATGCCATCGCAGGGATCGGCATCGGGGCAGATACGATAACCCGAGCCATACGTGGGCCCCAGCTGAATCGCCATGATAATCGCCCTCACGCGCTCGGCGGGCGTGCCGTCAAAGCTGGCTGTCATGGGGTAGTTGCGATAGCGCAGACCAAACTGCTCAAGTCCCGAGAGGGTGTAGAGAGGAGCGCCCGTCAAGCCGGTCTTTTTGCGCAGTTCGGTGGTGCCAAGGCCGATGGCAGCGTCGATGCCGACCGAGAGCGTCTGGTCGTAGTACTCAACGGTAGCCTCGCCGCTGCCGCTCGCAGGGCTCCACGAGCGAATGCGCCCGATGTCCTGACGCTGCAGCTCGCAGGTGAGCAGCGCGCCAAAATCCTTGCCGGAGAAATCGTCGATGCCGAGCGCCTGGGCAAAATCGTTGCCGGAGCCCACGGGCAGGACGGCAAGAGCGGGGCGGGCGTCCTCCTTTTGCGTCATAAGCCCGTTGACGACCTCGTGAATCACGCCGTCGCCGCCGAGTGCGATAACGGTGCGATAGCCCTGAGCCTGTGCGGCCAGCTCCTTGGCGTGTCCCATACGCTCGGTCAACACCAGGTCAAACTGGGATGCGCGTGCAGTCATGTCCAAAAAGCGTTGCAGACGTTCGGCAACTTCGCGTGCCGCACCCGACTGGGCGGCTGGGTTGGCGATGATGAGCGTGCGACCAAAATCAGTTGCGTGCATGGGGCGACTCCCGGCGTGTGACATGACGGTGCGGTCGCGCTCGGGTTACGTTGCCCCGATTGTGGCTGCACGGCGATTATTACATCTACTCTATCAGGTCGTTGTGGCGCTCGATAGCGTCCGCTACCGTACCGCCCTCATCCACAATAAGCGAACGGCGCTTGGGTGAGATGATGCGCTGGGCGGGGTACACGCCGCGGTGTCCGCCGGTTAGGTAGCTGATAAAGGCCACGATGACAAAGAACCCGGCGGCCGTTCCGTGGAACAGATCGATGGCCATCATACAGGTGGTGATGGGCACGTTGAGGCCGGCGCAGAAGACGCCGAGCATGCCGAGGGCCGCCAGAAAACTGGGGTCAAGCCCGGTAAGGCAACCGATCCAGCCACCGAGTGCCGCACCGATGCCAAACAGGGGCGTGACCTCGCCGCCTTGGAAGCCCGCGCCCAGGGTAAGCGCTGTGACGACCAACTTGATGGCTGCGTCCGCCAGGGTGGTGTTGCCTGCAAATCCGGCGCCGGAAAGCCACGTGGAAAGGCCGGCGTAGTTCCAGGCGTCGAGGAGGGCATAGGCGGCCAAAACCACGAGTGCGCCTATGAGTGCGCGGACGAGGTAATTGGTGATAAAGCGACTGTACAGGCTTTTGACGGTTCGAACCGACCAGGCAAAGAGGCGTGCCGTCAGGCCGAAGATAATGGCGCTGATAACAACGATGACAACCGTCCGTGGTGTCATGTTGGGAACGCTGGCGATGACATTCGCCTCGTACTCGGTTCCCAAGGCAAGCGACGTAAAGTAGCCGGTAAACGAGGCGACCAGGCAGTAGATGCCCGCGGTGTAGTCGATCTTGCCGATAAAGCACATCTCCATGCCAAAGAAAGCTCCAGCAAGGGGCGAACCGAATACGGCGCCAAAGGCCGACGAGATGCCGGCGAGCATGAGGTCGTGGTGGTCATGCTTTTTGAGGTGGGCGAGGCTCGAGATGTTGCTGGCGATGGTGCCGCCAATCTGCACCGCGGCTCCCTCGCGACCGGCCGATCCACCCGTTAGGTGCGTGAGCGTGGAGCAGACGAAGGTGAGGACGGCCATGCGCATATGGATGAGGCGTGTGCCCAGAGCGGAGTCGATGACCAGGTTGTTGCCTCGTTTGGCAGCAAGGCCGTGGTTTTTGTACACCCATGCGGTGGCAATGCCCACAACGGGAAGCAATGCGTAGACCCACGCGTGGTGCTCGCGATAGTCGGTCGCGATATTCAGCGAGGCCAAAAACGCCCAAGCGGCAACGCCCATGGCGAGCGAGACGATGACGACGAGCGCGAGCAACTTGGCGCTCGCGAGTAGGTTGCGGGCGTTGCGGCGCGTGTCGGCAGCCAAGAGATGCTCGGAGCGGGTGAGCTGTTGCCTGCCTGCCATGATGACGTCATTAAGGGAGAAAAAGCCGCCGTCGTCGAGCGACTGGGAATGATCCTGCGCCTCGTTTGCGCTTTCGGGTTTGTCGGTAAAAGTCATACGTTCCTCTTTTGGGTTGCAACACGAGCATTATAGAACGTGCCATACGTGACAAACCGGCAGGTTGGTTTTGGTTTTGTTTCGCGGCTTGCGGCCGACAGATGTATTCGCGGCCGCGGGCCAGGTCTTGAGCAGGCGGCGAGGGATTATACTGAGATAAACATAAAGAATCGGCGCTTTTGTTGCGCGCCGCAGCATGCTAGAGGTGCATATGGCTGAGAAACTCATTCCGTTGGAGGACGCACAGGCGATCGTCTTGTCGCACGTGAATCGCACCGAAGTTGTCGAGATTCCCGTGTGGCAGGCCGTCGGTCTTCCCTTGGCCGAAGACGCGGTGGCCGATATCGACATCTCGCCGTTTGCCAACAGCGCTATGGACGGATATGCCGTGCGCTCGGCGGACTTGGCGCAGGCATCTGGCGAGGCGCCGGTGACGCTCGACGTTATCGGACACGAGGCCGCGGGCCATGTGTTTGAGGGCGCTATCGGCGCGGGCGAGGCGGTCCGCATTATGACAGGCGCGCCGGTGCCCGAAGGTGCCGATGCCGTGGTGAAGTACGAGATCGTTGATGTGCTCGACGGTGACGGCAACGAGGGCTCGCACGTTCGCTTTTCGGCACCTGCCAAGGTGGGGGAGAACATTCGCTCTGCCGCCGAGGAGGCCCATGCCGGCGATGTTGTGATGCACGCCGGCGAGGTCGTGGCCCCGGCCGGTGCTGGCCTGCTGGCAAGCGCCGGATATGCGAGCGTGAAGGTGCACGCTGCCCCACGTGTGGGCATCATCTCGCTGGGCACGGAACTGGTCGCACCGAGTAAGGTGCCGGCGCGCGGTCAGATTCGCGATTCCAACTCCTCGGCGCTGATGGCCGAGGCACTCGATGCCGGCGCTGAGCCCGTGTTCTACGGCATTGCGCCCGACGATGAGCAGGCGATTGCCGAGCTGGTGCATCGCGCCACGCGAGAGTGCGATTTTGTCATTACGAGCGGTGGCGCCTCGGCAGGCGACTACGACTACGTGACGGCGCTCGTCCGGCGCGAGGGCGAGGTACTGTTCGATCGCATCTCGATGCGTCCGGGCAAGGCCATCACGTTTGGCTTGCTCGGGGGTAAGCCCTACCTGGGACTTTCAGGCAATCCGGCCGCGGCGTATGTAGGCTTTGAGATGCTTGCCCGTCCGGCGATCCGCAAGATGCGCGGTTTTGCCGAGGGTACGCGTCCCGTGCAGCAGGCGATATTGACGCACGGCGTGAAGAAGCGCCAGGACCGACGCTTCTTCGATCGCGCCACGGTTTTGCGCGACCCCGAGACCGGTGAGTTGTTGGTGACCGAGGCTAAGACGCAGAACTCGGCGCTGCTTGGAACTATGCAGCGTGCGAACTGCCTGTTGCGTATTGACGAAGGACCGTGCGACCTTGCGGCGGGCGATGTCGTGGACGTTGTTCGCGTCGACCTGCCTGAGGGCGCCGTGTTGTAGGGGGAATGCTATGGAGCTGAAGATTTCGATTGTGACGTGCTCGGATACGCGCGATCTTGCCCAGGACGAGGCTGGGGCTGCACTCGAGGAGCTTATCGAGGCGCAGGGCTGGACGGTCGCCTCACATGCGGTCGTGCGCGACGACGTCAGCGAAATCGGTGATGCCATTGTGGAAGCCGCCGATGAGTGCCACGCCAATGTCGTGCTCACCTGCGGTGGCACGGGTCTTTCGATGCGCGACGTGACACCCGAGGCGACGCGTGCTGTCTGTGACCGCGATGTGCCGGGTATTGCCGAGGCGATCCGTGCGTACTCCATGACCAAGACGCGCCGCGCTATGCTCTCGCGCGCCGTGTGCATGCAGCGTGGGTATACGCTTGTCATCAACTTTCCGGGATCTACGAAAGCGGCCCGCGAAAGCTGGGAGGCTGTGAGCGACCAGCTGGAGCATGCGGCCCAAATGACGGCGGGCGGCGGGCACGCCAAATAAGCGCGCTACCTACGGCGGAGCGACTTTGCGAGTCGCTCCGCCTTTTTATGCAACGACAGCGCGGAACGTCCTGAGACTATCGGCGAAAGAGAATTATCAGACGAGAAATCTTTATCACTGATATTATTCGCGCGGAAGTATAATCTAATTACAGAATAAAGCCCGCGGCGGGGTGTCCGGGCGTAGCATTCGAAAGGGTTGAATATGTTCGATATGGTTTCTCGCCGCGGATTCGTCTCGCTTTCTGCTGTCGCCGCTGCCGGCCTTGGTCTTGCCGGCTGTTCGGGCAGTAAGACGTCCGAGCCGGCCGGATCCGATGCCGGTTCTGCTAAGGCATCTTCCAAGAAAGCTGTCGAGCTTCAGGTCTTCGCTGCCAACTCTCTCGAGAAGGCCCTGCCCGAGGTTCAGAAGCTCTACACCGATCAGACCGGTACCACCTTTGCCGACACGCAGTTTAAGGCCTCCGGCGACCTCGTCGAGCAGATGCGTGCCGGCGCCACGGCCGACGTGCTCATCACTGCTTCCAAGGGCACCATGGATGACGCTGAGACCGCTGAGCTCGTCGACGCCGACACGCGTGAGGACATGTTCGTCAACGACCTCGTGATTATTCGCGCCGAGGGCTCCGGCACCAAGGTCGAGGCCATCGCCGACGTCGCGAACCTGGACGGCAAGATCGCCATTGGCGACGCCAAGACCGTCCCCGCCGGCAAGTACGCCAACCAGGCCTTAGCTTCTGTGGGTCTCTACACCGGCACCGAGGGCGACGACGGCGAGTATGCACCCGAGCTTGCCGACAAGGTGGCCCTGGCCGACAAGGTCGGCACCGCTGCGTCTTACGTCTCTACGGGCGACTGCGTGGCCGGTTTTGTCTACAGCTCCGATATCTTCCGCTATGACGGCATCGAGGAGGCCTTCGTGTGCCCCGAGGATTCGCACAAGCCCATCGTGTACCCGGGCGCCGTTGCCGAGAGCTCCGAGCACGCCGACGAGGCCAAGGCGTTTATCGACTTTTGCCTGTCCAACAAGAAGGCTCAGAAGATTTGGGCTAAGTACGGCTTTGAGCTTTCCGAGTAGTGCGGCTTGGCGCGATAATCCCATCGTTTTGTGTTTCACTCCGTCCTTGTATTCGCTTGGAGCTTTTCGTGCTTAAAAGATTCCGCATGCTTGTCGCCTGTGCTTTGACCTTCGCGCTTTGCTGGGTGCCGGGATTTGCGTTTGCTGGGGACGCTGAAGACGGGGCCCAGGTTGCTGCGACCGCACATGGGCTTCCCTATGGAATCGAGGGTTTTGAGCGGTTGGCCAAGGGGACCGCTCGTGCCATGGAGGGCCAGCCAGAGGGCTACCGGTTTCCCGTTGACGAGGACGTGGACCTTGTAGTGGCGCCTGCTGCCGATCGCGTTGTGGCGTGGATATCGCCCAAGGCGGCCGAGAAGTATGGATTGGATCCGCAGGACAACGAGTGCGTATCGGGTCTCAAGGCCCTCGTCTGTGAGCTCGACAGCGCAAACTCCATGGGAGGTGCGCAGCTAGGGGACGTTGATCTTCCTTGGTATGTTACGGCGGAAACAACGTTTGATGCCGGCGGGTATGCCTATGGCTTTGATGTGCGTGGTGCGGATGGGGACCGCTATGTGGTGATTGCATCAGCCTCGGGTGATGCCAAGGGCGGCGCGCGTTGGCTTGATAGCGCTCAAATGGTAGAAGCATCGTCTGTCGTGTTGCGGGATGAGCAGGGTCCCTTGACCTCTCTGGCCTCCTTTTTGGGCGACATCGACTATCGCCCGCTTTGGGTGTCCATAAAAACGAGCGGCCTTGCCCTGCTGATTTCCTTTGCGCTGGGCCTGTTCGCCGCGTGGAAGACTATGGGTACCTCGAGTCGCATCAAGGGCCTGCTCGACTCGGTCTTTACGATTCCTATGGTGCTGCCGCCCACGGTCTGCGGCTTTCTGCTCCTCATGCTATTTGGCCGCTCGACCGGGGTGGGCCAGTGGCTCATCGCGCACGGCATCTCGATTGTCTTTACGTGGCCGGCGGCGGTCATTTCGGCCGTCGTTGTGTCGTTTCCGCTGGTCTACCGCACGGCACTCGGAGCCTTCGAGAGCCTCGACACGCAGATGCTCGATGCCGCGCGAACCCTGGGATGGTCTGAGCATCGCATCTTTACCAAGCTTATGATGCCGCTTGGCTGGCCCTCGATTGCCGCCGGCGCGGTGCTTGCCTTCGCGCGTGCCATGGGCGAGTTTGGCTGCACCCTGTTCTTTGCGGGCAACTACGCCGGCATTACTCAGACCATCCCTATCGCCATCTACTTTGAGTGGATGGGCGGCAACACCTCGGTGGCCCTCTTTTGGGTCGTCGTCGTGATCGTGTTTAGTTTCCTGGTCATTTTGTTCATCAATATGTACACGGCGCATTCGCAAAAGTACCGCGAGCGCGGCCTGTCCCACGCGGAGCGCAAGCAGGCCAAGCAGCTGGGTAGCCAGATCGATTCGCTCGACCCAGTGGGCGGCGATGCGCTGCGTATCGATCGCGAGGCGCTGGCCGAGCTCATGCGCGATGACGCAGCACCGCAGGGAGGTCGATAAGCTATGTCGCTCGTTTTGGATATCAAAAAACGCTATCCCGGGTTTATGCTCGACATGCAGCTTGAGGCCGGCGAGGAGCGTGTGGCGCTCCTGGGCGCCTCGGGTTGCGGCAAGAGCTGCACGTTGCGCTGCATTGCCGGCGTGGAGACACCCGACGAGGGCAAGATCGTCGTCAACGGCGTGACCTTCTTTGACTCTGCGGCGGGCATCAACCTTTCGCCCCAGGAGCGAAAATGCGCCCTGATGTTTCAAAACTATCAGCTGTTCCCTAATATGACGGTGGCCGATAACGTGTGCGCCGGCGTTGAGGGTGCAGGTGACGCCGCAGCGCGTAGACAACTTGCCGAGCGCTACCTGGGCATCTTTGGACTGGCCGACTTTGCCGACCGTTATCCCGCGCGCCTCTCGGGCGGCCAGCAGCAGCGTGTGGCGCTTGCTCGCATGGTGGCGGCACACCCGGGCATTTTTATGTTCGACGAGCCCATGAGCGCGCTCGACGCGTATCTCAAGAGCGCGCTTGAGCAGAACATGCTCGACCTGTTCGACGTCTGTAACCGTACCGTGCTCTACGTGAGCCACGATATTGACGAGGCATGCCGCCTGTGCGAGCGCATTTGCGTGATGCATAACGGGCATGTGGAGGAGATCGGCTCCGTCGAGGACGTGGTCCGCCGGCCGCAAACCTTGGCTGCGCTGCGTCTGACGGGCTGCAAGAATACGAGCCGCGCGCGCAAGATCGAGCTTCAGGAAGTTGAAGCCCTGGACTGGGGCATGACCTTCAACGTGGGCCGTGAGGTTCCCGATAATGTGGCGTACCTGGGTATTCGTGCGAGCTATTTCCATGTGGACAACCGCGCTGAGCGCGGTCGTAACAGCTACGATCTGCATGTGGCCCGCGTGAGCGATTCGCGTTTTGAGCGCCTGGTGCTGCTGGATGTGCCGCGTGCCGATGCGCCGACGCGCCTGCAGTGGAAGGTCAACAAAGTGGGCATGCCTGTCGACGAGCTGCCGCAAGCAGGCGAGACGCTGCGCATGCATTTTGATGCCAGCAGGATCCATTTGGTTTGTCGTTGATGCGGTGGGCGATGCGGGCGAGGAGGTAGTCCTCGACCGCTTTGTTTCCACTTTACCGCTCGCCGATTTCTATATGACAAAATCTTATCAATCTGATAATTATTTATCAGACAGCGAGGTGTTCGCATCCCGCAGCTGTCGTACGATTGTCAACGGTGTTCGCATGGTCGATGACCGTTGATATAGTTGACCTCAACTGGTTAAGGAGGGTGCGCACATGCCGCAGACGACATACATTCGCCGCGTTGCCGCGCGTGCCCTATATATCGCTCGGAGCCGCATATGAGCAGGTATGTTCACGGCTCCGGGAGAGACGACGCACAATTAAATAGTCAACCGCAAAGCAGGTTCCCCAAAATTCCGGGTTTGAGCACGGCAGGGCAATCGCCGCCCGTCGTGCATCGATACCGCTGTTATCCGTTTTTGGTTCGAGAGGGGAACCGCCATGGCTGAAGAATTCGATTTCCATCCGATGTGGGAGAGCCTCGGCATGAATCTTGCCGACCACGACATGCTGCTGGGCGCCGTGGGCCAGATGTACGGCGATATGTTCTTGACGCAGAACAATCGCTCCAAGTCCACGTCCTACCTGGACTTTGTGGCCACCAACATCCACAGCGGCCGTATTAAGGAGATGCTCGACAAGAAGGAGGCCGGCGAGGCCACCAAGATCGTCGGTTCGTTCTGCGTGTACGTGCCCGAGGAGATTGTGCTCGCCTGCGACGGTATTCCCGTGGGCCTGTGCTCGGGTGCCGATTGGGCAACCGATAAGGTCGAGGAGCATCTGCCGCGCAACACCTGCCCGCTTATCAAGAGCTTTGCCGGCTTTAAGCTGGGCGAGGTCTGCCCCTACATTGAGTCGAGTGACTTGGTGGTAGGCGAGAACACCTGCGATGGCAAGAAGAAGGCCTACGAGTTTTTTGCCACGCAAAAGAACATGTACGTCATGGATATTCCCAACGTACACGACGAGTCAACGCTCGTGACCTGGAAGGCCGAGGTCAAGAAGCTCGCCGCCAAGATCGAGGAAGAGTGCGGCGTCACGATTACGCCTGAGCGTCTGAAGGCCGCCATCCACGCCGTCAATGAGAAGCGTCGCGCCCTGCAGCGCCTCGCTGCCACGCGCGCTGCCGACCCTGCGCCCATCAGCGGTCTTGACAGCCTGCTGACCGTTCAGGCCGCCTTTATGGACGACACGCCACGTCTGACCGGAGCCATTAACGATATGGCGGCCGAGTGTGAGCAGCGTGTCGAGGTCGGCGAGGGCGTGGCGCCCAAGGGGACTAAGCGCATCCTGTACACCGGTACGCCCATGGCCGTGCCCAACTGGAAGCTGTTCAACTTCATCGAGAAAGCCGGTGGCATTGTGGTAGGCGAGGAGTCCTGCACGGGCTCGCGCTATTACAAGGACCTGGTCGACGAGTCCGGTGAGACGGTCGACGAGATGCTCGATGCCATCGCCGAGCGCTACTTTAAGATCAACTGCGCCGTCTTTACGCCCAACGACCAGCGTATGAAGGACATTGTCCAGATGGCCAAGGACCTGCATGCCGACGGCATCGTCGACGTGGCCCTGCAGTTCTGCACGCTCTATGAGATGGAGTCCTTCGCCGTGGAGAAGGCCGCCGAGGAGGCGGGCATTCCGTTCATGCACATCACGACCGACTACGTCGGCGAGGACGCAGGCCAATTGCAGACGCGCATCGAAGCTTTCTTGGAAACCATTTAGGGCTATACGTTCCGGCGGCTTCCCCAGGTACCCGATCTTGCCGTTCAAACCGTCGCTTGCGTACCAAAGTGCGCGGAGCTGCTCTTTCACGGCAACCTCGGGCGCCTGGGAAAGCCGTTTCCTTGGTTGGTTAAAAGGTTTAGGAGTTATATGTCGGAAAATATTGAGCAGCCGTTGCCCAGCACGTTTGAGGAGTTCAACGAGCAGCGTAAGGCCGCGTTTATTCGCGTTAAGGATTACAAGCAGGCCGGTAATCGCCTGATCGGGTATCTGTGCAGCTATACGCCGCTCGAGATTATCGATGCCGCGGGGGCTGCGAGCGTGGCTCTGTGCGGTACGTCCGATGAGGTGATTCCCGAGGCCGAGAAGGTGCTGCCGGCAAACCTGTGCCCGCTCATCAAGTCGACCTACGGTTTTGCCTACTCGCAAAAGTGCCCGTTTACGTACTTTAGCGACATGATCATCGGCGAGACCACCTGCGACGGCAAGAAGAAGATGTACGAGCTACTCAACGAGCTCAAGCGCACGCACATTCTGCATCTTCCGCAGGGTCGCGATCGTGCCTACGAGCGTGAAGGCTGGTACGAGGAGTGCCGCCTGCTCAAGGAGGAGCTCGAGGGCTTCTACGGCATCACGATTACCGACGATGACCTGCGCGCTGCCGTCCGTCGTCGCAACCGCTTGCGTGCGGCCCAGCTCGAGATGTTTGCACTGCAGGCCAACCAGCCGGCGGCCATGAGCGGCGTCGACCTGATGAGCACCATGTTTGCCGGTACGTTCAGCTTTGATATCGAGGCCTATACGCAGCAGCTGGAGCAAAAGGTCGCCAAGCTGCGCGAGGCCTACGACGCGGGCAAGCGCTCGGTCGCGGCGGATGCCAAGCGCATTCTGATCACCGGCTGCCCGGTGGGCGGCGTGATCAACAAGATCGGTCGCGCCATCGAGTCCAACGGCGGTGTGGTCGTGTGCATGGACGACTGCTCGGGCGAGCGCACGGCGGCCATGATGATCGACCCGGAGGCTCCCGACATCCTTCGCGCCATCGCCGACCGCTACCTGGATATCAACTGCTCGGTCATGACGCCCAACGACGACCGTATGGAAAACACGCTGGCCATGTGCGAGAAGCATCACGTCGATGGCGTAGTGGAGAATGTGCTCCAGGCGTGCCACACCTTTAACGTGGAGAGTGCGCGCATGCAGGAGGCTGTCGAGGGTGCGGGTATTCCGTATATGAAGATTGAGACCGACTACAGCAACGGAGACATGGGCCAGATTGAGACGCGCATCGCCGCCTTTATCGAAACCCTCTGACGTCTGAGGCACCCGACCTTCCGGCTCCAACCCTCCTCGCGTACCTTGAGTACGCTTCGTCGGGCTTGTCGCTCGGAATCTCGGGCACCTCAGACGCCAGAGGGCCGTTGTTGCAGCAGTGTCTGATCGTTTGATTTTCTTGCTGATTAGGAGAGAGCCATGATGGGGATCGGGATCGATATCGGGTCTACGGCGGCTAAGGCCGCTGTGGTCGACGGGGAGGGTTCGGTGGCGTGGACGTGCGTGCAGCCAACCGGGTTCTCCTCGGTTGATGCGGCCGAGCGTCTGCGCGGCGAGCTTGCCGCAGCTGGCTATGACGTGGCTGCCGACGACGTGCGCGTGATCGCGACTGGCTACGGCCGTGTTGCCGTGCCCTATGCGCACAAGGTCGTGACCGAGATCACCTGCCACGGTACCGGTGCCGTGCGTCTGTTTGGCGATCACGGCACGGTGATTGACGTGGGGGGCCAGGACACCAAGGTCATCCAGCTTAAAGGCGGCCGCGTGGCCAAGTTTGCCATGAACGACAAGTGCGCCGCCGGCACGGGGCGCTTTTTGGAGATCATGGCCGACCGCCTAGGCATTTCCCAGCAGCAGATGGCCGACCTGGCGCGTTCCGGCGAGCCCACCAAGATCAGCAGCATGTGCACGGTGTTTGCCGAAAGTGAGGTTATCAGCCTGATCGGTCGCGGTGAGCCGCGCGAGAACATCGCACGTGGCGTGATCGACAGCGTGGTCTCGCGCATGGCGACCATGGCCGGGCAGGCCGCGGGCGCCCCGTACTACCTGACCGGTGGCCTGTGCGAGAACGCCTTCGTGGTGGAGCGGTTGGGCGAGCTACTGGGGTCGCCGGTGACAACCTCGCCCCAGGCTCGCTTTGCCGGTGCCATCGGCGCGGCGATTCGCGCACAGGCGCTCAATTAATGCATCCGCCTTGGGCTCGCATTCATGCGTATACTGAGAGAAAATGATTGACCGATGAGAGGAGGTATCGATGCCTGACGATCAGATTAAGCTCACGTCTATGACGGCCGCGAGCGGTTGAGCCGCTAAGTTGGCTCCTGGAGCCCTCGCCCAGGTCCTGGGCGACTTGCCCAATGTGCATAACGACAACCTACTCGTGGGGTTCGATACCTCCGACGATGCGAGCGTCTTCCGCGTTGGCGATAACCTGGGTCTCGTGCAGTCCATCGACTTCTTCCCGCCGATGGTCGACGACCCGTTTCTGTTCGGCCAGATTGCCGCGGCAAACTCGCTGTCGGACATCTACGCCATGGGCGGGCGGCCGAGCCATGCCATGAACCTGCTCTGCATACCCAGTTGCCTGGGTGTTGAGGTTGCCGGCCAGATTCTGGCGGGCGGCGCCGACAAGTGCGTCGAGGCGGGCTGCTCTATCGCGGGCGGTCATACCATCAACGACGACGAGCCCAAGTACGGCTTGTCTGTGAGCGGCTTTGTCGCGCTCGACCGCATGCTCGCCAACAGCGGCGCGCGCGCTGGCGATGTCCTGCTGCTGACCAAGGCGATCGGCTCTGGCATCATCACCACGGCCATTAAGGGCGAGCTCATCGAGCAGGACGAGGCCGCAGCCATGTTCGACTCGATGCGCACCCTCAACGAGGCCCCGATTCGTCTGGCCGAGGGCCTCGAGCTTCACGGCTGCACCGATGTCACGGGCTTTGGCCTGATCGGGCACGCGTGCGAGATGGCCGAGGGCTCGGGCGTGCAGATTGAGCTTGTGTCGGGGGCGGTGCCGCTCTTTGACCAGGTGCTCGACATGGCGCGTCTGGGCATTATCCCCGCGGGCTCCTACCGCAACCAGGACTTTTTTGGCCCGCGTGTGGCTGCCGACGGGGACCTGGAGCCGGGCATGCTCGACGCGCTGTACGATCCGCAGACGTCTGGTGGCCTGCTTATCGCGGCGCCCGTGGCGGATGTGGATGAGCTTGCGCGTCGTTTACATGCCGAGGGGCGCGTTGCCGCCACAATCGGTCGCGCGTGCGAGCCGGTGCCGGGCGGTCCTGCTGTTCGCGTTGTGCATTAAGGAAAACCGTTTATGCGACCGCCTGCTGTTCTGGGCGGTCCCTTTTGAAAGGATGTAGCTATGTCTACCAAAATTGAAGTCAATGCCATGGGCGATGCCTGCCCGCTGCCCGTCGTCAAGACGCTTAAGGCGCTCAAACAGTTTGACGGCGAGGGTGCCGTGGTGACCTCGGTCGATAACGAGACCGCCGTCAAGAACATCTCCAAGATGGCGCAGGAGAAGGGCTGCACGGCCTCGGTCGAGAAGGTTTCTGACGCTGAGTGGCACGTGACCGTGGCGACCTCTGGTGCCATTGCCGTGGCCGATCCCGAGCAGGATGGCGCTGCCTTCTGTGGTGCCAGCACCGGCAAGGGCGAGCTCGTCATTTCCGTCTACACCGACTGCATGGGCCGCGGCGACGACGAGCTGGGCCACAAGCTCATGAAGGCCTTCATCTTTGCCGTGACGCAGCAGGAGGAGCTGCCCGCGACCATGCTGTTCTACAACGGCGGAGCCAAGCTCACCGTCGAGGGCTCGCCGGTACTCGATGACCTGAAGGGCCTGGCCGAGCAGGGCGTTGAGATCCTCACCTGTGGCACCTGCCTCGACCACTATGGCATTAAGGACCAGCTTGCCGTGGGCGAGGTCACGAACATGTATGTGATCGTGGAGAAGATGGAGCAGGCCGTGCGCGTCGTGCGCCCGTAGCGTATTGGTTGGAGTTGCCATGAGGGAGAAGCGCCCGGCGCTTGTCATCACGTTTCCCACCACGGCGGCCGCCATGGGCTGCGAGTCCCTGTGCGTTGAGCGTGGCCTTCCCGGGCGAACGATTCCCGTGCCCGGGGAGGTCGCTGCCGGCTGTGGTCTGGCGTGGAAAGCGTTGCCTGCCGATGAGGAGCTGCTGCGCAGCGAGCTTACCGCGGCGGGCGTTCCTACCGAGGGCTATACCGTGATTGATATGTGGGAGGTCGTGCGATGATCTACCTGGATAACGCGGCGACGACCATGCACAAGCCGCAGACGGTCATCGATGCCGTGACGCAGGCGATGTGCTCGCTCGGCAATGCCGGGCGCGGCGCCACGTCGAGTGCCCTCGATGCCGCTCGTACGATTCACGGTTGCCGTGCCAAGATCGCGCGCCTTTTAGGTTGCCCGAGGGCGGACCATGTGTGCTTTACGCCCAACTCTACGGCGGCGCTCAACACCGCCATCTGTGGCGTGGTGCGCCCCGGCGACCGCGTGGTCACGACGGTGCTCGAGCACAACTCCGTGCTGCGTCCGCTCAACCGCCTGGCAGCGGAGCGGGGTGTGACCGTTGAGCACGCGGGCTGTGACGCGAACGGCGTGCTCGACTATGACGAGCTCGAGCAGCTGGTCACGCCGGGCACGCGCGCCGTCGTGGTGACGCACGCCTCCAATGTGACCGGCAACGCCGTTGACGTTGCACGTGTGGCGGCTGTGGCCCATGCGGCTGGTGCGCTCGTGATCGTCGATGCCTCGCAGTCTGCCGGCACGGCGCATATCGATATGCAGGCCATGGGGCTCGACGTGGTGTGCTTTACTGGCCACAAGGGGCTCATGGGTCCGCAGGGGACCGGCGGCCTGGCCGTGGCGGAGGGCATTGACGTGGCCCCTTGGGCCATGGGCGGTACGGGCGTGCACAGTTTCGATGCGTTGCAGCCCATGGAGTGGCCCACGCGGCTCGAGGCGGGCACGCTCAACGGTCACGGCATAGCGGGCCTTTCCGCAGGCCTTGATTTTATCGAGGCACAGGGCGGGGTGGAGACGATTGCAGCTCACGAACGCGCGCTCGCCGAACGTTTCCTCTCCGGCGCTCGCGAAATCCCCGGCATTGTACTTTACGGTGCGTTTGACCAACCTGCGCGCTCGGCGATCGTGTCGCTCAACGTGGGCGATATCGACTCTGCCGAGATCTCGGACGAGCTCATGCAAGGGTGGGGGATTACGACGCGCCCCGGTGCCCATTGCGCTCCGCTCATGCACCGCGCGTTAGGTACCGAGCGCCAGGGTGTCGTCCGCTTCTCGTTTGGGTATTTCAACACGACCGAAGAAGTCGACACGGCTATCGATGCTCTGCGCGATTTAGCCTGCTAAAGCTGCTAGACCGTTTATACTTGCGGGACGGGTGTTTTTGCCCGTCCCGTTTTTGTTTCGACTCGAAAGGTATGCCTATGGCCTCATCCGCCCCGCGTGGTCTGCGCTCCGACCATGTCGTCACCGTCGGCATTGCGCTGTTCTCGATGCTCTTTGGTGCCGGTAACCTCATCATTCCGCCGTTGCTGGCACTGCAGGCAGGTTCTGCCACGCCAGTTGCCATGATCGGCTTTTTGATTGCCGCTATCGGTTTGCCCGTTATGGGCTTTATCGCCGTCGCGCTCGCCGGCACGGCCCGCGAGCTGGCCGGGCGTGTGCATCCTAAGTTTGGCGAATTCTTCGTTGCGGCGGTCTACCTGGCCATCGGTCCGTGCCTGGCCATTCCGCGCACAAGCTCTACGGCGTTCGAAATGCTGGTGCCGCTGCTACCCGAGGGCGTTTCGCTCGGCACGGCACGTCTGGTGTTTGCCATTGGCTTCTTTATCGTCGCGTTTGCGCTCACGTTGCGTCCAGGCGTCATCACGCGCGTGCTCGGCCGCATTACGGGCCCCGCGCTCATTGCGCTCATCGTGCTGGTCGTGGGTGCTGCCGTGATCTCGCCGCTGGGACCGGCTGCCGCGCCGCAGGCCCCCTACAATGCCGGTGCTGCCGTGCAGGGCTTTCTGACTGGCTATCAGACCATGGACCTGCTCGCGTCGCTCGCCTTCGGCATCATCATCGCCGAGACCATCCACGAGTTGGGTGTTACCGATGACAAGCGCGTGGCCTTTGAGATTTCGCGTTCCGGTGTGATCGCCGGCGTGCTCATGGCTATCATCTACTGCGGCTTGGGTCTTGCCGGTATGCAGCTCGGCACCGTGATGCCCGACGCTACCAACGGCGCCGCCATCCTCGCCCGTTCGGCCTCCATGCATTTTGGGCTTGCCGGCACGGTCGTGGTCTTCGCCATCTTCTTCCTCGCCTGCATGAACGTGTGTATCGGCCTCATCAGCTGCTGCTCGCGTTACTTCTGCGAGACGTATGTGGTCGAAGGGGGAGCGGAGGCCTCTGAGGAGGCCATGCGCCGTCCCTTTGCGGTTCTCGCCTTTGTGTTCGCTGCGTTTTCGTGCGTGCTCTCCAACGTGGGCCTCGACGTGATTCTTATGTTCTCGGTGCCCATGCTCAACGCCTTGTATCCCGTTGCCATCGTGCTGGTACTGATGGGCCTGGTGCACGGCTTTTGCGACGCTCATCCGCAGGTGTGGGTCTGGGTCGGCGGCGTTGTTGCGGTGCAGAGTGTGATCACCTCGGTTCGCGACGCGTTCTTTGCGGGCGCGTGGCTGCCGTTTGATGTGCTGCCGCTGGCAGACATCGGTGCCGCGTGGGCGCCGGTCGCCGTAGTTGCCTTTGTGATCGGTCTGCTCCACAGCAAGTTTGTCGCACATTCGAGGAGCTAGGGTTTCTGCGCTTGCACAGGCGGGGAGTCTCCCCTATAATTTCCTTCGCTTTGGGACACGCAAGGTTTAGACCTTAGCTGCTCAACACCTTCGGGACGTGGCGCAGTTTGGTAGCGCGCCTGCTTTGGGAGCAGGATGTCGCAGGTTCAAATCCTGTCGTCCCGACCATATCTTGCGGGCGTAGTTCAATGGTAGAACCCCAGCCTTCCAAGCTGATGACGCGGGTTCGATTCCCGTCGCCCGCTCCAAGTAATTTGCAGGTCAGAGGTACGTTTACTTCTGACCTGTTTTGTTTTGACCGTCCGACGCGGGGCCTTTGCATTGGCAATGCTCGTCCCTGCTGATTAGGAAAGAAGTGACTGACATGGCAGATTTCAAGGCAGAATACCCCATCCCCGACTGCCTGGCGCCTGCCGCAATCGAGACCAAGACCGAGGCCGCCGGCGTTACCAAGGCCAGTCTGCCTGCCTCGAAGGCATTTTTGCTCGCCATGTTCGCCGGCGCGTTCATCGCCTTCGGCGGTCTGTTCTTCACGGTCTTTCTGAGCGATGCGTCCCTTGGCTGGGGCGCTCAGCGCTTTGTGGGCGGCCTGTGCTTTTGCCTGGGACTGGTGCTCGTGCTCATTTGCGGCGCGGAACTGTTTACCGGCAACTCGCTTATGGTCTGCGCGCTCAAGAGCAAAAAGATCACGCTCGTCCAGATGCTCAAGGCTTGGGTCGTTGTGTGGATCGGCAACTTTGCCGGCGCGCTGTTCGTTGTCTTTTTGGTTTACATGGCAGCTATTTATAAGCTCAACGGCGAGGCCGTTGCCAACACCATGGTGAGTGTCGCCGCCGGTAAGGTTTCGATTGACGCCGTCACCATCTTCTTCCGCGGCATTCTGTGCAACATCTTTGTGTGCCTGGCTGTATGGATCGGTACCGCCGGCAAGACCGTGGTCGATAAAGTCGTGGGTATTCTGCTGCCTATCGCCGCCTTTGTGTCATGCGGTTTTGAGCACTGCGTTGCCAACATGTACTTTTTGCCCATGGGTGCCGTGATGCACGCGTGCGGCTATGGAGCCGATGTCGCCGGCGCCGATGCCCTCAACGCCGCCGGGTTGGCGCTCAACCTTTCGGTCGCCACGCTGGGCAATATCGTAGGTGGCGCCCTGATCGTGGCGCTGGGCTACTGGTTTATCTACGCCAACAAAGAGTCCTAAAGGACCCAACCCATAACCGACCAAAAAGGGACAGGTTTATTTTGGCAGGTTTTGGACGAGGCGCTTCGCCGTCTTGTCGCGAGCTGCCATAATGGACCTGTCCCTTTTGTATTCGCGTCGTCACATTTTGGCCGATGACGACCAAGGGGGGCCTGCTTTTTATTGATTATGTCGAAGGGCTTTCCATGAGCGACTGCGAATCCATGCCTGCCGAGGTGCGCGACCGCCTGCGCTCCATTCCCGCCGTGCACGAGCTGCTGGCCGAGTGGCCGGTCATGAAGGCTGCCGGCGATGCGGGCGACACGTTGGTGCGCGAGGCGATTGACGCCGAGCTCGATGCCGAGCGCGCGGCGATTCGCTCTGGCGCCCCCGCTAGGAATAAGCGCGAGCTCGCCTTGGCTATCGAGCGGCGGTGCCACCGCCTGTCGCTGCCGACCCTGCGCCCTGCCGTTAACGCGACGGGCGTTGTGATTCACACCAACCTGGGCCGCGCTCCGCTCGCGCCCGCGGCGGTGCGGGCGGTGACCGATGTCGCTCGCGGCTACAGCACGCTTGAGTATGACGTCTCAACCTGCGCTCGCGGGGGCCGCAAAGAGCATGCCGCGCGTCTGCTGCGCACGCTCACGGGGGCGCAGGACGCCCTGGTCGTCAACAATAACGCCGCGGCGGTGCTGCTGGTGCTTGCCGCGCATGCGTGCGGCAAAGAGGTCATCGTGAGTCGCGGCGAGCTGGTCGAGGTGGGCGGCAGCTTCCGCATTCCCGATATCATGGCGGCTTCGGGTGCCAAGCTTGTCGAGGTGGGCTCCACCAACCGCACGCATCTGGATGATTACCGAAGCGCCATTACGCCCAATACGGCGATGATCTTGAAAGTTCATCCTTCTAACTACCGTATCGAGGGTTTCCACGAGGAGGTTTCCGCGGCGGAGCTTTCCGCGCTGGCGCATGAGCACGGGCTGTTACTGTACGAGGACCAGGGCTCGGGCGCTTTGCTTACAGATGAGGTGCTCGTCGATGCTGGGGAGAAGCCCACGTCCGCCTCGCTTTGCGCCGGCGTTGACTTCGTCTCGTGCTCGGGCGACAAGCTGCTCGGCGCCTCGCAAGCGGGCATTATTCTCGGTAGCGCCCAGGTAATCGCCGCCTGTGCCTCGCATCCGCTTATGCGCGCGCTTCGCCCCGGCAAGCTCACGCTCGCGGCGCTCGAGGCCACTTTGCGCCTGTATGTGACCGGATCCGATACAGCGCATCGGGAGATCCCGGTGCTCAACATGCTTTCCGGCGCGCCGGCTCCGCTCGAGCGTCAGGCCAAGCGCCTGCATGACCGCATGCTGCGCAAGCTTCGCGAGTCTCAGTGTGAGGAGGCGGTGGAGCTGCAGGTTGTCGAGGGCGTGTCTGCTCCGGGCGGCGGTTCGCTGCCGACCGTCGAGCTCCCAACTTTTTGCGTTGCCGTCTGTCCCGTCGATGGGCGCCTATCCGCCGATGGCCTAAAGCGCGCTATGGTACAGGAGCCCGATACGCCGGTTGTGACGCGCGTGCGGCACGACCAGGTGCTTTTTGACGTTCGCACGCTTTTGCGCGACACCGACCTTGACCTGTGTGCGTCTGCGTTGGCGGATGCCGTGCGGGCAGGTTTGCGTCGATGACCGCGCGCGAGCTTGTCGAATGTCCCGTTGTCGTTGGAACAGCAGGACACGTCGACCACGGAAAGTCGGCCCTTATCGAGGCGCTGACCGGCAAAAATCCCGACCGTCTGGAGGTCGAACGGCGCCGAGGCATGACCACTGAGCTCGGCTTTGGCGAGCTCGAGCTTCCCAGCGGCAAGCTTGTCGGCTTGGTCGACGTACCCGGGCATGCGCACTATCTGCGCGCCATGGTGCAGGGCGCCACCGGCGTGGACGTTGCGTTGCTGGCGGTTTCGGCCGTTGAGGGCGTGATGCCGCAGACCCGCGAGCACGTTCGGATTCTGGAGCTGTTGGGTGTGAGGCACCTCGTGGTGGCGCTCACGATGCGCGATCTGGCCGATGACGAGACGGCGGAGCTCGCCGAGCTCGACGTGATGGACTTCCTCAGCGATACCGTCTTTGCCGATGCGCCCGTGGTGCCTGTTTCCTCGCGCACGGGCGTGGGCATCGAGGACGTTCGCCTTGCCCTCGATGCCGCCATCGACTCTTTCCTGGCCGATACCGCATCCCGCCCGGTGCGCCCCGGTCTGGCCCCGCGCCTGCCCATCGACCGCTGCTTCACCATCAAGGGATCCGGGACGGTCGTCACGGGCACGCTTCACGATGCCCCCGTAGCGGTGGGCGACGAGCTCGTCTCATGTCCCGCGGGCGTGCGCTGCCGCGTGCGCGCGATTCAGGTGCATGGTGATACTCCTCGGGCGTTGCCCGGACAGCGCGCGGCGCTCAACATCGTGGGCGACGGTGCGGGCGACCTTCCGCGTGGCGAGGTCCTCTGCGGGTCTGGTGCCGAGGGCTTGACGCTCAGACTCATCGCCCGCTTCACGTATCTGGGGCGCGAGGGCACCAAGCCCGCGCCCTTCGAGTCCGGTACGCGCGTTCATGTGATGGCGGGTACGGCGGAGGTCCTTGGCCGTGTCATGCTCATGGAGGGTGAGGGACCCATTGAGGCTGGCGAGACCCGCATCGTGCAGGTCCGTCTGGAGGAGCGCCTTCCCGTGCGATCAGGCGACGGCCTCATTGTGCTCGCGTTCTCGCCGGTGGTGCTTATCGGCGGCGGTCGTGTTCTTCTTTCGCGGTGCCGCCGCTCGCGCGTCCTCTCCGCGGGCGAGTGCGCGCTGCTCGGGGCCCTGGATGCCGACGACCGCGCCGCCGCCGTTGCCGCATGGTTGGGGCTGCAGCGCCTGCCTGTGCCTGCCGCGGCCGCAGCCCGTGCTCTCGATCTTTCGGGTGCCGAGGCGGCTGCGCTCCTGCACGGGGCGGTTTCCTCGGGTGACGCCGTGGCGCTTCATGCCGAGCGCTCGACCGAGGAGCTCTATGCCGCCCCCGCTGTGCTCGATGCCGCCCTCGCCACGCTCTCCGTCACGTTGGCCGCCATGCACGGGGCCGCGCCCAAGCAGACGGGTTTCACGCCGGGCGAGGTCGCGCATGCCGCCTGGCCGACAGCGGGCGAAGACATTGCGTCCGCGCTCGTTCTCGAGGGCTGTGCGCGCGGCGTGTGCACCGTCGACGGTGCCGAGGTGTTCGACCCGCACTCTGCCGCTGCGGCGATACGTGTGGTGCGCGAGGCGAGCCAGCGCATCGTGGCCGCCCTCGACGAGGCGGGTCTCGGTGCGGCGACACTGCCCGAGGTGGGTGAGCGTCTGCAGCTCGATCGCGACACCATGACGCGTGCCCTGCGCGAGCTTTCGCTCAACCGCGCGATCGTTAAGATCGAACGCGACGTTGCCTTGTCTGCCGCCGCCGAGGCCCATGCACGTGAGGTCGTCGCCGCGGCTATCGAGGCTGCTGGCGGCGTTGCCACGACGAGTGTGCTGCGCGAGGCCTTAGGCGTGTCGCGCAAACGAGCCATTAGCATCTTGGAGCACCTGGATGCGGTGCGTTTTACGACGCTCAACAAGGAGGCCGGCGGTCTCAGATCCCTGCGCTAGGGCTCCGAATCGCCGCTCGCCACAAAACCGGCCTATCTACTACGTTTAAGTGACTACCCTCGACCATTTCAAAAACCGCAAAAACAAAACCGCAGGTAGATGACTTGCCGATGTTACGAAAAAGTGGGTATGGTTTACCCTTGCTGGTTAAACGTAGTAGATGGGCCGTTTTCGTGGCGCGACACTGCGCGTTTGGTAAAATACCGCCACGTTTGGGAACGGATGGGCTCCGGTGGGCCCCGCGGTCCTCAAAACCGTTGTGAGGCGTGCAAAACGTCTTGGATGTGTTCGATTCACATACGTTCCCGCCAACGCATCCTGCCAACCGCCACAAAGGTGCCTGTCCTCTTTGTGGTGGTATGGACCACGTGGACGAAACAGCTTCGAAACACGCAATTTGTACGTCAGCTGTTCAAAAACGCTTCTACCTGCATCGTAATCAAAATGAAACATCCGCCCGCGGTCTTATTCGTAACTTTGCCGCAACAGTGCGATATTATCCATACTCGATAAAGCTCACGGCGCATGGGGCGCCGCGAACGACACCTTTCTTTTCCATCAATTGGAGGAAGCATGAGCTACACGCAGAAAGTTCTCGACGAGCTCAAGGCCCGCTATCCCGAGCAGCCTGAGTTCATCCAGGCCGCGACCGAGATCCTCGGCACCATCCAGCCGGCGCTCGACGCCCATCCCGAGTACGAGGAGGCCGCCCTGCTTGAGCGCCTCGTCGAGCCCGAGCGCATCGTTATGTTCCGTGTCCCCTGGGTCGATGACCAGGGCAAGGTCCAGGTCAACCGCGGCTATCGTGTCGAGTTCAACTCTGCCATTGGACCCTACAAGGGCGGTCTGCGCTTTAACCCGACGGTCACCCTGGGTATGCTCAAGTTCCTGGGCTTGGAGCAGATCCTCAAGAACAGCCTGACCACCCTTCCCATGGGCGGCGGCAAGGGCGGCTCTGACTTTGACCCCAAGGGCAAGTCCAACAACGAGATCATGCACTTCTGCCAGTCCTTCATGACCGAGCTCTATCGCCATATTGGCCCCAATACCGACGTTCCCGCCGGCGACCTGGGCGTTGGCGGCCGCGAGGTTGCCTACATGTTCGGTCAGTACAAGCGCCTGACCAACGAGTGGACCGGCGTCCTTACCGGCAAGGGCCTCTCCTTTGGCGGCTCGCTCGCCCGTACCGAGGCCACCGGCTACGGTCTGGTCTACTTTGTGGACGAGTACCTCAAGAGCCGCGGCGAGTCCTTCGAGGGCAAGAACGTCGTCGTTCACGGCTCCGGTAACGTCGCCATCTACGCGGTCCAGAAGGTCGCCCAGCTCGGCGGCAAGGTGCTGGCCTGCTCCGACACCCACGGCTGGGTCGAGGACCCCGACGGCATCGACTACACCGTGCTCGAGCATGTCTATAACAAGAAGCGCTCTGGCCACGACAAGGGCGTCACGCTCGCTATGTACGTCGACGAGAAGCCCAATGCCACGTGGCACGAGGGCGACGGCCGTGGCGTGTGGCAGCTGCCCTGCGACATCGCGCTGCCCTGCGCTCGCGAGAACACGCTGCTGCTCGAGGATGCCCAGGCGCTCGTCGCCAACGGCTGCAAGGTGGTCGGCGAGGGCGCGAACATGCCCACGACCATCGAGGCCACGACCTACTTCCAGGAGAACGGCGTCGCCTTTATGCCCGGTAAGGCTGCCAACGCCGGTGGCGTGCTCGTGTCCGGGCTGGAGATGAGCCAGAATGCCGAGCACCTGTCCTGGACCTTCGAGGAGGTCGACGGCAAGCTCGAGCAGCTCATGCGCGGCATGTTCCACAACGTGGACGACACCGCCAAGGAGTATGGCCAGGAGGGCAACTTTGTCATGGGCGCCAACATCGCCGGCTTCCTGAAGGTCGCCGACGCCATGCTCGCCCAGGGCGTCTGCTAAATCTTCGCTCGACATAGCGTCGTAGAAGGCTCCCAGCCATCTTGGCTGGGAGCCTTCTCTATCCCGGAGGACTCCTCATAACTTGCGGTGGAATACGGATTGTTTTGCGTTCCAGAACGGCTAATCAGTCCGTATATCACCGCAAGTTATGGATGGGTGGGTGGATTTTGTCCTAAAACGGTGTGCGGCCCCTCGTTTGGTACACTTAAAAGTACTGGACAAGTGAAGAGATGGGGGAGAACGTGCTCAAGTTCGGTACCTACGTCCGTGTTGGAAACGCGGCCGAAGCCTATGAGCTCTTACAGAAGAACCGCAATAACAAGATTGTGGGCGGTGGCATTTGGATGCGCCTGGGTTCGCGTCGCGTCGCGACGGCGATTGACCTTTCGGCCTGCGGACTCGATCAGATCGAGGAGACCGAGACCGAGTTTCGCATCGGTGCCATGTGCACCCTGCGCCAGCTCGAGCGCCATGCCGAGCTCAACGCGCTCGTCAACAACGTATTTGAGTTCGCCGTTCACGACATCGTGGGCGTGCAGCTTCGCAATACCGCCACGGTGGGTGGCAGCATCTACGGCCGCTTTGGTTTTTCGGACGTGCTCTCCGCCTTCCTCGCTCTCGATTCCTATGTTGAGCTGACGGGCGCCGGCCGCGTGCCGCTCGCCGAGTTTGTGAACATGGGCTATGTGCGCGACGTGATCGAGCGCGTCGTGGTCGTTAAGCACGATTACCGCGCGAGCTACGAGGCCGTGCGCAAGGCCGCGACCGACTTCCCCTCCCTAAACGTTACCGCCGCCTGGTGGGATAACAGCTGGCATGTCACCGTGGGTGCCCGCCCGCTGCGTGCGACCCTGCTGCAGGGCGAGGCATGCGGCCTCGAGAGCGAACAGCCTTCCGAGGACGAGCTGCGCGCCCTGGCCGCGTCCGTGCGCGCGCTGAGCTATGGCACCAACATGTGGGGCTCGGCCGAGTACCGACGCCGCATCTCGGCCCCGCTGGCGATTCAGGCCGTGCGCCGCGCCGCCGGCATCGAGCTTTCGGCCGCGCTCGCCCGCGAGCTCGAGGGCGTGCAGATTCCCAAGCACGCCACGGACGAGTACTCTTGCCGCCGCGTGCCCGGCGTCGATTCTAGCGAGGTGCGCTAATGGCTGCCAAACTCATCGATCTTTCCTTTACGCTCAACGGCCGCAAGGTCAAGGTTCAGATTGCCCCCGATACCATGCTCTTTGCGCTGCTGCGCGAGCAGGGTTGCGCGTCGGTGCGCTGCGCCTGCGAGACCACCAACTGCGGCCTGTGCACGGTGTGGCTCGACGGCGACCCGGTGCTGAGCTGCTCGGTTCCCGCCGCGCGCGTCGAGGGCCGCTCCGTCACCACGCTCGAGGGCCTCAAGGCCGAGTCCGAGGCGCTCGCCCGCGCGATGGCTGCCGAAGGCGCCGAGCAGTGCGGTTTTTGCGCCCCCGGCCTCATCATGAACGTGCTGGCGCTCGCCCGCGCCGCCAAGGAGGACCCGACGCTCGTCGCCACGCGCGAGGAGCTCTCGCGCCAGCTCGCCGGCAATCTTTGCCGCTGCAGCGGCTACGAGAGCCAGCTGCGCGCCATCGTGCGCTTTCTCAACGAGTCCGGCGTGCAGGTGGGCTTTGAGATGCCCGAGCTGCCGGTCAACGACACCAGCTGCGACGGCGTCTCCTACAAGCAAATCACCCACAAACAGCCCAAGAAGGACTCGAAGGCCCTGCTCGAGGGCCGTCCGGTCTACACGGGCGACCTGGTGCCCGCCGGCGCCCTGATCGTCAAGCTCAAGCGCAGCCCGTATGCCCGCGCCAAGATCCGCTCCATCGACACGTCGCGCGCCCTGAAGGTGCCCGGCGTGGTGGGCGTCTATACCTACGAGGACGTGCCCAAGCGTCGCTTTACCATCGCCGGTCAGAGCTATCCGCAGCCGAGTCCCTACGACCGTCTGATCCTCGAGAACCTCGTGCGCTACCAAAACGAAGAGGTGGCGATCGTCGCCGCCGAGACCGAGGAGGCCGCCGATAAGGCGCTCAAGCTCATCAAGGTCGACTACGAGGTGCTCGAGCCCCTGCTCGACTTTACCCAGGCGCTCGATAACGACATCGTGGTCCACCCCGAGGGCGACGTGACCTTCATGTTCCCGCAGGGCGGCGACGTTCCCCGTAACCTGGTGTGCAGCGGTACCAGCGACTTTGGCGACCTGGACGAGGCCTTTGCCCAGAGCGACATCGTCTTTGAGCGCACCTACACCAGCCAGGCCACGCAGACCGCGCCCATGGAGACCTTCCGCGCCTTCGCGACGACCGACGCGTTCGGCCGCATCTCGGTGACCTCCTCCACGCAGGTGCCCTTCCACGTGCGCCGCATGGTCGCGCAGTCGCTCGACATTCCGCAGTCGCAGGTGCAGGTTATCAAGCCGCGCATCGGCGGCGGCTTTGGCTCCAAGCAGACGGGCTGCTGTGAGATCTTCGTGGCGTTCGTGACACAGCAGACCGGTCGTCCGAGCTACTGCTGCTACACCCGCGAGGAGACCATCACCGCGGGCAACTCGCGCCATCAGATGCAGATGACCGTTAAGCTGGGCGCCATGAACGACGGCACCATCACGGCCATCGACCTGCATACGCTGTCCAACGCCGGCGCGTACGGCGAGCACGCCACCACGACCATCGGCCTTTCGGGCCACAAGAGCCTGCCCATCTACAACCATGTGAAGGCGAGCCGCTTTAGGTGGGACGCCGTCTACACCAACACCAACCGCGGCGGCGCGTATCGCGGCTACGGTGCTACCCAGGGCCAGTTTGCCGTGGAGAGCGCCGTCAACGAGCTCGCCGACATGCTGCACATGGACCCTGCCGACCTGCGCCTTAAGAACATCGTGCGCGAGGGCGAGGTCATGCCGCAGTACTACAACGAGAAGCTCAACGCCTGCGCGCTCGACCGCTGCCTGCTGCGTGCGATGGACATGATCGGCTGGCGCGACAAGCCGCTGGCCGTGGACCTGGGCGACCGCGTGCGCGCCCTGGGCTGCGCGCTCACCATGCAGGGCTCGGGCATCTCCAACGTGGACATCGCCGGCATCGACATGCGCCTGGAAGAGGACGGCTTTATTACGCTTTCGACCGGCGCCACCGATAACGGCATGGGCGTCGATACGATTCTGGCGCAGATTGCCGCCGAGGAGCTGGGCGTTGAGAGCTCGCTGATCGTGGTGCGCGGCGTGGACACCGACGTGTCGCCGTTCGACGCCGGCTCGTACGCGAGCTCGGGCACGTACGTGACGGGCCTGGCAGCCAAGAACGCCGCGACCGAGCTGCGCGAGAAGATCTGCGCCAAGGCCGCCCAGATGTGGGACGTGGACGCCGCCGATGTGGTCTTTGATGGCCAGTACGTGCGCCTGTCCGACGAGCGCGCCGCGCGCGAGCAGAACCGCTACCTCACGCTGCGCGACTTTGCCAACCTGTGCGTCAAGAACATCGCGGGCGGCGACGCGCTCACCTCGCATGCCTCTGCCTGCCTGCCCGTTTCGCCTCCGCCGTTTATGGCCGGCATTGCCGAGGTCGAGGTCGACAAGGCCACCGGCAAGGTGACTGTGGTGGACTACGCGGCGGCTGTGGACTGCGGCACCGTGATCAACGAGGCACTCGCGCGCGTCCAGGCCGAGGGCGGCATTGCCCAGGGCATCGGCCACGCGCTCTACGAGATCGTCGAGCACGACGACCGCGGCCGCCTGCGCACCGGCAACTTTATGAGCTACAAGCTGCCCACGCGCCTGGACATCGGCAGTATTCGCGTGGCCTTTGAGCCGAGCTACGAGCCGACGGGCCCGTTTGGCGCTAAGTCGATCGGCGAGGTCGTCATTAACACGCCGCTCGCCGCCGTGGCCTCGGCCGTGGCACACGCCACCGGCCACCAGGTGCGCTCGCTGCCGATCACGCCCGAGAAGGCCCTGCTGGGGGAGTAGCGGGTCGGCGAACAAGTCGTAATGGGCGGGGCGGGGCAACTCGCCCCGCCTTTCGCACTCGTGGTGAGGTCGTGAGCCTGTAAAACGTGTGCGTGCGCTTGTCGTTCGTATCTGCTATCATTCCTAGTCTGTGCGCTCATGCGGGCGTGGCGGAATTGGTAGACGCGCCAGATTTAGGTTCTGGTGGGATTCCCGTGAAGGTTCGAGTCCTTTCGCCCGCACCAACGCATCTGCGTCGGCTTCGGCCGTCGCGACTCTTTGTTGCATAAAGGTACCAGCACCTCAGATAAGCTGGGCAGTATGAGGAGGAACGTGTTGAACATCACCGCTTCTGACGTCAAGGACGCCAAGCTCACCGCTACGGTCACCATCCCGGCCGCCGACGTCGACGCCGCGATCAAGAAGGCCTACAAGGACACCGCCAAGAAGTACCGCTTCCCGGGCTTCCGTGCCGGCAAGGCTCCCCGTCCGGTCATCGATTCCGCTCTTGGCGCCGAGGCTACCCTCGCTCAGGCCACCAACGACCTGATCGCCGCCAACGAGCCCGCCGTCCTCAACGAGCTGGACATCGTCCCCACCAAGAGCGGTGACTACAAGGAGCTCGACCTCGCCAAGGATCACGAGGACTACACCTACACCGTCGAGTTCTCCCTGCGTCCCGCCGCTGAGCTCTCCTCCTTCGACGCTGTCGAGATCGAGATGCCCCCTGCGGAGGTCACCGAGTCCGAGATCAACAACCAGGTCGAGATGCTCCTCAACTACCGTGCCACCTTCGAGGACGTCGAGGGCCGCGCTGTCGAGTCCGAGGACTACGTTACCGTCGACCTCAAGGCCGTCGAGAACGCCGACAACTTTGCTGCCGAGGGCCGTATGCTCATCGCCGGTAGCGACAGCAACCCCGCCGAGTTCAACGAGGCTCTGATCGGCGCCAACGTTGACGACGTCAAGTCCGTCACCTGGACCGACGAGGCCGAGGAGGGCGAGGAGGCCGAGACCCACACCGTCGAGGTCACCGTCAAGGGCATCAAGGTCCGCAACACCCCCGAGCTCACCGACGAGCTCGTCAAGTCTGACTTTGGCTTCGACAGCATCGACGCTATGCGCGACGCCATCAAGCTCGAGATCGAGCAGGACAAGGCTTCCCGCCTCCCGGCCGAGAAGGAGAACCGTTGCGTCTCCGCTCTCGCCGAGCGCCTGCAGCTCGAGGAGATGGACGCCGACTACGAGCAGTCCGTCTTTGAGGAGCTTGGCCAGAACTTCCTGTCCAACCTCGCTGCCCGCGGCATGACGCTGGACACCTGGCTGCCCGCTTCCGGCCTGACCATGGAGCAGTTCATCGGCGACCTGCACAAGCAGGCCAACGACGTTGCCCGTGAGTCCCTGGCCCTCGACGCCCTCGCCCGCGAGCTCAAGATCGAGGTCACCGAGGACGACATTAACGCCGAGTTCGAGAAGGCCGGCGTCAAGGACGTCGAGGCTTCCAAGGCCGAGTTCATCGCCGACGGCCGCATGCCTGCCGTCCGCGAGTCCATCCGTCGCTCCAAGGCCGTCGATCACCTGGTCGAGAACGCCAAGGTGACTGAGGTCGACGAGACCGCCAAGGACGCCGAGTAATTCTCGCCACCTTGCACGCGAGCGCATGTATGTGCCCGTGATGGGGTAAAGTTATAAGCCGGTTATCCGGTTGCTTCGTACGGTGCCAGCCAATGCATAGCATGCGGGCACCGTACGTTTGTCTAGAGCCACTATTGGTCCGTAAGAGAAATGGAGATGCGTATGATCGCTAAGTTCGATTCCGCCCTCGTGCCATACGTTATCGAGCAGACGCCGCGCGGCGAGCGCAGCTACGATATCTATTCGCGCCTGCTCAACGACCGCATCATCTTCTTGGGCGAGGAGATCAACTCCGTCAGCGCCAACCTGGTCGTTGCCCAGCTGCTGCATCTTGAGAGCCAGGATGCCGAGAAGGATATCTCGCTCTACATCAATTCGCCCGGTGGCGAGGTTTACTCTGGCCTGGCGATTCTTGACACCATGAACTTCATCAAGCCGCAGGTCTCCACCATCTGCGTCGGTATGGCCGCGTCTATGGCTGCCGTGCTGCTTTCGGCCGGCGCCAAGGGCAAGCGCTTCTGCCTGCCGCACTCCAAGGTCATGATTCACCAGCCCAGCGGCGGTGCCCAGGGTCAGCAGACCGAGATCGAGATCGTGGCCGAGGAGATCAAGAAGACCCGCCGCGAGCTCAACCAGATCCTGTCCGATGCCTCGGGCCAGCCGCTCGAGAAGGTCCAGGCCGACACCGAGCGCGACAACTACCTGACCGCTGCCGAGGCCCTCGACTACGGCCTGATCGACCGTATCGTCACCTCGCGCGATCTCGCCGCGAAGGACGCCTAGGATGGCAGGAAACATGCAGGACAACTTTGACGAGAATGGCAACCCCATCCGCTGCTCCTTCTGCGGAAAAGAGCAGGGGCAGGTTCGCCGCCTTGTAAAGGGTCCGACCAACATCTTTATCTGCGACGAGTGCGTTGCCGCCTGCTCCGAGATCCTTGAGGAGTCGCTGGCTTCGGACTTTATGGACGCTGCCCGCAACGGCAAGCTGCCGGGCTTCCTCAACGACCACGGCCAGGCTGCATCCCAGCCCGCCGCGGACCCCGAGACCGAGGGTTTTGAGCTCGAGGACGATCGCCAGGTCATCACGCACGTGCCGACGCCGCACGAGATCTATGACGAGCTTTCGGCCTATGTTATGGGTCAGGAGGACGCCAAGCGCGCCATGTCGGTGGCCGTGTACAACCACTATCGCCGCGTGATTGAGGGCGGCGCTGCGGTGTCTGCCTTTGATGACGACATGGGCTCGCAGTTCGATGACGATATGGACGAGGTAGAGCTCGCCAAGTCCAACATCCTGCTGCTCGGTCCCACCGGTACCGGCAAGACGCTGCTGGCCCAGACGCTCGCGCGCATCCTCGAGGTGCCGTTTGCCATCGCCGATGCCACCGCGCTCACCGAGGCTGGTTACGTTGGCGAGGATGTGGAGAACATCCTGCTCAAGCTCATCAACGCCGCCGATGGCGATATTGAGCGCGCACAGGTTGGCATCATCTACGTTGACGAGATCGACAAGATTGCCCGCAAGGCCGAGAACCTCTCCATTACCCGCGATGTTTCGGGCGAGGGTGTTCAGCAGGCGCTGCTTAAGATTCTTGAGGGCACGGTGGCCAGCGTTCCGCCCACCGGCGGCCGCAAGCATCCCCAGCAGGAGCTGCTGCAGATCGACACGACCAACATCCTGTTCATCTGCGGCGGTGCCTTTGTGGGTCTGGACAAGATCATCGCTGACCGCGTGGGCAACAAGGGCGTTGGTTTTAACTCCGAGATCGCCGGCCCCACCTCGGTCGACGAGAACGACCTGCTGCGCCAGGTGCTCCCGCAGGATCTTAATGCCTTTGGCATGATTCCCGAGTTCGTGGGCCGTACGCCCGTCGTCACCCAGACGCAGGCGCTCGACGAGGACGATTTGGTGTCGATCCTGACCGAGCCCAAGAACGCCGTGGTGCGTCAGTACCGCAAGATGTTCCAGCTCGAGGATGTCGATCTTGAGTTTGAGGACGCCGCCCTGCACGAGATTGCCCGCATGGCGCTTGCCCGCAAGACCGGCGCCCGCGGCCTGCGCGCCATCTGCGAAGATGTGCTGCAGCAGACGATGTTCGACCTTCCCAGCGAGGAGGGCGTCGCCAAGGTCGTCGTAACCGAAGCCTCCGTAAAGGGCGAAGAACAGCCCCAACGCATCTACGGCTAAACCAGCCAAAAACGTGCTTGCAAATAGCCTCCGACCACCCGCGGTCGGAGGCTATTTTATATATACGCAATAACCCCAACTACCTGTGTTATTCTGTGTGTTTGTTTAAGCCAAAGCGAAGTCAATTCAGACTGAAGTAATCGATACCTAAGGCGCGTCCGCCTGCTTGGTTTTCGTAGATTCCGCACGAGCCGAAGAGCACTTAATGTGCTCTTCGTGCGAGCCAGGACCTGACCGAGCGAAAACCAAGCAGGCGGACACGCCGGCGGGACAGGGAGAGATATATGGAAGAGATGCCCAAGAACTACGATCCGTCGACCAACGAGCCGGCGATCCTGCAGAAGTGGCTCGACGGCGGCTACTACAAGCGCCGCGAGGGCGTGGGCGACTGCACCGTCACCATTCCGCCTCCCAACGTGACCGGCAAGCTCCACATGGGTCACGCCACCGACGACTCCATCCAGGACGCCATCATCCGTATGGCCCGCATGCGCGGCAAGTCCACGCGCTGGGTGCTCGGCACCGACCACGCCGGTATCGCTACGCAGACCAAGGTCGACAAGAAGCTCAAGAGCGAGGGTATCAGCCGCCTGGAGATCGGTCGCGACAAGTTTGTCGACGCTTGCTGGGATTGGACCCACGAGTACGGCGGCATCATCGTCGAGCAGATCAAGCGCATGGGCTGCTCCGTCGACTTCGACAACGAGCGCTTCACCATGGACGAGGATTACGCCCAGGCTGTGCGTAAGGTCTTCTGCGACTGGTACCATGACGGCCTGATCTACCGTGGCAAGCGCATCGTCAACTGGTGCCCCAACTGCACCACCGCCATCTCGGACGACGAGGCCGAGTATAAGGACGAGAAGGGCCACCTGTGGCACCTGCGCTACCCGCTGACCGAGCCGGTCAATGGCCAGGACTACATCGTCGTCGCCACCACGCGCCCCGAGACCATGCTCGGCGACACGGGCGTTGCCGTCTCCCCGAAGGACCCCGAGAAGGCCGCCTTTGTGGGCAAGACCGTCATGCTGCCGATCGTCAACCGCGAGATTCCCATCTTTGAGGATTGGCATGTCGACGCCAACTTTGGCTCCGGCTTCGTCAAGGTCACCCCGGCCCACGACCCCAACGACTACGCCATGGGTCAGGCCCACGACCTGCCGCAGATTAACATTTTCGATGAGCACGCGGTAGTTGTTGAGGGCTACGGCGAGTTCACCGGCATGAACCGCGACGAGTGCCGCGAGGCCGTCATCAAGTGGTTCGACGAGCACGGCCTGCTCGACCACGTCGAAGAGCTCGATCACTCCGTCATGCACTGCTACCGTTGCGACTCCGCACTGGAGCCGTGGCTGTCCGAGCAGTGGTTCGTGGCCGTCGATAAGCTCAAGGGGCCGGCGCTCGACGCCGTCAACTCCGGCAAGGTCACCTTCCACCCCGCGCGCTGGACGCAGACCTACACCACCTGGATGGAGAACCTCAAGGACTGGTGCATCAGCCGCCAGCTGTGGTGGGGCCACCGCATCCCCGTGTTCTACTGCGAGGACTGCGGCTGGGAGGACGCCCTCACCGAGGACACCGACGTGTGCCCCAAGTGCGGCGGTCATCACGTGCATCAGGACGAGAACGTGCTGGACACCTGGTTCAGCTCGCAGCTGTGGACCTTCGCCACGCAGGGCTGGCCGCAAAAGCCGGAGCTGCTCGAGGGGCATCACCCCACGACGGCGCTGGTCACCGCGCGCGACATCATCGCGCTGTGGGTCGCCCGCATGGTCATGAGCTCGCTGTACTTCCTGGACGAGGTGCCGTTTAAGGACGTCGTCATCTACCCGACGATCCTTGCCAAGGACGGCAGCCGCATGTCCAAGTCCAAGGGCAACGGCGTTGACCCCATGGACCTCATCGGTATGTACGGTGCTGACGCCATGCGTTACAACCTGCTCACGCTGTGCACTAACAACCAGGACGTCAAGTTCGACGCGAACATCGATAAGAAGACCAAGAAGCTCATCGACAGCCCGCGCACCGAGCAGGCCAAGAGCTTTGTGACCAAGATCTGGAACGCCAGCCGCTTCCTGCTTATGAACATGGAGGGCTACACGCCCGGCGAGCCCGTCGTTGAGACGCCGGCCGACGCCTGGATGTTCAGCCGCCTGGCCAAGGCCGTGAAGATGGTCACCGAGGGTATCGAGCAGTACACCTTTGGCGACATGGCGCGCGGCGTGCAGCAGTTCTTCTGGAACGAGGTCTGTGACTGGTACGTCGAGGTCACCAAGGCTCGCCTGAAGGGCGAGGGCCGTCTGCAGGCGCAGCGCAACCTGATCTTTGTGCTTGACACGTCCATTCGCCTGATGCACCCGCTCATGCCGTTCGTGACCGAGGAGATCTGGGACAACATGCCGGCGAGCGTGCTCGATCTGGACGCCGAGGGCAACGTGGACCGCGCCGAGGCGCTCATGATCGCCAAGTGGCCCGAGCCCGCCGACTACGCCAAGTATGTTGACGAGGACGCCGAGCGCGCGTTTGAGCTGTGCCGTACCGTCGTGTCTGCCGCCCGCGCCACGCGTTCGCGTTATCGCTTGAGCCCCAAGGCCGAGCTCGACGTGGTCGTGCGCGCCGGTGCCGAGGACATCGAGAAGCTCGAGAGCCTGCGTTCGACCATCGAGCCGCTGGCGAACACCGCTTCGCTGGTCATGGGTACCGACGTCGAGAAGCCGGCTGCGAGCATCGCCGTGGTCGACAGCGGTGTCGAGGTCTTTGTGGTGCTCGAGGGCAAGGTTGATCTTTCGGCCGAGAAGGCGCGCCTGGAGAAGGAGATCGCCGCTGCGCAGAAGGAGCTCGCCGGCTGCGAGAAGACCCTTGCTAACGAGGGCTTTGTTGCCAAGGCCGCGCCTGCGGTGGTCCAGAAGAAGAGGGACCGTGCAGCTGAGCTCAAGGAGATCCTGGTGGCGCTGACTGCTCAGGTTGCTGACTTCTCGTAGGTGTTACTGGGGGACGCGTCCCGATGCTTTGCTCTCCGCTGCGGACACCTATTCCGCCGTTCTAACGAACGGCGGCTGACTCGACGCTGCAGACGCCTCTGATGGCCAATCTGCCGTTCAACTTCGGGCGCATGGGCATAAGCCCTATGCGCCCTTGTTTCACGGCACCTTGGCTCATCAGAGGCGTTTTCGCTGACTATCCTCAACCTATACTGTTTTATTTTTCTATGAATGGCGGTTTTAAAAATGCCTAAGCGTTCTGGCTTGTATACCGTTCCTTTTGAGTTTGATTTGCTTTCATTTGATGAGGCTGTTGGGCTGGCTGCTGATACGGGGCGGATTTCTGGGGATGCTGGTCCTCTGCTCGAGACGGTTGTCGATATGCTCGATGAGCTGGGGCGTCCGGATGAGTATTTCGATTGCATCCAGGTTGCCGGTACCAATGGCAAGACTTCGACCACGCGTTTTTCGGCTGCCATCTTGCGTGGTGAGGGGCTTAAGACGGCGCTGTATACGTCGCCGCAGCTTGTGCGTTACCCCGAGCGCATGGAGGTTGACGGGCGCGTTGTGAGCGACGAGGCCTTTGCCCGTGGCGTTTCTGCCGCCGTCGAGGCAGGTCGTCGTGTGAATGCGTGTCGTATTGCGGCGGGGGAGCGTGCCTATGCCATCACGCCGTTTGACCTGCTGACGGCTGCCGCACTTGTCGTGTTTGCCGAGGCCGCGGTGGATGTTGCCGTGCTCGAGGTTGGTATGGGCGGACGTTGGGACGCCACGAGTGCGACAGATCCCGTTGCCGTTGCCATTACGGGCATCGGGCTCGATCACACGCGCATTCTGGGCGACACGCTCGAGGCCATTGCGGGGGAGAAGGCCGCGGTCATCAAGCCCGGACGCCTGGTTGTTCTGGGCGAGGGCACGCATGAGCCGAGCGTTCAGCGCGTGATGGATGCGCGTTGTCGCGAGTGCGGCATTGTGCCGCTGGTGGTGAACCATGCCACGACCAAGGTGCCGGCACATGTGGGCGACACGGTTGAGTTTAGCTGTACCACGCCGCGTGCGATCTATACGTCGAGCATGGTCAAGCCGGCGTATCAGCCGCAGAATGCCGCGTGCGCGATTATGCTGTGCGAGGGGTATCTGGGTCGCGAGCTTGACCACGATGCGCTTGATGCGTCGCTTATGGGTTGCCCCACACCGGGTCGCTTTGATGTGCTGGGGACCGATCCGCTCAAGCTGATTGACGCCTGCCATAACCCCCAGAGCTGCGAGAACTTTGTGAGCGCACTGGACGAGATCGATCCGTGCGTGGAGAACCGCCCCACGCTGCTGTGTGCCGCGCTGGCCGATAAGGACGTGGCGGGCATTGTCGATGTGCTGATCCCGGCTTTCCCGCGCGTGGTTGTGACTCAGACCGATTCCGATCGCGCCCTGCCGGCAGAGGAACTCGCTGCCCTGGTGGACGCCGATAAGCTCGCAGGTGTGTACCCTAGTGTATCCGAGGCTCTCGCCGCCTTCGATGCCGTGGGCGAGCCCTTCGTAGCCGCCGGCACCATCACCCTAGCCGGCGAAGTAGCGGGGCTGCTGCGCTAGCCCCATTTGCCGGGTAGCCAATTTGGGACGGGGCCCCGAATTGACATGCTTGCCACGAAATGGGCCTATCTACTACGTTTGACCGGATACCCCCGACCACGCCGAGACTTGTGAAATTAAAACCGCAGGTAGAAGGCTTGCAGATTTTCAAAAAAGACCCGCATGGTCGACCCATGCGGGTTAAACGTAGTAGATGGCCCGCTTTCGTGGCGCAGCTCTAGTCTTTCAAATTGATCGACTTGGCCCCTTGGCAGTTGCGGTGAAATAGTTCCTGGATTTTGCCTACGTGGGCCCATCTGGGAACTATTCCACCGCAACTTATTGAGGGGCTATTGGGAAGGGGCTAGTCTAGGCGGACTAGGTCGTGGGGGTAGGCGTTGAGAATCTCGACGCCGGACTCGGTCACCAGGGCTAGGTCCTCGATGCGGACGCCGGTGCGGCCGGGGAGGTAGATGCCCGGTTCGATGGAGAACGTCATGCCCGGCTCTACGACCTGCTCGTTGACGAGCGAAACGTCGCCCGGCTCGTGGTCCTGCAGGCCGATCGAGTGGCCCAGGCGATGCGTGAAGTACTTGCCGTAGCCAGCGTCCTCAATCACGTCGCGCGCGGCACGGTCCAGGTCGCACATGCGCACGCCCGGTGCGATGAGCGCCTCGGCGGCCTCGTTGGCGCGGCGCACGATGTCGTAGATGTGTGCCGTCTCCTTGTCCGGCTCGCCCCAAAAGAACGTGCGCGTCATGTCCGAGCAGTAGTTGCGGCGACGTCCGCCAATGTCGAACAGCACCACATCGCCGCGCTTGAGTACGGTGCCGTCGGGCTCGTGATGCGGGTCGCCGGCGTTGGCACCAAAGCTCACGATGGGCGGAAAGCTAAAGCCTTCGCAGTCGTGCTTGCGATACAGGCCGAGCATCTGGTCGGCAATTTCGTGCTCCGTTACGCCTTCGTTGACGAGCTTGATGGCGTCGGCCATTACAGCGTCGTTAGCGGCCGAGGACATGCGCATGAGCTCCTGCTCGGCGGCATCCTTGTGGGCGCGTGCTGCGGTGACGGCAAAGTCGCCCAGGAAGAACTCGCTCGCGGCGTGACGATCCATAAGGGGCAGCAAAAAGCCGGAGCGCATGACGGTATCGATGCCGAGGGGCTTGGATGGATTGACCTCGCGAGCGATGGCGTCGGTCACGACGTCGGTGTCGTTGTGGTAGGCCACGCGGGCATTGTCGTACTCGGGCAGCTGATGCAGGGCGTTAATCAAGATTACCGGCTCGGCATCGCGTGCGAGCAGCACGCCGCAAAAACGCTCGAACATATCGGCATAAAAGCCGGTCAGATAGTAGATCGACCACGGGTCGTTCACAAGCAGCTGCGCGCCGGGGTGCTGAGCCTCGAGCGCATCGAGCACGCGCGCCACACGCTGGTCATCGACATGTGCCATGAAACATCCTTTCGCTAGGGTGTCACCATGGTATCCCCAACGCCAGGGTAGTCAATTTGGGACGGGGCTATTTTAGCTGTGTCAAACATGCGGAATGATAGGTAAAAGTAGTCATAAGAGGGTCGTCCCGAATTAGCTGCTTTCAAAACTATGGCGGATTACGGGGCTGGACCTGTATTACTTGACCATTGGAAAAATTGCGAAATTAAAACCGCAGGTAGACGGCTTATCAAAAATCGAAAAATGCCGGTATGGATGGGGGTCTCCGAATCAGCCCCGTAATCCGGCATAGTTTTGAAATGGCACTAAAGTAGGCACAATCTAAATATCGATCCCAAGGCAAGTTGCGGTGGAATAGTTCCTGGATGCCGGGGTTTTGGCGGAAATCAGGAACTATTTCACCGCAATTGAGGAGGGGCGGGGTGGATGGCGGGGTAGCTAAAAGAGCCCCGTCCCAAATTAACTGCTTAGGCAGGGTCGATGTCCATGCTGGCGATGAGGTCGGTACCGGTGTCTAGGAGGTTGGGGAGGACTACATCGCTCATGCGGATGGGGGCTTTGACCTCTAGGCCGCGGATGAGGTCCATCGCCTGGGCGTGGAGTTCGAGCGGGATGGTTTCGGCCGTGCGCACGGGCAGCAGCGCCTCGTCGCCGCCGGATACGGCCACGGTCGTGGTAAGCACGCGCATGGGACAGGTGAGCTCCTGATGTGCAAACTTATCACCGCGCGGGCAGCTGTTGCCGGTTACGGAGCGTACCTCTACCACGGCGCCGTCTGCGCTGCGCTCGACCTCCACGGTCAGGAGGCACTCGGATGGGCAAGTGGTGCAGTTGAACTGCAGCGTCTCGATTGCATTCGTGCTCATAGTCTATGCCTCCTCGACGGGATCGACGGATAGGACAATCTCGCTGGCACCCAGGTCGAGCGCTTGTTTGATGACCTTTGCCGGCAGCGGGAAGCTTTCCATAACGCTCGGCATAAACGCGCGGACCTTGCCTGCAAGCAGTTCCTCGTCGCCTGCCAGAATACGCACGCGGGCGGCGTCGACCGGTCGGCGCACGCGGAAGTTCAGCTTGGTGAGCGCCGCAGCCGTAATGCGTCCCGGCAGTGCGTATCCCGCAATGCCAGCAGGGGAGACGGTGAGCTCGCAGTCCGGAACGGCGCCCGCGCCGGTTCCCAGCGCGTACGCCGCCGCAGCTGCGCCAGCTCTCTCGGACTCACACGTTACGTTGTCGGCCAGGTCGTGCACGTGCAGCACGTTGCCGCAGGCAAAGATGCCCGGCACGCCCGTCTGCAAGCTCTGGTCCACCACGGCGCCGCGCGTACGTGGGTCCAGCTCCACGCCTGCGGCAACCGAAAGCTCGTTCTCGGGAATCAGCCCCACCGAAAGCAGCAGCGTGTCGCACGGAACAATGCGCTCGGTCCCCGGAATGGGTGCCAGGTGCTCGTCGACCTGGCTTACCTCGACGGCCTCCACACGGTCGTGCCCGATCACGCGCGTGACGGTGGTGGACAGGTGCAGCGGAATACCAAAATCGTCCAGGCAATTCTTCACATTGCGGCGCAGTCCGTTGGCGTACGGCATGAGCTCGTACACGCCCTCGACGGAAATCCCCTCAAGCGTGCAGCGGCGCGCCATGATAAGCCCGATGTCTCCCGAGCCCAAAATGACGGTGCGCGAGCCGGGCTTGAGGTTTTCGATATTGATGTATCGCTGCGCCAGGCCGGCCGTAAACACGCCGGCGGGACGGCTGCCAGAGATCTTGATCTCGCTGCGCGTGCGCTCGCGACATCCCATGGCAAGAACGACGGCGTGCCCGGTGAGCTGCAGCATGCCGGCGCGGCTCATGAGCGTGACGGTATGGACCGCGGTGCCTTCCGCAGGCTCGCCTGAATCAATCCCAAGCACCATGCTGTTCAGGAACAGCGCAATGTCGGTTGCGTGCACCTGGTCGATAAAGCGCTGCGCGTACTCGGGACCGGTGAGCTCCTGTTTAAAGTGCGACAGGCCAAAGCCGGGGTGGATGCACTGGCGGAGGATGCCGCCCAGATGCTGCTCGCGCTCCACGATGGCCACGCGTGCGCCGGCCTTGTGTGCGGCAAGCGCGGCCGCCATGCCGGCAGGTCCGCCTCCGATAACGACCGCGTCGAAGGCCTGCGTTTGCACGGGCGCTGAGGCTTCGACCTCTGCGGTTCGAGCCTCCGCGCGTTCGTCGCGCATATCAAACGTCGCCATCCTAGCGTACCCCCTTCAGCGGTCCCTGGACCAGCCAAGATCCGGCATCCTCCAACAACACCTCGCTGGGGTCGCAGCCCAGTTCGCGCGCCAGGATCGCTACCACGCGGCTCTGGCAAAAGCCGCTCTGGCACCGACCCATGCCGGCGCGGCAGCGGCGCTTGACGCCCTCGACCGAAACCGCGCTCGGGTGGCGTCGGATCGCGGCAACAATCTCGGCCTCGGGCACCGTTTCGCAGCGGCAGACGATTTGCCCCCAGGCGGGGTCGGATTCAATGAGCTCTTCCTTGCGCGCAAGCGGCACGCGGTCAAAGTCGTCCGGCGCGCGGCGAATCGGGTCCCAATCGGCCCTTTCGCGCAAAGCAACGCCCGCCTCGCGCATCACGCGCTCCATGCGCTCGGCAATGGCCGGCGCGCTCGCCACGCCCGGCGACTGAATACCTGCCGCCTGGAACAGCCCCGGCACCACGGCCGACTGCCCAATAAAGAAGTCGTTCGTTCCCCGAATGACCGGTCGACCGCCGGCAAACGCGCGCACCACGCGGCGCGTGTCCAGATCGGGCACCAGCTTGCGTGCTCCCGTCAGCAGCGCGTTCACATCGCTTGCGTAGGTCTGCGTGTCGCCCGGCTCGCGCACGGCAGCCGTCGCGGTGATCACGGTGTTGCCGTGGACCGTGCCCGTGACGATTACGCCCTTGGACACTGGCGTGGGCACGGGGTAGAGCGGCATGAGCGCGCGCGGCTCCTTGTCCAGCACCACGATGTTGCCCTGGCGCCAGACCATCTGGAACTCCTCGGCGCCCGCCATATGCGAGATGTCCGCTGCACCGTTGCCCGCGGCGTTGATCAGATAGCGGCAGCGCACATCGCCGACAGGCGTCACCAGCGTAAAGCGCGCAGCCCCGTCGGTAGCCTCGCCGCCGGCAACCTCAATTGCTTCCACCGGAGCCGACCGAATAAACGTCACGCCGTTGGCCACGGCGTTCTCCAGCGCAGCGATGGCGACCTCAAACGGATCCACAAAGCCAGTGGAGGGACACCACAGCGCGCACGTCGCCTCGGCACTCGCGCGTGGTTCCAGCTCGCGGATGCGCTCGGGGCCGATAATCGACAGTTCGGGCACGCCGTTGGCCACGCCATTCTGGCGCAGCTTCTCCAGGTGTGCGCGGTCTTCGTCGTTAAACCCCAGCACCATCGAACCGGTGCGGCAAAACAAAAAGCCGAGCTCCTGGGCCCACGTGCCATATAGCTCGCAGCCGCGGGCGTTGACCTGCGCCTTTACGGTGCCCGGCGCCGGATCGTAGCCGGCGTGTACCAGGCCGCCGTTGGCCTTCGATGCGCCTAGGGCGACATCGTTGGCCGCCTCGACCACGCAAATGGTCAGGTCATAGCGCGCGAGTTGCCGCGCAATGGCACACCCGGTGATGCCCGCGCCCACAACCGCGATATCAAACGTTTCTGTCACAGTGCCTCCCAGACAAGTTGACAGGCTGTCAATAAGACTATCCTACGGTCTGCAGACCCCCAGTGCAGCGGCAATGCGGCGAACAGCCCCACTGCATCCGCCAACGGCAGGCGTGGGCCGGCTCAGCACGGATGCCGGCCACGTTAGAACGCGAGATCTTCCCGCCCAACCTCGCGGTCTGCGCCGTTACCTGTTACAGATTGAGATGTTGAGTCCACAGGCGCACGATCTTCTCGATCTGTAACAGTAAGAACTGTTTTTGGGTTCCAGATGTTACAGTTCGAGATTTAAGTCGGGGAGAGAATGGTTTGTCTAAATCTGTAACATCTGGGACTGTATTTGCCGAGTAGCTGTTACAGATTGAGACATTCGGTGTGGACGGTTCTCTTTGTCTCGATCTGTAACAGTTAGCTGAGGATTTGGGTTCTAGATGTTACAGATCGAGACAAACCTTCCGACGGATTTTGAATGTCTCGATCTGTAACATTTGGACCCGATTTTGTCGAGTAACTGTTACAGATCGAGATTGAAGTCGGGGAGGGACCCCTGTGTCTCAATCTGTAACATCTAGGCCCGGATTCCGCTCCCACCTGTTACAGATTGAGGTGTTTGTGTCCGCGCCGGCCCCGCCCCTAGCCGTGGTCCCATATAAACAAACCCCGTGGTAAACTTGACCGGACTGTTAATATCCCGAAAGGTACCCGTAATGTCCAAGTACATCTCCGAGCTCATGTCGCCGCAGCTTATGGGCGTCGTCTATGCCTTCGTTGGCTTTATCATCGCCTTGTATGTGCTGTCGGTCGTCTATGTGTTCATCGACGCTCGCCGCCGCGGCGCCAGCGCCTACGTGGCATGGGGCATCATCGCCCTCATCCCGTTTGTGGGTCTCATTGCTTATCTGGTCCTTCGCCCGCACTCCTACGCGGCCGACCGTGAGGAGCAGGAGCTGGACATGGCCCTGCGCGAGCGCCAGCTTGCCCAGTACGGCACCTGCCCGCAGTGCGGCGCGCCCATCGAGAAGGACTTTGTCGTGTGCCCGGTGTGCGACACCCAGGTTCGCAACGTGTGCCCCAGCTGCCATCGCCCGCTCGATGCGCACTGGAAGGTCTGCCCCTACTGCCGAACTCGCATCCAGTAACGCATCCATCGCCGGGCCGGCCGCAAGCCACGGGCACCGCGCGCCATGCGAAAGGCAGACGCGCGCCCCGCAGCCCCGCCCCACACGATGAAGCATGCGTAGAAAATCGCCCGCCGTGCCATTAAGGTGCGGCGGGCGCTTGTATACCAAGGCAACCTGCCTATAATGATGCAAGTCAAAAATGCCGAGCGCATCGCACGCACTTGCACCAGGCATCCGAGAGGAGAAAACATACCCATGAAGGCACTCTACAATGACGGTTCGGTGGCCGAGCTCCCGCAGGACGAGGTCACGCACGTCATCCGCCACTCCGCCGCACACATCATGGCGCAGGCCATCAAGCGCTTGTACCCCCAGGCCGACTTTGCCTACGGCCCTGCGACCGACAACGGCTTCTACTACGACGTCGACCTGCCCGAGGGCGTCAAGATCAGCGAGGACGACTTCCCCGCGATCGAGGCCGAGATGAAGAAGATCGTCAAGGAGAACCTCAAGTTCTCCGTGTACGAGAAGCCCCGCGCCGAGGCCATCGCCCTTATGGAGGAGCGCGGCGAGAAGTACAAGGTCGAGCACATCGGCGACCTGGACGACGACGCCCGCATCACCTTCTACCAGCAGGGCGACTACATCGACATGTGCGTCGGCCCCCACATCTGCTACACCAAGGCGCTCAAGGCCTTTAAGCTCACCGGCGTCTCGGGCGCCTACTGGAAGGGCGACAAGGACAACAAGATGCTCACCCGCATCAACGGCGTCGCCTTTGCCACCAAGGAAGAGCTCGACGAGCACATGCACATGCTGGAGGAGGCCAAGAAGCGCGATCACCGCAAGATCGGCCGCGAGATGGACCTCTTTATGATGCGCGACGAGGCCCCCGGCTTCCCGTTCTTCCTGCCCAACGGCATGATCCTTAAGAACACGCTGCTGGACTACTGGCGCGAGATTCACCACAAGGCCGGCTACGTGGAGATCTCCACGCCGCTCATCATGAACAAGCAGCTGTGGAAGACCTCGGGTCACTGGGACCACTACAAGGACAACATGTACTCCACCGTTATTGACGACGAAGAGTACTGCATTAAGCCCATGAACTGCCCGGGCGGCGTGCTGGTGTACGCCTCCAAGCCGCACTCCTACCGCGAGCTGCCCATTCGCGCCGGCGAGATTGGCCTGGTGCACCGTCACGAGCTGCGCGGCGCCCTGCACGGCCTGTTCCGCGTGCGCTGCTTTAACCAGGACGACGCCCACCTGTTTGTGCGTCCCGACCAGCTGACCGACGAGATCGTGGGCGTGGTCAACCTCATCGACTCCGTGTACCAGAAGTTTGGCTTTAAGTACCACGTTGAGCTTTCCACCCGCCCCGAGGACTCCATGGGTTCTGACGAGGACTGGGCTCGCGCCGAGGAGGGCCTGCGCACCGCTCTGGAGAAGCTGGGCATGGACTACGAGGTCAATGAGGGCGACGGCGCCTTCTACGGCCCCAAGATCGACTTCCACCTGGAGGACTCGCTCGGCCGTACCTGGCAGTGCGGTACCGTGCAGCTCGACTTCCAGATGCCGCTCAACTTTGACTTGGAGTACGTGGACGCCGATGGCACCAAGAAGCGCCCCATCATGCTGCATCGCGTGTGCTTTGGCTCCATCGAGCGCTTTATCGGTATTCTGATTGAGCACTTTGCGGGCAAGTTCCCCACCTGGCTGGCCCCCGTGCAGGTCAAGGCGCTTCCCGTCTCTGAGAAGAGCCGCGACTACGCCCACGAGGTGTGCGCCAAGCTGGAGGAGGCCGGCATTCGCGTGGTCTGCGATGACCGCGACGAGAAGATCGGCTACAAGATCCGCGAGGCCCGCAGCATCGACCGCGTGCCCTACATGCTCATCCTGGGCGAGAAGGAGGTCGAGGCCGGCAACATCTCCGTCCGCGATCGCTCCAACGAGACCGTTCAGATGGGTGTCGATGAGTTTGTTGCGAAGGTGACCGAGGAGATTAAGACTCGCGCCTAAGGCAAGCTTCACAACAATTAACAAAGGCGACCGTCCACACAGGGCGGTCGCCTTTTTTCCTACCAAAATTAGAAAAGCCGCTGGTTGAGCGGCTTTTTTGTTGCACAAAAAGGTACAGGTTTTTGTATCTTTCGACATAGACAATTATACGAGCAATTAATCAGCGATTGCCCAGATTACGCAAAATGTCCTGCCGGTAGATACATCTCCATACCCCTCTACAAAAACCTGTACTTTTGCGACTGCGCCTAGCTGCGAGCGAGAAGCCTGTTCTAAACGCCCCTGCATTTGCGTGCATCGCAAAGCCAAAGGGGGGGGGCGAGAACATGGAACAGACGGCACGGCGCCAAGAGCAGCTGCCAGGCGCTTTTAACGGCGCCACCATCAGCAGCCAGCACGGCCGCGTCCGCTGGTATCTGGTCCACACCCCCAATGGAAAAGAGCGCGAGACCTGCGAAAAGGTCCGCCGCATTATCCCGCACGAGCTGATGCAGGACGCTTTTGTGATGCAAAAGGAGTTCTGGTTTAAGCGGGACGGCGCCTGGTCGCTCCAAACCAAACCCATGTATAAGGAATATTTCTTCGTCGCCACGCACGATGCCGCTGCGCTCGATAGGGCCTTGGCCCAGCTGAGCTTTGGCTGCCGCATCGCCGGTAGCAGGGAGCGGGCGTACATGCCCATGCCCGACGATGCACAGGATTGGTACCGCAGCGTGCTCGATGACGACGGCGTGGTGCGTAACAGCATTGCGCGTATTGAAGACGGCGTGCTGCATATAAAGCAGGGGCCCTTGGTTGGGCAAGAGGCCCGTGTAAAGAAGATCGACCGTCATAAACGCTGGTGCCTGGTGGACGTGGGCGAAGGCGACTCCGCATTTAGGGAGTTACTTCCGCTCGACGTGCCCAGCAAAACGTAAGGGAGACGTTGCACCGGCAAATCATTCGTTTTTTGAATTCATGGACGGGGGGGGGTCCTGGGGACAGGGACGTAAGTTTTATCGTGACTGCTAATGAAGAAGTGACAGAGAGCAATGCGCCCGTAGGGGCGGCGCTGATTGCTCAGGCCATGGACCGGCGTGAAGGCACCGGTCGATATAAGGCCATGCAATCCATCATGGACTGGGACAACTCGCGCCTGGCCTACCGTGCCGTCAAGCGCGCGTTCGACATCGTGTTCAGCGGCTGCGTGCTGGCCGTCATCGCCATACCCAGCCTGGTGCTGGCCGCGGCCATCCGCCTGGAGAGCGAGGGCAACCCGTTTTACAGCCAGATCCGCGTTGGTCAGACCCGCCCCGACGGCAGCCTGTCAACCTTCCGCATGTGGAAGTTCCGCTCCATGTACAAGGACGCCGACGAGCGCCTCGCCGAGCTCAAGGAGCAAAACGAGATCGCCGGCGCCATGTTCAAGATGAGGGAGGACCCCCGCGTCACCAAGATCGGGAAGTTCATCCGCAAGCACTCCATCGACGAGTTCCCGCAGTTCATTAACGTATTCCTGGGCCAGATGTCCGTCGTGGGTCCGCGCCCGCCGCTGCCTAATGAGGTTGCGGAGTACACCGAGTACGACCTGCAGCGCCTGGCCGTGAAGCCCGGGATAACCGGCTGGTGGCAGGTGACGGACCGCAATTCAACGGGTTTCGACGGAATGGTCCAGCGCGACCTTGAGTACATAGCCAAGCGCGGCGTCATCACGGATCTCAAGATCGTTCTACTCACTGTCGTCGAGGTAATTACGGGAAGCGGGGCGTGCTAGTGTCAGCCGGCAATCGTTATCCAATTCTGAACACGTATGTAAACGCCATCTCGCTTGACGAGACGGTGGATGAAATCGAGAAGATCATCGCGAGGGGCGTACCGACCCAGCATGTCGTAATCAACGCCTCCAAGGTCAACCTGATGGAGGCGGATCCCGAGCTCGCGTCAATCGTCAACGAATGCCCCCTGATCAACGCCGACGGCGCCTCGATCGTCTGGGCGGCGAAAAAGCTGGGGGTTCCTCTCGGGGAACGCGTCACGGGCATCGACCTGTTCCAGAGGCTTGTCGGGCTGGCGTCCGAGAAGGGCTACCGCATCTACCTCTTCGGGGCGAAGGAAGAGGTGGTCACCAAGGTCAAAGCGATTTTCGAGGACAGGTACCCGGGCATCCAGATCGCAGGGTATCGCAACGGCTACTTCACCGAGGCGGACGAGCCCCAGATCGTATCCGATATGGCCGCCTCGGGAGCCGACATGATGTTCGTCGCTTTCTCCTCTCCCAAGAAAGAGTACTGGGTCCATAAGTACATCGACCAGATCGGAATCCCCTTCGTCATGGGCGTCGGCGGCAGCTTCGATGTTGTTGCCGGCGTAACCGACCGAGCTCCGACGTGGATGCAGAAGCACGGCCTGGAGTGGTTCTACCGCTTCATCCAGGAGCCCGGAAGGCTGTGGAAACGCTACATCATCGGCAACCTAAAATTCGTCGCCCTCACGTATAAATACAAGTTCGCTAAGAAAGGTGAATAGCAATGGTTAACGTTATCGGTCTCGGCTACATCGGCCTGCCCACCGCCCTCATGATGGCATCCCACGGCGTGGAGGTCGTGGGCACGGACTACAACGAGGAGCTCGTCGCCACGCTCAACGCCGGCAAGACCACCTTCAAGGAGGAGGGCCTGGACGAGCTGTTCGCCGACGCCCTGAAGTCCGGAATCAAGTTCTCCACCGACTACCAGGTCTGCGACACCTACATCGTCTCGGTCCCCACGCCCTACGACAAGCTAGACAAGAAGATCGACCCGTGCTACGTCGTGGCGGCCTGCAAGACCGTCCTCGAGGTCGCGCCCGAGGGCGCCGTGCTCGTAGTCGAGTCCACCGTCTCGCCCAACACCATCGACCGCTTCGTTCGCCCGCTACTCATAGAGGCCGGCCGCGAGGACGTCAGGCTCGTCCACGCCCCCGAGCGCATCATCCCGGGCAACATGGTCTACGAGCTGCTGCACAACAACCGCACCATCGGCGCCGACGACCCCGAGGTGGGCGAGGCCGTGGCGAAGGTCTACGCCAGCTTCTGCCAGGGCGAGATCTCCGTCACCGACATCCGCACCGCCGAGATGACCAAGGTCGTCGAGAACACCTTCCGCGCGGTGAACATCGCCTTCTCCAACGAGCTCGCCAAGATCTGCCGCATCGGCGGCATGGACGTCGCCGAGGTCATCCGCATCGCCAACAAGCACCCGCGCGTGAACATCCTCAACCCCGGCCCGGGCGTCGGCGGCCACTGCATCCCGGTCGACCCGTGGTTCCTGGTCGGCGACTACCCCGAGACGGCCAACTTCATCCGCCTCGCCCTGCAGACAAACGCCTCCATGCCCGAGTACGTCATGCACCGGGCCCACGAGGTCATGGTCGAGCGCGGCATCACGGACGCCTCGAAGGTCGGCATCTACGGCCTCACCTACAAGGAGAACGTCGACGACGTCCGCGAGTCCCCGACGCTGCAGATGCTCGAGTCCATGTCCGAGCACCTCTGCGCCGGCTCCGTCAAGGTCTACGATCCGTGGGTCGAGCGCGACGAGGTTCCCGGCCAGGTCCACTCTATGGATGAGTTCCTGGACGGACTGGAGATGGTGATCGTGATGGTCGGCCACTCCCAGGTCACGGACAACCCCGGCATCTTCGGCGAGCGCGTCCTCATCGACCCGCGCAACGTCTGCGGCGACGGAGAGAACGTCTACAAGCTGTAAGACCATGTGACTCTTCAGGAGAAATCGTTTTGAAGAAGGTAATGCTCGTCTTCGGCACCCGCCCGGAGGCAATCAAGATGTGCCCGCTCGCCAACGAGCTCAAGGCGCGTGCGGATGAGTTCGAGACCGTCGTGACCGTGACCGGCCAGCACCGCGAGATGCTGGACCAGGTTCTGCGCGTCTTCGATGTGACTCCCGACCACGACCTGGCGATCATGAAGCCGGGCCAGACGCTGTTCGACGTGACGTGCGACGTGCTGCTCAAGCTCAAGGCCGTCCTCGAGGACGAGACGCCCGACGTGGTCCTGGTCCACGGCGACACCACGACCAGCTTCGCCGCGGCGCTCGCGAGCTTCTACCTGCAGATCCCCGTTGGGCATGTGGAGGCCGGCCTGCGCACGCACGACATCTACAGCCCCTGGCCCGAGGAGTTCAACCGCCAGGCGGTCGATATCGTGAGCGAGTACTACTTCGCACCCACGGAGGCGAGCAAGAAGAACCTTCTGGACGAGGGCAAGCCGGATTCGAAGATCTGGGTCACCGGCAACACGGGAATCGACGCCCTTCGCACCACCGTTCGCGAGGGCTACTCCCACCCTGAGCTCAATTGGGCCGAGGGCTCCCGCCTCATCCTCATCACGGCGCATCGCCGCGAGAACTTGGGTGAGCCCATGCACCGCATGTTCCGCGCCATCCGCCGCGTGATGGAGGAGCATCCGGACACAAAGGCGATCTACCCCATCCACATGAACCCGCTCGTCCGCAAGGCGGCACACGAGGAGCTCGACGGCTTCGACCGCCTGCACATCATCGACCCGCTCGAGGTGCTCGATTTCCACAACTTCATGGCCGCGAGCCACCTCATCCTCACCGATTCCGGCGGTATCCAGGAGGAGGCCCCGAGTCTGGGCAAGCCGGTGCTCGTCATGCGCGACACCACGGAGCGCCCCGAGGGCGTGGCGGCCGGCACGCTGAAGCTCGTCGGCACCGAGGAGGACGTGATCTACCGCGAGTTCAGCCGCCTGCTCAGCGATCAGGCCGAGTACGAGGTCATGAGTCATGCGTCGAATCCTTACGGTGACGGACATGCGAGTGAGCGAATTGCGGACGTTATTGGAGGTAAATAGTGAAGCTAAAAAAGAGGTTTACTCTTTCTCTTAAAAACAACCTGCGCTTCATTCCTGACGAGGCATATATGCGTCTCTACTTCAAAGCCAAACTTCATTACGAGCCTGATTTCGAGTGTCCTAAGACATTCAATGAGAAGCTGCAGTGGTACAAGCTTAACTACCATAATCCAGTTTTGACTCAGCTCGCAGATAAATATGGCGTGCGCTCTTTCGTCGAACAACGTATTGGGTCCGAGTATCTTGTGCCACTTTTCGGTGTTTTCAATGCAGCTGAAGAGATCGATCTCGATAAATTGCCGGAAAAGTTTGTGCTTAAATGTACTCACGACTCGCAGAGCACATTTGTTTGCACGGATAAGTCGAATTTTGATTTTGTTGAGGCCAAGAAACGTCTGAATGTTGCCTTGCATAGAAACTGGTATTGGCAGGGCAGGGAGTGGGCTTATCTCGGTATCACGCCTCGCATTGTGGCGGAAGCATTTCTTGATGAACCTGGAAGAGCGACTCCGACTGATTACAAATTCTATTGTTTTGACGGTAAGGCAGCTCTTGTTCAGACGGACGCCGATCGTTTCACTAATCATGAAATGCAGTACTTTTCTACTGAATGGGAGCAGCGTGGCGATATCGACCATGAGGTATCTGAGCATGAGCCTACTGTAAAGCCCGAGAACTACGAACTTATGCTTGAGCTTTCCGAGAAACTCTCTGATGGTTTCCCTCACGTGCGGGTTGACTGGTACAACATTAGCGGTAAACCTTACTTTGGCGAGATGACTTTCTATACCGGAGGCGGATACGATCCCTTCTATGCACTAGAGGAGCAGCCCGATAGACTTGACCGAGAGCTTGGCGATTTGTTTGTTTTGCCAACTGTTTCCCATTTAGAAAAGTACTGCGATTGGTCTTGCCCTTCTTCTAAAAGATCTTTAGGCGCTGATAATGCCTAAAGTGTTGATGATTGGCCCGAGTCTTGATGCTATGGGTGGCATCTCCACGGTTGAAAACAACATTATGAAGTGGTCGAATCGTAACGAAGGTTCAATAGAATTCATTTCGACAACTGCTGAGGGCGGGAAGTTCAAGAAGCTCTCCATTGCCCTTGTGGCTTATATGAAATATCTCAGTAGGCTCAACGCGTGCGATCTCGTACATGTGCATATGGCGTCTCGTGGCAGCTATCGCCGAAAAAAGATCTTCATGAGGGCGGCCTTCTTTCGAAACAAACCCGTTCTTCTCCATCTGCATGGTAGCGAGTTCGGTGTTTGGTTTGACGAAGAATGTAGCGAGGCTGAGAGACGCGATATCTCGCATTCCTTTGAATGTTGCTCAAAGGTGGTCGTTCTGTCGGAGGAGTGGAAGGAATTCCTTCTAAAAAGGCACATCTGTTCCTTGGATCGTATCGTGGTGGTGCATAACGCCGTTGACGTTCCTGAGGTTAACGCTATTGATTATTCGTGCAATACGGTTTTGTTCATGGGGCGTCTTGATGCGCGCAAGAGTCCGGATTTACTTTTGCGCGCTGCTAAGCGCGTTCTTAAGACTCATCCCGATGCGCGTTTTGTCTTTGGCGGAGACGGGGATGTGCCAGCATATGAACAACTGGCGGATGAACTTGGAATTGGTGACAGGTGCAGCTTTATAGGCTGGGCTAAAGGTGAAAAAAAAGACGAAGCCTTTCGCAACAGTAGCATGTTCTGCCTTCCTTCGAAGAATGAGGGCATGCCTATGAGTGTGCTTGAGGCAATGTCGTACGGACTTGCTACCATTGCGACTCCTGTCGGGGGTATTCCACAAGTCATTACCGACGGCGTAGACGGAATTATGTTTCCAGTTGATGATGTTGATGCGTTGGCCACTAAGCTCGAGAATCTCATGAGCGATATCTCTTACAAGGAAATGATTGGAATTCAGGGACGAGCTCGCATAAAAGATGCCTTTTCCCTTACGGCGTTTATGAACCGGCTTGGCATGGTTTACGAAGATATTTGCCGGTGAGACTCGCTTTCTTGGACGATATTGGAGACCCGTCAGACTCCGTTTCTTATTTCCAAGTTGCACATTTAGGAGCGTGACGATGGATAAGACTATTCATTACTGCTGGTTCGGAGGCAATCCGCTCTCTGAGACTGCTGTGAGGTCCTTGGCTTCGTGGGAGAAGTTTGCGCCTGGGTTTGAGGTCAAGCAGTGGAATGAGGATAACTTCGACTTCGCATCATGCTCTTGGTCAAGGGGCGCGTATGCGGCGGGCCTCTGGGCATTTGTGTCGGACTACGCTCGCTTTAAGGTCTTGTATGAGTACGGCGGCATCTATATGGATATCGGCAGCGAGCTCATACGAGACATATCGCCTCTCATGGAAACCATTCCTTTCACTGCAATCGAAGAATCCTCGTTGACTGCCACCACCGGCTTGATTGTTGCTGTTGAGCCTCATGACCCTGTAATTCGCGCATGCGTGGAACGATATGAGTCGATGGAGTTCTCCTGTGATCCTGATTTTCTCGACAAGATCACGGTGAATGAGGTATTCACTGCTGAGCTTCAAAAAATCGGTTTTGAACGCGTGAATAAAGAGCAGCATTTCGGTGGCTGGCTTGCCTTGGATTCCAAAGCGTTCAACCCCGTTTACGGTTTCGGCGGTTATCACATCAAGCGTGAAACCTACAGCATCCATCGCTCTTCGGGAAGCTGGGTTGAGCCCAAATATCGCATCAAGCGGAAGGTTGTGCGTAAGTGTTCCCCTTTCATTGGGCGAAGGCTTTCGCAGATTTTGGGTCGAATTCTCATGGAGCTTAGTGACGGTGGCTTGGTTGTAGGAACTAAGAGAATCTTTGGCGTTGTTCGCGAAAAGATTGCTAGAGGAGAGAGAAGTTAGAGTGGACGTATTCGCTAAAGATACTTATCACTATTTCGGTACGCAAGGCGTAAAGCTCGGCCGGTTATTAGGTGATTTTGGCTACCGCTATGTTTTCTATCTAAGGATGTGTCAGGCAGGGGGTTTGCGAAAACTCCTCTTCACGCTTCCGAGGAAACATCTTTCCAGGAAGTGTGGACTCGAGATTTCGCCATCAACTCAAATTGGTGAAGGCTTCTACATTGGTCACCCTTACGGCATTACTGTAAACGCCGGCGCGAAGTTCGGCCGTAACGTGAACATCCATAAGGGATGCACCATCGGCCAAGAAAACCGTGGCCATAGAAAGGGCGTCCCTACGATTGGTGACCGCGTATATCTCGGTATTAACTCGACGGTTGCAGGTAATGTGACCATTGGAAACGATGTCTTTATTGCCTCCAATACCTTTGTTAACCAGGATATTCCCGATCATTCGATAGTCATTGGCAACCCGTGCAAGATTATCGAAACCGATAACGCTACTGAAGGTTACATCATCAATTTGGTTTAACGAGCTTGCGAATAGTTAGGCAGTAAGATATTGAAACGCATAGGCATCCTCACATTTTCGAATACCGTAAATTATGGTGCTTCGCTACAAGCATGTGCTCTGCGCAGGACCGTGATGTCGTTGGGCTGCGACTGCGAAGTGCTCAATTACAGCAATAAGGAACTCGATGATCGAGAGTTGGGTACGTGCTTCTCGTTCAATCCTTCGGATGCCGTTCGCTATTTCCTTCGCAGGGGTTTTGAGCGCCAGAGACTTAATTCGTTCAGTCGATTTGCTAAGCGCAATCTAAGCCCTACGGGAAAGCTGGATAAGCAAGCTCTTATTGATAGAGCCAAGAGCCTCGACTGCGTCCTCATTGGCAGCGATCAGGTTTTCAATCCTCGGGTTAATGGGCATGACCCAGTCTTCTTGGGTGAAGGCATCGCTGAAGTTACAAAGGTCGCGTCTTATGCTGCCAGTCTGGGAGATGCGACGGCGGAATCCATTTTGGCATGCGATGAAGGCGCGGCCGACAGGCTGGCAAAGTTCACTGGTCTTTCCGTTAGGGAACCGAGCTCTATGGAGGTCCTTAGCGAGATGGGGCTCGAATCTGTATTTATGCCTGATCCGACCCTGCTTCTTACGGGCGATGACTGGTCGGCGTTAGCCTCAGATGACGGCTTGGATACGATACCTCAATCCTATGTTCTGCTTTATACGCTTAACTCTGAGCAAAAACTCGTGGATCGAGCTAGGAAGATCGCCAGCGAGCTCGGCGTTCCTGTCGTCTGCATTCATTACAACACGAAGAAATTCCCCGGCATGATTAACGTGAGGGGTATCGGTCCGGCTGCTTTCTTGAAGCTTGTTAGTGAGGCGTCGTTTGTTTGCACGGACTCCTTCCACGGCGCCTGCTTCTCCATGAATTTCAATAAGTCGTTTGTCGTTAAAACGTCGGACTCCGCCGTTCAGAGTAACGTCAGGATTACAGACCTGCTCGCACGTTATGGAATTGAGGGTTGTCTGTATCGAGACGAGGTCGTTACTTCGGCTGTTGACTATGGTCATGCAAACCAGACCCTCTCACATGACCGTGATACAGCGCGTGCCTTTATCGCTCGCTGCATTGGATTGTAGGTGTCGTTTCTGGCTTATGTTTGCAAAGAATACTTTTTGGAACTTGGTCTACCAGTTGACCGCTATCGTTGCCGGCTTCCTCGTCCCAAGGGCGATTATTGGCGTATATGGATCCGAGGTTAACGGTCTGGTGACCTCTCTAACTCAGTTTATTGGTTATTTCGCACTTGTCGAAGCTGGTATTTCTGGTGCGGCGACCTTCGCTCTATATAAGCCTATTGCTAAGGGCGACTGGGATGGGATTAACGTCGTGGCTTCGGCCTCGAAGGTCTTTTATCAGAAGTCGGGCATGTTGTTTCTTGTCTTGCTGGTTGGCCTTTCGGTCGTTTATCCCATATTTGTCTCGGTAGGTTCGCTTGCGCCTTGGGAGATCATGGTGCTTACCTTCCTGTTGGGTGCCAAGATCGTCGTGGATTTCTTTTCCCTCGCCAAGTACCAAGTTTTCCTTACCGCCGATCAAAAGAACTGGCTCATTCAACTCGCATCGACGGTCTTCACGCTGGTTAACACGGCCGTCATTTTCTTGTTTGCCTATCTCCATGCTCCTGTTGTCGCTGTCTATGCGTTGGCTCTCTCTGCGGTTTTTGCGCGCAGCCTGATTCTCGCTCTGTATACACGCCGCCATTATCCGAAGCTCAATTGCAAGGTTGATTACGGTGACTATCAGCTACCCCAGAGATGGGATGCGTTGTTTCTCCAAATCTTGGGAGCCGTTCAGTCGGGCGCGCCCGTTATTTTGGCGACCTTCCTCTGTGGGAGCATGAGTGAAGTTAGCGTTCTTGCTGTTTACATGCTCGTATCTACGGGGCTACAGATGATTCCGAATGTCCTTGGTACAGGGCTTCAGGCGCTCTTTGGTCGACAGATTGCTGAGGGAGACTACGAGGGTCTTCGGTCTTCCTATAAGCCATATCGAGCGCTTGTGTACGCAGTCTCCGCTGTGGCATGCGGATGTGCTTTTTCATTGATTATGCCGTTTGTTGATTTGTATGCAGGCGGGTTTCACGATGCAAATTACCACAATGTCCTGCTCGGTTTCCTCGTCGTCCTAAATGTTTTTCTCTATCATGGCAAGTCGTCCCAGGGCCTACTTGTAATTGCTGCTGGCATGTACCGTGAGACTAGGGCGCAGACCTGCTTGCAGGCTGCAATCATTATCGTCTTGGGTATCCCACTCACAATGCGTTTTGGGGTCGTCGGCACAATTGCTGCGTCCTGCGTATCCAATCTATACCGCGTGATTGACCTTTTGCTCTACGAGCCTCGTAAAATCTCGAAGGACTCTCTTTCGAGTTCGTTTTGGTCGTTTGGCGTGTATGTATTACAGACCGTTCTCGTGGCCATGCCTGGCTATTTACTGTCTTGCTTCGCTGGAAGTTGGACAGGATGGATTGCGGTCGCCATCGGTCTTGTCATTTGGGGCGCAGTCGCCGCATGCGCGACGCTCTATTTCTTCGACAGGCCTAGCTATAGTTCGATTATTGGTCGTTTTATGAGGATTAAATAGGATGAATTATTTCAGCGCGTCTAGGGCCGGTGTTGAGTCTTGCTCTGAGTTAGAGCGACGCTTTTCCCTAAATGATGGGTCCATGGTGTTCATTCCACTGCTCTTTTACGCCTTTTTCTGCCAATCGCTCGCTGCTTCTGCGCTTGCACTCGATGTCTGCCTCCTGCTATCTGCTACGGCGTTTCTCCTGCATTTTGTGACTAACAGAAGATTTGCTTGCAAAAGATTTGGCCTTGAGCTGGCTTGGGCACCTTTCTTTGTGCTGTTCTTTATTCATAGTTTGATATACGGTGTGGCTAATTTAACCCTGCTCGTAGTTTATACGCTTCTATTTCTGTGCATGTATGTTGCGGCAGGCGAGCGATCCTGGGTCACTTCATGCCTTAGGGTTCTTGTCGCCTTTGCAGCATTTCATGCGTTCTGCACCATCGTCTTCTGGCTAGTCCCCGCACTTTATCTGCCAGTTAAATCTGCCTTCTTTTCAGGTAGCTATATGGCTAGGGACTATCGCTCTGGCTTCACGGCGCACTACAGCACTAATTCGATTTATTTGAGTTTGGGTCTCGTCTCTTGGGCCTGTGGTCTTGCTGGTGGCAGGGAAAAGGTTCGGATTAAAGATTTGATGCTGAGCCTGATGCTCTTGCTTGCGCTTTTTCTGACTACTAAGCGGGGTCCTTTGGTTGCATCCGTTGCTGCTATCGTCATCTCGTATCTGTTCGTAAATAGAAAGAAGCTTACCGGGACGATGCTCAAGACCTTGGTTGTTGCTGCAATCGCTGTAATAGCTGTCGGCGTTCTTGCTACGTTTGTTCCCGCTGTTCAGGCGACTCTTGAGAGGTTTATTGAGCTTTCAGATGATGAAACGGGCAATGGCAGAAGCTATTTGTACGATTGCGCTTGGAGTATGTTTTATGCAAAACCCTTACTTGGTTGTGGTTGGGGGACTTATTCCAAGTATGTTGCCACTACCTCCCTTGGTGCAATGTACAGCAATCTTGGCTTTTCGTCGATGAGTGCTCACAACGTATACCTTCAGTTGCTTGCCGAGACGGGTGTGATTGGCCTTGCGGCTTTTGTTGTGCCCGCGTTTCTCTCCATCCTTGCAGCCATGCATCGATCTGAATCTCTTTTAGAGGAAGGTCCTTATGGGGACTCCTTTTGCTTGTGGGCCTGTTTGGGTGTTCAGATTTTCTTTCTAATTTATTGCTTTTCAGGCAACCCTTTATACGATCCGCAGTGCTACATACCGTATTTCATTTCATGTGTGGCGGCGTTTGCTATTTGCGGCTCAGACAAGATGATTCTTAACGATAGGGAGGGATTCCATGGATATCTGCAAAGATAGTCAACGCTGTACCGGGTGCTCTGCGTGTCTGTCTGTGTGTCCTCGATCGGCGATTCAGATTGTAGAAGACTCTCATGGGTTTTACCGTCCGAAGATTGACGAATCAAAATGTGTTGAGTGCGGTTTGTGCCAGAGGGTATGTCCGGCTAATGGTTTGACGAGCGACGATCTGAAGATGAACTCTCGTCGGGTATTGGCTTATCAGGCTGACGACGCCGAACGCGCAAAAAGTTCCTCGGGTGCCGCGTTTTGGACCTTGGCTACTTACGTCCTAAATAATGGCGGCGTCGTTTACGGCGCTTGCTTCGATGAAGATTTCCGCGTTGTTCAGCGGCGTTGTGCCTCTGTTGACGACGCGCAATCTTGTCGAGGCTCAAAATACTCACAGGGCTTCGTTGGCTCTTCATATGTCGAAGCATATAACGACTTGAAACAAGGTCTTGACGTGCTCTACAGCGGAACCCCATGCCAAATTGCGGGTCTTAGGAGTTTTCTATCTAAGAAAAACTATTCCGGACAGTTGGTTACCTGCGATTTAATCTGCCATGGCACACCTAGTAATCGTATGTTCCGCGAATACATTTCCTTTTTGGAAAAAAAGTCCGGAAAGAAGGTCATCAAATATTTTCATCGCCCCAAGGACAGAGGTTGGGGAGTCCATGTCGAGAAGGCTCTCTTGGACGACGGCACTGCTCTCTATGACACGATTGAATCTAATACTTGGCGAGATGTGTTCTATAGCAATAACGCTTTAAATTCCAGCTGTTATAACTGCGCCTATACCGACGTCAACAGGGTTTCCGACTTTACTCTTGCTGATTTTCTTGGCGTCGATCGAGTTCGCAAAGGTTTTAATGATCATAAGGGACTTTCTGTTGTTATGGTTAATAGTGAGCTAGCCGAGCGTATTGTCGCATCTGGTGTATTTGAGCCCGGCGTAACAGATATATCTCTTGAAGAGGTGCTGCCCGGTAATCCGATGCTGGAGAGGTCGTCCTCTCCGCAGGGTAACGTTGATGGTTTCTGGAAGGCTTATGAGCATAAGGGGTTCGAGGGCACTGCTCGGTTTGTTGGCGCCTACGGCTTCGTGAAATCTCTCAAGACTCTTGTGAAACAGCTTATTAAAAGGAAATAGTTACTAGGGGCGTTTCTCTTGAATTTAATGGACTTTGTTGAGCATGTGGCGACCTGGATTTATGTCCGGGGTAAGTTGGCGTTTCTTGCAGGGAGATTCCCTGGCCAGATAACCATGACGAAGGCTTTCAGGCGACCGTTTTATTGTCGCGTATCGGATAAAGGCGTTATTAGCGTCGGTGAACGAACGTCTTTCAATTACGGTTGCGTCCTGATTGCTCATGAACGAATTGAGATTGGTAGAGGCTGCCTATTTGGTCCAAACGTCCATGTGTATGACTTCGACCACGGTATGTCGCAGGATGGGATCATGTATCGGGACCAGCCGACTACGACAGCGCCCGTGCATATTGGCGACAACGTCTGGCTTGGCGCGAATGTCGTGGTGCTTAAAGGTGTAGCCATTGGCGATAATGCGGTCATCGCTGCGAATAGCGTTGTTTCTAAAGATGTACCCGCGAATATGCTATTTCACGAAAAACGGGATCTAGTTTACAGAGAGCTTCGATAGGTTGCTGGATTGGCTTTCAATTCACGATGTACGCTGATCCGATAAAGCAGTATTGATAATGGCTTAATTGGATTAAAGCGTGCTTGCATTAGGGGTATCGGCTTGGGTCGATACCCCTTTTTAACCGGTTTGAAACCGCATCACTGGTAACGTCAAGTTTTTTGGAAATTGACAACCACATGACGGAGCACGGTCCGCGCTCTGTCATGTGGTCTCTGGCGGCTAAGCAGCGAATCACAGACGAATGGGATACGTGCCGAATTTGCGAACATCGTAACGGTCGACGAGGAACTGCTGTGCAAGGAAATGAAGACTCCTCCGAGGAAGACCATCGAGGAGGCGCCCAGCGCGCTGCTCGATGAGGAAGCTAATGGGGGATGGTGCTGTCGGTTGCGCTGGTCGCGCTGACGGGGGCGGCGTTGTTGTCTCTTTTGACATCTACTGCGGAATCACTTGAGTCGGTGGTGTTTGAGCTTGTGGTCCCTTCGGCCTTGTCAGTATCGCTTATTGCTGTCTTAGTTTGTGCCTGTTGCGCGGCTGTTGCTTGAGGCCGCATGGCTTCTGCGATGACCGCCATGGGTATTGGTGCGCTTGCCATGGACATGCGCGCGATTGCACATGGTGGGCGATGGGGGGCGTAGCGGAGCCTCTCTGGGAGCAGGCGATAGGGTCCAAAAGAAGCACCGGGCTAGCATGCCGCGCATATTTTGTTGGGGTTTTCGGAAACACCAGTAAACATCAGCGAGCTTTCTGTGTTAGCGATGGAATAATTTAGCCAAATATAGTCGGCCGAGATTGACCAATCCCGGCCGACCCATTTTAGCCAGCACGCCCGCATCTATGACTTTCCTATCGCATTCCTACATCCCCTCGGGCTGGATCCCCCTCACCTTCACCGCATGGGGGACGGCATCCACCGAGCAGGTGTCGAGCCCCTGCCGCGGTTCAGCTGCTGCTCGACGTCATCTCGACCTTCGACTCGGCAGATAGATAGTCTTTGTTTCCAGCGGTCTTCCGGTCTATTTGATTCATCGCATACGCAACAATCCCATTCTGAATTCCCGAGATGCTCGGCGGGAAAGACTGATTATCGGCATCAATGGAAAATCTTTCTTCCCTGGTATCCAGTTGCTGCTGAATGCGGTCGGCATACTTCTCGGCCTATTCATCGGCCTTGCCGTTTCGCACAAAGTAATTGTTGGATAGGTCGGTTGAGCGGTAGGCGTAGTCGCCCTTTTGGTAGTTTGCCGTGTGGTCGGAGTGGGCGATTGCCATGAGCTCGTCGGTCAGGCCAAAGTACAGATGGCGCTGGTCCAGGTCCCCGTACCAGTTGTCGCTGGTGTCGTCCCAGGTTAGGTCCATCTGGCACCATTTGCCGTCGATCTTTACGGCGTTTCAGGTGTGGCCGTTGCCGGTGATGCGGCCGTTGGCGATGCCCGCGGCGTCAAGGAGCTTGGAGTAGATGCACTGGTAGCTCTCGCAGGTGCCCTGGTGGCGCGTGAGGCCGCTTTCGGCCGAGCACCAGTTGAGGCTGTGGTCGTACTCCAGCTGGTCGAGCGTCCAGTCGTGGAGCCACAGCGCCATGTCGTATTCCGAGCCGTTTGTCTGTTGCCTGCACAGGTCCACGGCGTCGTTGACGATCTTCGTGACGCTCGGGCGGGCGGCGTCGTTTACGGTCACCTCCGCCGTGGTGCGCAGGTAGTAGATCCCCTTGTCGTTTTGGGGGTCGTTTCTGTCGTTGTCCATAAAGTAGAAGTAGATGCGGTACGTGCCCGACGCCGTGAAGTCAAAGGTAAAGTCGTGGCCCGCGGTGCCCAGGCTGTAGTAGCTGGCCCATGCCGGGCGCGACGGGTCGCAGACGCTTTCCTGGCTGCCGCCGTCCCAATAGGTGGGCACGTCCATGCGCGCCTTGGCCTGGGACGAGCCGTTGGCCTGGGTTACGTGGAAGGTCGTCGCGGTGCCCGCGGGGGCGTCGTTCCAGGAGACGGTGAAGGTGACGCCGTTTTGGGTTGCGGTGGCGGAGTGGGCGTAGGTGGTTTGCGACGTGGCGGAGATTGCGGCGGGCGTGGGGGTGGCTTGGGTGCGGAGGGATGGGGCGGGGGTTGTGGTGGCCGTGTCGGTTGCGGCGGCGGTGCCGGGCGTGGCGGTGTCTGTGGCGTCGGCGCTTTCCGTGTTGGCTGCGCTGGTGCCGGTGGATGTTGCGGTGCTGTCTTCTGCGGTATCTGCTGTCGCGCTTGTGTTGGTGACGTATTCGGCCTTGCCTGTGTCGCTGCTCGTGGCGTCGGCTTGCGCCTGCTGCTCGGCTGTTGCCCGAGGCTGTATGGCCTCCGCGATGGCTGCCATAGGCATCGTCGCGCCGACCATGGACGTGCACGCGATCGCGCAGAGCAGGTAGTAAAGGGGTCGTTTCATAGCGGAGCCTCTCGGTGAGCAGCCAATAGGGTCCGAAGGCAGCTCCAGGCCAGCACTCCGCACATATTTAGTTGGGGATTATTTTACGGGAACCCCAGTCAACATCAGCGAACTTTCTGGGGGATGTTGGGGAGGGGGAGCGGTCCCGCTTTGGTCCCCGGCGGCGCTCTGACCTGTACTGGGTTGACTATACGCGATGCGGGAGCTTCAACATGAGGCCGTCTTCCGCTTCTTCGAGACTCGCCACTGAGGCCTTTCAGGAAAAGTCAGCGAGGCTGCTGCCTAGTTTATTGCGGCTTACGACCGGGCAATAAGCGGGCGTCTCAACATGTTGGTCAAGCAAAATCTTTTGTTAATTTCGAACAGGTATTCGATGTGGATGACTTTGTACCGGGCGAAAGCGATTGAGTCTAATTATGTTTTCATGCAGGTCAAGGGCGCTGTCTACAAGGGGATGAGCTGACTCGTAATTTCGCGTGAATAAGTTCCGCATTATTTTAGCTGCGTTTACCTGTTAAAACACAACATCTTGTGCTCATCATCAAAAAAGAAAACAGGATATGGAACTGGCGAAGGGCTACAATTGAAACAACGAGAAGCGTCGTTTCCCCATTACAACCTAATTGTTCGGAAGGAGTCGGATGGAATAGTTGTCAAAATCGAGGCCATATTGATGGTCCATTAAATTTTTTTAGGGGCGTGTGCGCTTATTGGTCAACAGCAGTATGCGCCCCCGTTTGTTCAAATCATTTCCAAATAGCTCTTCTTCAAGAACCTGACACTTGCGTGGCGGGGTTGGTTAGTTTGTAAAAAATGCGAAGGATGGCTTTTGGATTCTTGGAGGTGCGTAATTATTGGCCAATAACTATCTAGATGATTTGCTTGGAAAAATCTCTGCTTACGATCTGTTCAATGTGCTCTTACCGGGTGCACTCGTAACATATTCCGTCAGTCAGATGCCGTTGGGCAGTTGTATCGACTGCTCTAACTGGCTGGCACTATTTGTGATGAGTTATGTTCTCGGTCTTATTGCGTCGCGGATTGGCTCTCTTTGCATTGAACCTTTGGTCCGCAAACTACAACCGACCGGAAAGCGGGACTATTCTGCCTTTGCATATGCTCAGAAACGCGATCCAAAGGTCGAGCAGCTCTTAATGATTTCAAATATGTATCGCAGCCTGGCGGGGGCCGGTGTCCTGCTCGTAATTATTCTGCTTGCATCATTGTTGCCGGAATCTCATCGGCTTCCAGCGGCGCTGTGCTCTTTTATCGCCTTATTTGTTGCCTCCTGGATCAAGCAGGAACGGTATGTAGAAAAACGAATCAACTTCAATCTTGAGGAGTGTGATAACCATGAGCGAGATTAAGTCTCTATCCGTTGATAACGGCGACATGTTTTATATCAATCACAATACTGATAACTTCAGCATGATTGACTGTAATATTACCGATGAGCGTAAGTCGGAAATCCTTGATGAGGTCAAAAACCTTGCAGGGAAAAAGGGCGTCGTTCGTTTTATCAGTACGCATCCGGACCAAGATCATATTCAGGGTATTGAGTATCTTGATGAGCTCGGGCTTATTAAGAATTTCTATTACGTTGACAATAATGTCTCCAAGTCCACGGAGACTGAGAGTTTCAAAAAGTATAAAGATCTGAAGGAGTCGTCGTGCGCTTACAAAATATACAAGGGGTGTAAGCGCAAATGGATGAACGTTTCTGATGGTGAGCGCGGTTCTGCTGGGATTAGCGTCCTCTGGCCCGATGTGAATAATGAGACCTTTCGGGATGCTTTGCGGGATGCCGAAAGCTCTGATAAACCCAATAATATTAGTCCTGCGATTGTCTACTCTCTTGATGAAGGGATCCGTGCGCTTTGGCTTGGTGACATGGAGAATGACTACATGGAGGCGATCGAAGATGACATTGCGCTTTCGCCTGTGGACATTCTTTTTGCGCCGCATCATGGACGGAAGTCCGGTCGCGTCCCTAAGACATGGCTGGATAAGTTGGAGCCTCGGTTGATTGTTGTAGGAGAAGCCCCGTCAGACGAGCTTGATTATTACTCGAATTGCAACACTTTGACACAGAACAGCGCTGGCGATATTTTGTTCTGTTGCGAGGCCGGTAAGACTCACGTTTACGTTGGATCTCCTTCTTACAGCGTCAATTTCTTGGGTGAAGACCCTAATGCTCCGCGAGTGAAGGGTGCGCTGCATTATTTGGGCTCTTTTGATTGCGGTGACCGTTAGTCCTGCTGTCGTCTCGTTCATTCGTGGCCTGCCCACGCTTTTACCCGACAGGCCTAGATGTGTCCTTTCATCTCATTGAGATGGTGTAGGATATTGTCCTGTGATACAAAAGCTCTACGGGAGCTTTAAGGGTGACGCTTTCGACAAGAGAGTGTTGCCCTTTTTTCATGAGTGTAATGATGTGTATTTAGGCGTTTTGTTAATAGGGTTACGCGGGATGCCCTGGAATGCCTCGGCGGTTGAGCTTAGATTTGAGGCACCGTAAAAGACGTTACCGTGCGGGGAATGTTATGTGCTGTCAACGATGTCGCTCTCTCGCACCGTGAACATGCGGAAAACGGCAAGAGCCAGCTGGCGTAGATACCCGTCCCGTACGCTAAAGACGCTTCCAATGAATCACCCTGCTCGCCGGGTAGATCATGGTGGGTCAACGGTCCTGCTGTGTGCGCTTCGTTTTTTGTCCGCGCCAGTGCTTACACTTTTGAAAAAACGGCACGAGGGCTTCTGTCACATATCTCATGCTGTAGACACATCGGCAAGTTCAGAGTTGAAGGCGAGGTGATTATGAAAGGTAGAAATCAGCACATTACGAAGCGTTCGGATGGCAATTGGCAGGTTAAGGGCGAAGGGGCATGTCGCGCTTCTTTCGTTACGACAACGCAGAGCGAGGCAATAAAGCTCGGTCGACGCATCTGCTCCAATCAAGAGTCGGAGTTGATCATCCATCGTCGTGACGGCAGAATCCGCGCAAGGGATTCCCATGGCCACGACCCCTTCCCACCGAGGGGATAAGGGGTCGGCTCCATGCCGACAACGGCCCGTTATATCGCGTCCGTTGTCGCTAAATGACTTCTTCATTGTGGCGAAATACGAGCTTGGGGCTATTTTACCTGAATTGGTTGTTTGGTCTCTTCAAAGGGTTGATTTGGGGGATTCGTGGTATTGGATTGACGGACCCCGAGTTCTCCCTTAAAGTAATCGTTGTGATGAGGCCTTGCGACGGTACGTCCGGCTTGGTCCGTGGGAACCGCCGAAAGGCGGTTTTCGCGTTTAAGGGGTCCTAATGGATAAACCATTTAAATCTATTGATGAGCAGATTGCTATTCTTGAAAGCCGTGGACTCGAATGCGATAACAATACTCGTTTAGTGTTGGAACGCGAGGGATACTATCCGGTTGTTAACGGCTACAAGGATTTGTTTCTTGACCAGCGCGGAGATTCTTGCCACGAGCTATTCGTAAAAGGTACGAAGTTTTCTGATATATATCGTTTATTCGAATTTGACCGTTCATTGCGTCTGCTCATGTTTGAATACTTTAACAAGGCGGAAGCAGTGCTTAAAACCGTCTGTTCTTATCGTTTCGCAATGGCCCATAAAGATAGCCCGGAGGCATACCTGGATAGAAGATCCTACCGTGCCGATGCTGGTTATCGAAAAAAGATCGACATGCTTATTGGTGATTTCGAGAAGGTGCTGTGTAGGTCTCAAAAATGGAAAAGCGATTATAAAAGGGACTACATTCGGCATTATGAGAATAATCACGACAATACGCCGGTATGGATTCTTATGAATTATTTGATGCTTGGTCAGGCATTCAAGTTCTATGAGTTTCAGCCAGAAAGCATGAGAAATTCCATTGCCAAGTCGTTTTCTGATCTTTATTCCGAGACGCATGAAGTCGATAAGCGCATCAGCCCGCGTAGGCTAAGACTTGCATACGATCACATTAAAGATTTTCGAAATATCTGTGCGCATGACGAACGTCTATTCTGCGCCAGGGTGTCTCCGTCTCACGATGTCAATCTAGTAGGGGTTTTAAGCGATCTTGAGCTAGTGCTGACTGAGGATGACTATAAGATGTTACGACGAAATATACTGCTTGATGCACTTAAGTTGAGCGACGAGCTCAGCAACGATGCCAGCGCAAAGGTGCTTTTCGCTATGGGTGTTAACGATTTATCGAGTGTGTTTCCTAGGGAAATATTGGGGTCGTAATCGACGCGAGCGATGAATTTACTCTACAAGTTGGATGCGCATGAGATTGCGCAGAGCGGGCGGGACGTTGCCCATTGGTGGCGTCCCGCCCGCGCTTCGTTGGCTATACGTGATGCGGCAGCTCCAGCATGAGGCCGTCTCGCGCTTCTTCGAGACTCGCCTGGCCTGCCTATGCGTTTTGCTAGGCGGGCCTTCTTATGCCGCGGGTGTGGATAGCCTTACCATTGTGGGGCAGACCTTCGACGAGCCGGGTGTCTCGGGCCCCGGCTGGGTGGCGCGCACGTTGTTGCTGCTGGCGACGGATCGGTCGATGATTGTCGCTTCTTTGGTGTGTACGCCTCCGATGGCCAGTTTGCCATGGACGCCTCCTGGGTGTACGCGACCGGCGCCATAGCCGATGTTGTCTGCGAGAGTGGCTCACTTACGTCCGCGCAGTTTGTGACGCCGGCGGGCGGGGCCTTTGGTACCGCCTGCGTGATGGACGCCAGCGGGGCCGTAGCGCTGCGTGTGGTAATTGAACCCGCGGGCGCCCTGCCGCCGGCGGGGAAGACCCAGCCCGGTACCGATGAACCTGCCGGTGGCAATCCCGCGGGGGATACAAAGCCCGGAAGCGAAGGAAAGCATAGCGACGAGAACAAGCCCAGCGAAGATTCCGCCCCCACGCCTGATTCGTCGCCCAAGTCGGACGCCAGGCCCGCGTCCGCGTCCATCAAGACGCCTGCGACCAAGACCACCAAAAAGACCAAGCCCACAACAACGCAAGCCGCCGCGCTCCCTAAGACCGGCCACGGCGACTGGGCGGTTGCGTGCCTTGCCTTCGTCTTCCTAGGTATGTTATTGGTCACCATAAAAGTTCGGGCTCTTCGCTGGGGGCCTTATGTGCCAATGTAGTTTCTACTGCCTCTTTCCCGCATTTCTCTGAGTCAATAATGCAGATTGCTTGAACTCGGCTTGGGGCTTGCCATGTATTTGAATTTGGCTAAACTTAACCTATAAGTTAACCACATTTGGTTTTATCTGAGGCGGAGGGGGTGGCCTTTGGTTAGTGACTATGGACTTGTCGAATATGCTGATCCCGAGGGACGACCTTTTTGGGAACTAACCACCTCCCCTGAGAACTCTCAATTTCGGAAGATGATGTCTGATCCTAAAACGAAGTTTACCGCCCGTAAAATGATCAATCAGATTTCAAAAGTCTATGACTACGGGCTAAAGGATGTCAGTGGAACGTCAAAGCTTCGATGTATCGAGCCTAAGATTGGACTATACGAACTCAAGGGTTTTGATGGGGTTAATCGAGAAATGGTCTACGCGATTTGCCAAGGCGTGGACAAGATTGTTTTGCTTTTTTGGTTTAAGGGCCATCAAGGCTCGGGAAATATTTCCAAAGAAATTAAACGCGCAAAACAGTTGGCCCCGATAGCAAAGCAGCTTTTGGAGTCATAGCGTCGGCTTTTTTGCCCGCTTACGAAACGGAGACTTGTAATGGTTAAGGTCGATTTATCAGACTTTTACGCGGAAACGGAAACGAGCGAAACCCGTGCCTATGAGCACGCACTAGATATTGAGTTTATTGTTCATCGCGAGATGCAGCGCTCGGGCTTGAGTAAAAGTGAGCTGGCAAAGCGTATGGGCGTGAGTCTTCAGTCGCTTTCGAAATTGTTGAATTCTCAGCCCAACATGACGCTGAAAACAATCGCAAAGTTTGAGCTTGCGTTGGGTATCAAAATCATTCCTCAGGTCATTTCCAGTTATTCGAATGAGGCGCCGTTTTCTTCGTCTAATAACTCTGTCCGAGAACAATGGTCTTCATTTAACAGCGACTGCTCGGCGAAACGATTGAACTTTGAGATGATTCCGGGAGGTTTGGCTGCATGAGCAAGGATTTCATTGCGCCTATTCAGGTTGTTCATTTGTTTGTTGTCGACTCAACTTTTCATATCGAGAATGAGCCCTCCCAGAATATGGATTTAAAAGTTGACGTTAGCTATCAGGACGTCCATCTATTGAGGAACAAGGCGGGCGAGCGTGCAGACTTAAAGCTGTATGTGTGTGGCAGTCTGATTGATAGGGACGATGCAAAGAAAAAAATGCGCGCTGATGTGACGGTTGCTATTTCGGTGTCAACAAAAATGCCGTTCGACATTTCAGACGATGAAGCGCGCCGTTATCTTCTCTCTAATGCGATTTCCATGGCGTATGGTCACGCTAAGAGCTATCTGATGGTCGTTACTGGACTTTCGCCCATGGGGGCTTTGACGCTGCCGGCAATTCTTCCTTCGGAATTGGCAGCGGACAGCGATGCATCTTTCCAAAGTGAGTAAGTTGTTCTCGAGTTGGATTTTGCCTGCCGCTGTGTGCAAATGTAACGGGGTGCCGAATCGGTAGTCTGACTGATTCGGCATTTATATTTCGAAGTTTCTAGTTGAAGCCCTGCGATGCCCGTGCTGCGACAGCTAAATTGACCGTGACGTCCCGTCTTGCGACACGCATGTAGCTCCGCACGGGTATCATGGTGAAAGCGATTTCAACGACAGGGGTGCTCGTGGTAAAGATGAAAGATGTGGCCGAGCTGGCGGGCGTTTCGAGCGCCGCCGTCTCGCGCTACCTCAATGGTGGGTATATCTCGGCGGACAAGGCCGAGCGCATTAAGCAGGCGATTGAGCTGACCGGATACGTGCGATCCAGCCAGGCTCGCGCGCTGCGAACCGGTTCCACCAAGCTCATCGGCGTCATCGTGCCTAAGATTAATTCCGAGTCGGTGAGCCGCATTACGGCGGGCATCGGGCAGGTGCTTGGCCGCCGCGGCTACCAGATGCTTCTTGCCAATACCGATAACGTCCCCGATCGCGAGCTCGAATACCTCGATTTATTCCAAAACCATCCGGTCGATGGCATTGTGCTGGTGGCAACTATGATTACCGGCGAGCATCGCCGGGCGATTGAGTCGTGCCGTGTGCCCATTGTGTTGATCGGCCAACATGTCGAGGGCGCGGCGTGCGTCTATCACGACGATTACGAGGCCGCTTTCGAGCTGGGTCAGGCACTCGCGAAGCGTGCTGAGGGCAAGATCGCCTACATCGGAGTTGCCGAGGAAGACCGTGCCGCCGGTTATGACCGTCGTCGTGGTTTTGAGGCCGGCTTGCGCGCCGCGGGCGTGGCACTTGATTCGAGCCTGATTTGCCAGGGGTCCTTTACGCTCGACTCGGGCTATCGCGCTGCACGCGAACTGCTCTCCGTCGATCCCGATGTTTCGCTTATCGCGTGCGCGACCGATACTATGGCGGCCGGCGCCCTGCGCGCTCTTGACGAGGTTCGCGGCATGGGCGAGGGTGTGCGTCGCGTGAGCGGTTTTGGCGACAACGCATTTTTGCGCGCGCTGACGGGCGGCATTCCCACCGTGCATTACGGCTACCTGACCAGTGGCGTCGAGGCGACTAATATGTTGCTCAATACGCTCGATGGCGTGGAGGGGGAGAGCGGTTTAAAGACGCTCAAGCTCGGCCATCAGCTGATGAATGTCTAGGCTTACGTGATCTACCGCGCGCTCAACATTTAGGCGTTCAGTCGCCTATCGGCGCTATACTGCAGCCGTTGCCCACGATGCGGGGAACACCCGCATCGTGGGTTTTTGTTTTGAAGGGACGGTACCGCATGGGCGTACAGCAGCTAGAAGAGGCCTGGGCTTTGAGGACCGGCGCGCGTGAAGCGCGGTTGCTCGCGGCCTCGCATGTGCCAGCAGCGTTGTCGCAATTGGGGATTGTGCGCCCCGGTGACCGCCTGGTTGCGTTTGCCGATGCGTTTGCCTGCGGCTTTGATGGCTGCGATGTTACGCTGGTGGGGGAGCCCGCGGCTGCTGCGTTTGCTGGCGCGTCCGAGGGCTTTGATGCTTCGTTTGATGTCGAGGGGCCGCACCTGTGGTGGTTCGTCAACTCCATCGGCGGGTTTGGTCTGCGTGTAGCCGATCTGCGCGCCCTGGGACGCGCGGCTCGTGAGGCCCGCGCGCTGCTGGTTGTGGACAACACCGTGGCGTCGGCATTTGGCTGCGATCCACTGCGGCTGGGCGCTGCGCTGTCGCTCGAGGCGCTCGACCGTGTGTGCTCCGGTAAGGCTCCGCGCAAGCTCGTTGCCGCTTCGGTGGCGCGCTCGCAGCTGAAGTGTCATCGTGTGGATGCTGCTGCCGAGTGCGCGCACGCGTTGCTCGAAGGGTGTGGATTGGCCGCGCTCGACTTGTCCTCCGTTGAGTCCGAGGTTCTAGAGCACGGGCTCGAAACGCTCGACACCCGCATGCAGGCGCACTTCGACCGCGCCCGTGCGCTGGCCGAGTATCTTGCTGCCAACGAGATGGTGCGTAACGTGCGCTATCCCGGGCTGACCTCGCATTCCGACCATGCCATCGCGACCGGCATCCTGGAGCATGGTTTTGGCCCGGCAGTAGAGTTTGACCTGATGGACTACACCGCGGGCGAATTCTTCAGCATGCTGCCGGACGAATTCCGCGCATCACCCGCCGGCGGCTCAACAACGCGCCTTTCGGCCCCACGCGGCAAGCAGGGGAGCACTATCCGCCTCTTCGCCGGCACTGATGATCCCCTGGTAGTGGCTGCCACCCTAGACACCGCCCTCCGCAAGTTAGCTACTCTTTGATGCTGGCGATGAGGTCGTTTGCTTTAGTGGCGATGACCTGGTTGATGTCGGCCTGCAGCTCCTCGTAGACCGCTATGGCGCGCTCGCCGGCGGGGGTGAGGGTGGATCCGCGGGCGCCGTCGCGCTCGATGAGCTTGCAGCCTAGCTGCCCCTCGGCCTCGTTCACGATGCGCCAGGCCTTGGAATACGCCATGCCCATGCTCTTGGCGGCGCGGTTGAGCGAGTGCTCCCGGGCGATGCCCTGCAGCAGCAAGACACAACCGTGGCCGAACACGCCCGGCAGATCTTTGTCGCACGCTTGAATGACCAACTTTGCCGTCGTCTTGTACTCCATGTGCTCCACGTCTTCCCGCTAAAGTGTTTGCTGGGCAAACGCAAAGCCTGCGTCAAACCCTCGTGTGCTCTTTCTAAACCATGCATTGTAGCAGTCAAAGTGCGTTAAGATACTTCCCCAGTATTGGGCGCCCAAGGTTGGGCTGGGTCCTACGAGGCCTGCAGCCGACCGGTCGCATGGAAAAAGGAGAAACATGGCTACGTTCTTTCCCGGTGAGTCCCACACGTTTTCGGAGTATCTGCTGGTCCCTGGCTACTCGTCCTCGCAGTGCATCCCCAACAACGTCTCTCTCAAGACGCCGCTAACCCGCTTTAAGCGCGGTGAGAAGCCGGCAATCACCCTGAACATCCCCATGGTTTCCGCCATCATGCAATCCGTCTCGGGCGTCGACATGGGTGTCGCGCTCGCTACCGAGGGTGGCCTGTCCTTCATTTACGGTTCCCAGAGCGCCGAGTCCGAGGCCGCTATGGTCAAGGCCGTCAAGGATCACAAGGCCGGCTTCGTTCAGTCCGATTCCACGCTGACCCCCGACATGACCATGGAGCAGGTCATTGAGCTCAAGGAGAAGACCGGTCACTCCACTATGCCGGTCACCGACGACGGCACCCCCAAGGGCAAGCTCCTGGGCATCGTCACCAGCCGCGATTATCGCCCCAGCCGCGATGACCATCAGAAGAAGGTCTCCGAGTTCATGACCCCGCGTGAGCAGCTCATCGTGGGCGACAAGAACATCAGCCTCAAGGTTGCCAACGACGTCATTTGGGACAACAAGCTCAACGCCCTGCCGATCGTCGACGACAACGATCACCTTATGGGCATCGTCTTCCGCAAGGACTACGACAGCCACAAGACCAACCCCAACGAGCTGCTCGATAACGACAAGCGCTACATGGTCGGCGCCGGTATCAACACCCGCGACTATGCCGAGCGCGTGCCGCTGCTCATCGAGGCCGGCGCGGATGTCCTGTGCATCGACTCTTCCGAGGGCTTCAGCGAGTGGCAGAAGCGCACCATCGAGTGGATCCGCGCCAACTACGGCGAGGACGTCAAGGTCGGTGCCGGCAACGTCGTCGACGCCGAGGGCTTCCGCTTCCTGGCCGACTGCGGTGCCGACTTCATCAAGGTCGGTATCGGCGGCGGTTCTATCTGCATCACCCGCGAGACCAAGGGCATCGGCCGTGGCCAGGCCACCGCGCTGATCGATGTCTGCCGCGCCCGTGACGAGTACTACGAGGAGACCGGTGTCTACGTGCCCGTGTGCTCCGACGGCGGCATCGTCTACGACTACCACATGACGCTCGCCCTTGCCATGGGTGCCGACTTTATGATGCTGGGCCGCTACTTCGCCCGCTTCGACGAGAGCCCGACCGAGCGCGTCAACGTCAACGGTCAGTACATGAAGGAGTACTGGGGCGAGGGTTCTGCGCGTGCCCGCAACTGGCAGCGCTACGACCTGGGCGGCGCCGCGAAGCTCAGCTTCGTCGAGGGCGTCGACTCCTACGTTCCCTACGCCGGCTCCCTCAAGGACGGCGTGGGCGGCACGCTCTACAAGGTCAAGTCCACGATGTGCAACTGCGGTGCCCTCTCGATCCCCGAGCTCCAGGAAAAGGCACGCCTGACCCTGGTCTCCTCGACCTCGATCGTCGAAGGCGGAGCTCACGACGTCGTAGTCAAGGACTCCCAACAGAGCGTAACGTATCGATAAGATAAGACCTGCACATAAAGGTTGAGCCTCAACCACGTTATTTAGATAAAGCGAGATGCCTGCAAGTCGCAGGCATCTCGCTTGTCGTATTTGCTATCATCATGCGAGTTAACCTTAGGGTCGGGCGGCTTGACTTTGTTCGCTACAAGTTCCGCACGCAAAGAAGAGCACTTAATGTGCTCTTCGTCTTGCGCAGGACTGTCCGCAGTAGCGAATCAAGCTAAGCCGATCGACCCCAGCTAAGATTAAAGGAGCTGATATGTGCGATTGCACAGATCATAAGGACGAGATCCCTGCCTATGACGCACAGGCCATTGAGTCCAAGTGGATGAAGGCCTGGGAGGACTCCAACCTCTTTGCCGTCGACACCGACGCCAGCAAGCCCAAGAAGTACGTGCTCGAGATGTTCCCGTATCCGTCGGGCGACCTGCACATGGGCCACGCGCGCAACTACACCATCGGCGATGCCATGGCCCGTCAGGCCCGCATGCGCGGCTTTGACGTGCTGCACCCCATCGGCTTTGACGCCTTTGGCCTGCCCGCCGAGAACGCTGCCATCAAGCACAATACGCAGGCTGCCGCCTGGACGTATAAGAACATGGACCAGGCGCTCGCCACGATGAGGCGCATGGGCTTCTCCTACGACCTGGATCGCACCGTTAAGACCTGCAGCCCCGACTACTATCGCTGGGGTCAGTGGATCTTTGAGAAGATGTGGGAAAAGGGCCTGGTCTATCGTAAGAAGAATCCGGTTAACTGGTGCCCCACCTGCAAGACCGTTTTGGCTAACGAGCAGGTGACCGAGGGCAAGTGCTGGCGCTGCGGCACCGAGCCCGAGAAGCGCGATCTCGAGCAGTGGTACTACAAGATTACCGAGTACTCCCAGGAGCTGCTCGACGACCTGGAGAAGCTCCCTGGCTGGCCCGAGCGCGTCAAGCAGATGCAGGCCAACTGGATCGGCCGCTCCGAGGGTGCCGAGGTCGACTTTACCCTGTGCGACGCCGATGGCGAGCCCATCGAGGGCGACGAGGGCAAGATCACCGTCTTCACCACGCGCGCCGACACGCTCTTTGGCGTCTCCTTCTTTGTCCTGGCTCCCGAGTACGCCCGTCTGCACGAGCTCGTCGAGGGCACGGAGTACGAGGCGGCCGTCACCAAGATCGTTGAGGACTCTAAGCACATTTCTGCCGTCGAGCGTGCCCAGGGCACTCTCGAGAAGCACGGTGCCTTTACCGGCCGCTACGTGGTGAACCCCGTTAACGGCGAAAAGGTCCCCGTGTGGGTTGCCGACTACGTCGTGGCCGACTACGGCACCGGAGCCGTCATGGCCGTTCCCTGCGGCGACCAGCGCGACTTTGAGTTTGCCCGCAAGTATGATCTGCCGATCGTGCCGATCATCTTGGACGACGATGATCGCGCTGCCGTCGAGGCCAGCGGCGAGACCATCGATACCTTCCATGCCGAGACTGTCGACTGGGAATGCGCCCACGCTGCCGAGGGCACGCTGGTCCAGTCGGGCAAGTACACCGGCATGCGCGGCGGTAAGCACTCCGAGGGCGAGGCTGCGATCGTGGCCGACCTCGAGGCCATGGGCTGCGGTCGTCGCAAGGTCGAGTTCCGCCTGCGCGACTGGCTCATCAGCCGCCAGCGTTATTGGGGCAACCCCATCCCGGCCATTCACTGCGAGCACTGCGGTATTGTGCCCGTGCCCGAGGATCAGCTGCCGGTGACGCTGCCCGAGAACCTGGACCTGGGCGCCGGCGAGACGCTTGCCGAGTGCAAGGACTTCTACGAGACCACCTGCCCGGTCTGCGGCCGCCCGGCCAAGCGCGAGACCGATACCATGGACACCTTTACCTGCTCCAGCTGGTATTACCTGCGCTATACCGACCCGCACAACACCGAGCTGCCCTTCTCCCGCGAAGCCGCCGACCGTTGGATGCCCGTCGATAACTACATCGGCGGCATCGAGCACGCCATTTTGCACCTGCTCTACAGCCGCTTCTTTACCAAGGCGCTGCGCGACCTGGGCCTGCTGAGTGTGGACGAGCCCTTCACCAACCTGCTGTGCCAGGGCATGGTTAAGGACGAGAACGGCGACACCATGTCCAAGTCCAAGGGCAACGTCGTGCCCCCGAGCTCGGTCATCGAGCCCTACGGCGCCGACACCATGCGTCTGGCGATCCTGTTTATCGCCCCGCCCGAGAAGGACTTCGACTGGGATCCCAAGGCCGTTGAGGGCGCCAACCGCTTCATTAAGCGCGCCTGGCGTATCGTTTGGCAGCTCGTCCAGTCCGGCGACGCCAACGTGGCCTTCGACAAGTCCGCGCTCGACGAGACCGCGATGAAGCTCTATCGCGAGCGTCACCGCACTATCGCCAAGTGCACCGAGGACTTTGACCGAGGCCAGTTCAACACCGCCATCTCGGCCGTCATGGAACTCGTCAATGCCGCGAGTGCTTACCTCAATGCTACTGAGGGCGCTTCCCGTGACAAGGCGATGTGCTACGGCGTGGCTAAGGATATCGTGAGCGTCCTTGCCCCCATCTGCCCGTTCTGGGCCGACGAGCTGTGGCATGAGGCGCTCGGCTGCGAGGGCAATGCCTACACCGCCGCCTGGCCCGAGTTCGACTTGGCCGAGTCCATCGAGGACACGGTGCAGATCGTCGTACAGGTGCTCGGCAAGGTCCGCGGCCGCATCGACGTCGCCCGCGACGCCTCCAACGAGGAGATGCAGGCTGCCGCTGAGGAAGCCGTCGCCAAGTGGACCGAGGGTAAGACGGTCGTCAAGGCCATCTGCGTGCCCGGCAAGCTGGTCAACCTGGTGGTCAAATAAGCTCTGCGCGTAAAGCTGACATGCAATAAACGAGGGGCGGTCCGGTTGGGTCGTCCCTCGTTTTGTTTTGTCTGCTCGCGGCGCCCGCGGTCAATTGTTCTATTCTTGTGGAGATGCTGTGGGCGCGCTGACCTGCGAGTTTCTGTTGTGCTTGCACGTTTTCGCAGGTATTGGTATAGTTTGCTTGCAAATGAAGTTGTAATTGAAAGAAGTGGGGTTTCGGCCCCGCTTCTTTTTTGTATGGATGGAGGTGCCGCAATGGTCAAGACCAAGACCGAGCAGGCGATCATCGACGCGCTCGAGGCCGTTGCTCCCCAGCACGATGTCGACATTGTCGACGTTGAGCTCGTGGGTGCCACCAAGGCCCCCTGCGTGCGCGTGCGTATCGAGGGTGCCGAGGGTCAGAGCCTGTCGCTCAATGACGTCACGGCCAACACCAAGTGGGTCGGCGATGTGATTGAGGAGCTCGACCCTATCTCTTCGAGCTATACGCTTGAGGTGTCGAGCCCGGGCATGGCGCGCCCGCTGCGCCGTCCGCGCGACTTTGCCCGCTTTGTGGGCGAGAACTGTGAGCTCACCTCCACCGCCTCCGAGGGCCGTCGCAAGTACGCCGGCAAGATTGCGGCTGCGACCGAGACCGACGTGACCCTCGAGCTCGAGGACGGCGAGTCCGTCACCCTCGATTTCTCTGATGTTAAAAAGTGCAAGTTGAAGCCCACCTACGACTTCAAGCCCGCGAAGGAAGGAAAGTAAGATGGCAGCATCCGACATGATGTCCGCCCTGATGGAGCTTTGCCAGGAGAAGCACATCGACCAGCTCTACCTGATCGACCGCCTGGAGCAGTCGCTCGCCAAGAGCTATGCCGAGATCCTGCATCTTGAGTGGGGCGCCAAGGTGACCATCGACCGCACCACCGGCAAGATCTACGTCTACCGCCTGGAGCCGATCGACGATTCCATGGACGAGGAGGGCAACTTCACCGAGTTCGAGGAGATCGACGTCACCCCCAAGAACACGAGCCGCATCGCCGCCCAGCACGCCAAGGCCGAGATCAATGCCATCGTGCGCAACTCCGCCCGCGAGCAGATCTACGAGGAGTTCTCCGGCCGCATCGGTGACCTCATCAGCGGCACCGTGCTGCAGTCCACGCCCGACTTCACGATCGTCAAGATTCGTGAGGGCGTCGAGGCCGAGCTGCCGCACTTCGATCAGCGCCGTTACGAGAACGAGCGCAACGAGCGCCCGATGGGTGAGCGCTACCTGCACAACCAGCATATCAAGGCCGTAATCATCGACGTTCGCGACCCCAACTCCAACCTGCAGCCGGTTCGTGGCGAGCACAGCCGTCCGCCGATTGTCATCTCCCGTACCCACCCCGAGCTCATGCGTCGTCTGTTTGAGCAGGAGGTGCCCGAGATCTATGAGGGCACCGTCCAGATCAAGTCGATCGCCCGCGAGCCCGGCCAGCGTTCCAAGGTCGCCGTCCACTCGCTCGACGACCGTCTGGATCCCGTGGGCGCCTGCGTCGGCCCCAAGGGCAGCCGTGTTCGCGCTGTCGTGGGCGAGCTCCGTGGCGAGCGCGTCGACGTCATCCTGTGGGATGCCGATCCTGCCGTCTACGTCGCCAACGCCCTGTCGCCCGCTAAGGTCACTCGCGTCCTCATTGACGAGGAGAAGGCCTACGCCGGCGTCATCGTCCCCGACGACCAGCTGTCCCTCGCCATCGGCAAGGAGGGCCAGAACGCCCGCCTCGCCGCGCGCCTGACCGGCTGGCACATCGACATCAAGTCCGAGACGCTTGCCGCCGACATCCTCAAGAACGTTCCCGTTCACGAGGAGCCCGCCGCCGACCTGATCGGTGACGAGGAGGACGAGGACGTCCGTCGCTGCGAGTACGTGTCCGAGGACGGCATCCAGTGCCGCAACCAGGCCCGTCCCGGCTCCCGTTTCTGCGGTGTCCACGACACCGACGCCTTCGATGATGCGGAGGACCTGATCTAGCGCGCGGTCGCGCCGGGCAGGTCCCAGCGCATACCCCACGCTCGTTCAGTCTCTAGGCACCCAAGGTGCCAGAAAGGGTAGGTGAAGTCATATGGCAAAAGTCCGTGTGTCCACCCTGGCCAAAGAGTTCGGCATGACCTCCAAGGAACTGATGGGTCATCTCGCCGAAATGAAGATTCCCGCTAAGTCCGCTTCCTCCACCTTGGAGGACGCCTATGTCGCCATGGTCCGCAAGCAGCTCGCCTCGGTGATCGAGGCCCGCGCTCAGGAAGTCGAGGCCGCCAAGCAGGCCGAGGAGCAGGCAGCTGCCGCCGAGGAGGCAGCACGTGCTGCCGAGGCAGAGCGCGAGCGCATCGCCGCCGAGAAGGCGCGCGAGGAGGAGCGCCGGCAGTTCGCCGCCGCCCAGGCTGCCGAGGAGGCCGCCCGCGCCGAGGCCGAGGCCAAGAAGAAGGCCGAGCAGGAGCGCCTTGCCCGCGAGAAGGAGGAGGCTGCCCGCGAGGCCCAGCGCCGCGCCGTTCCCGCTTCCGACTCCGGTTCGCGTTTCCGTTCGCTGCTTGACCAGATTGCCGCACAGGAGACCGTGCTCAAGGAGAAGAAGGACGCCGAGCAGAAGGCCAAGGCCGAGCGCGCTGCCGAGCGCGGCAACCGTCGTGGCGGCAACAACGACCGTCGCGGTGGCCGTCGTAACGATCGCAACGCCTCCGACAACAACTCCGAGCGCAACGCCTCCGAGAGCCGTCCCCACAGCCATCGCACCAATGCCAGCAACAACGTCGCTGCCGGTATGGACTTCCCCAACCCCGACAAGCAGGGCAAGGGCAAGAAGCGCAAGGGCGGTCACAACAACGAAGAGGACCACTACAGCCGCATGGCGCGCGAGGCCGAGGAGTACAGCCGCGAGAAGGTGCTCGAGGAGGCTCGTGCCGCCGTCGAGGAGGCCTCTCGCGAGTCCACCGGTCGCCGCAAAAAGCGCAAGGAGAAGCGCGAGCGCGAGGCTGCCAAGGCTCAGGAGGAGCGCAAGATAGAGGAGGCGCTGGCCCAGGGCGTGAACCCCGAGGACCTCGACGCCATCAAGGTCTCCCAGGGCGTTACCGTTCAGGAGCTCGCCGAGGCGCTCGACGTTCCGGCCAACGACATCATCAAGCGACTGTTCCTGCTGGGTACGCCGCTTACCATGACGCAGTCCATGTCCGACGACCTTGTCGAGCTCGTTGCCGACGACCTGGGCCGCCAGATCAAGATCATCACCCCCGAGGAGGAGAACACCTTCTCGTTCTACGACGATCCCGCCGACCTTAAGCCGCGCGCACCGGTCGTCACCGTCATGGGCCACGTCGACCACGGCAAGACGAGCCTCCTCGACGCCATCCGTCACACCGGCGTTGCTGCCGGCGAGGCGGGCGGCATTACGCAGGCCATCGGTGCTTCGCAGGTCATGATCAACGACCGCAAGATCACCTTCATCGATACCCCGGGCCATGCCACCTTTACGGCCATGCGTGCCCGTGGTGCCAAGGTGACCGACATCGTCATTCTGATCGTGGCTGCCGACGACGGCGTCATGCCCCAGACCGTCGAGTCGATCAACCACGCCAAGGCCGCCGGCGTACCCATCGTCGTTGCTGTCAACAAGATCGATAAGCCGGGCGCCAACCCCGACCGCGTGCGCCAGGAGCTCACCGAGTACGGTGTCATCCCCGAGGAGTGGGGCGGACAGAACATGTTTGTCAACATCTCGGCGAAGCAGAAGATCGGTATCGACGACCTGCTCGAGACCGTGCTGCTCCAGGCCGACGTGCTCGAGCTCAAGGCCAACCCGGACACCTTTGCCTCCGGCAACGTCCTCGAGGCCAAGCTCGACAAGGGCCGCGGCTCGGTCGCTACCGTGCTCGTGACCCGCGGTACCCTGCACGTGGGCGATACACTGGTCGCCGGCCTCACCTACGGCCGCGTCCGCGCCATGCTCGACCCCAAGGGCCGCGCTGTCACCGAGGCCGGTCCCTCCGACGCCGTCGAGATTTTGGGCCTGCAGTCCGTACCCAACGCCGGTGACGAGTTCCGCGTGTTCGAGGACGAGCGCGAGGCTCGTGCCCTTGCCGACGAGCGTTCGCTCAAGGCCCGTATCGAGGAGCAGAGCCGCGTCAAGCACGTCACGCTCGAGAACCTCTTCGAGACCATTGCCGACGCCGAGGTCAAGGAGCTCAACCTGATCATCAAGGCCGACGTCCAGGGTTCCATCGAGGCCCTTCAGGACTCGCTCGACAAGATGGATCAGTCCGAGGTTCGCATCAACACGATCCACTCCGCCGTTGGTGCCATCAACGAGACCGACGTCGTTCTGGCCGACGCCTCCAACGCCATCATCATCGGCTTTGGTGTCCGTCCCGACGGTAAGGCCCGCTCCGCTGCCGAGCGCGAGGGCGTCGAGATCCGTTGCTACGACGTCATCTACAAGTGCCTCGAGGAACTCGACGCTGCCCGTATCGGCATGCTTAAGCCCACCGAGGTCGAGGTCTCCACGGGTACCGCGACCGTCCTGGACACCTTCAAGGTGCCCAAAGTCGGTATCGCCGCCGGTGTCCGTGTCGAAGAGGGCGAGATCGCCGCGACCGATTCCGTGCGTCTGGTGCGCGACGGCATCGTGGTCTTCAACGGCAAGATCGCCTCGATGCGCCACTACAAGGACGAGGCCAAGAGCCTCAAGAGCGGTTCCGAGGGCGGCATTGGCCTGGAGAACTTCCAGGACATCAAGCCCGGCGACCAGATCGAGGGTTACCGCATCGACCAGGTTGCCCGTACCGAGTAGGGGGTAGCGCTATGAAGCAAACGCAGGCAACCCGCCGTCTGGGCGAGCAGCTTCGCGAGAAGCTCGGTTATATCCTGCTCTTTGAGGTTTCCGATCCGCGTCTCGACCTGGTTACTTTGACCGCGGTCGAGGTCGCGGTGGACCGTTCGTTCGCGCGTGTGTACGTGTCGTGCGATGCGAGCCGCTACGACGAGGTCATGGAGGCGCTCGCAAGCGCCAAGGGCCGTATTCGCAGCCTGTTGGCTCGCTCGCTCGATTGGCGTGTTACGCCCGAGCTCGATTTTCGCATCGATCGCTCGACCGATGAGGCCGAGCGCATCACGCGTGCGCTGGAAAACGTTCCCGCCACGCTTGCGATCGAAAAGGACGAGGACGGCTATCCGATAGCGGATGCCGCCCAGGAGGCAGCTTTAGATGACTAATTCCGCCGACCTCGCCTCGTGCGAGTCTGCAGATATTCAACGACGCATCCTCGAGCTTATCGAGGGTGCGTCCTCCATTGCGATTTCGGGACATACTTCTCCCGATGGCGATGCCTTGGGCTCCGTCTTGGGTCTGGGCCTTTCGCTCATGAAGTTTTTCCCCAACAAGGACATTGCGCTGCTGCTGGCAGACGATGACCCGGTTCCGCGCATCTACCGCTTTATGGAGGGTGCCGATCGCCTGGTGCCGGCATCTGCGTACACCGGCAATCCGGAGCTGTTCATCTCGGTGGACGTACCGGTCGTCGAGCGCCTGAACAACTCCGCCGAGGTGCTTCGTCGCTCCAAGCATGTGGTGTGCTTCGATCACCATCCGGCGCGCGAGGAGTTTGCCGAGCTCAGCCTGAGGCGCGTCGAAGCTGCAGCCTGCGCCATGATCATCGACCGCTTCTTGGACAATTGCGGCATTGTCGCACGTGATGGCGTTGCGACCTGCCTGCTGTGTGGCTTGGTTACCGATACCGGCCGTTTTCAGTACCAAAACGCCGATGCCGCCGCGTTCCATGCAGCCTCGCGTCTGGTTGCCCACGGTGCCGATCCGGCGCGTGTGGCACTCGAGGTTTACCAGAGCATGCGCGTTGAGTTTTTGCACCTCAAGTCCATCGTTATGGGCCGCATTAAGACGGTGGCCCACGGGCGCGTCGCGTATAGCTACGCGTACCAGAGTGATCTTGAGGCCTGCGGTGTCACCTCGGATGAGTGCGACGGTCTGGTTGACGTGGTGCGCTCGGTGATGGGCGTGGAGGTCTGCTTGTTCCTGAAGGGCATTGAGGGCGATACCAAGGTGCGCGGCAACCTGCGCTCCAAGGGTGACCTCAACGTGTCCGAGATCGCTGCTGCCTTTGGCGGAGGCGGACATCCCGCTGCCGCCGGTTTTTCCAACAACGGAACGATTCTCGAGACGCTCACCGTGGCACTTCCCATGCTGGCCGAACTGGTAGGGGAGGATCGCACTTCGGTGACCATCGAGCTTTAACTTTTTGGATGGTACATGGCTCGTCGTACACCTTCTCAACTGAATATGCTGCTCGCCGTCGATAAGCCGGTGGGCTGCACGTCCCACGATGTGGTTTCGCAATGCCGGCGCGCCCTCCATGAGCGGCGCGTCGGCCATGCCGGCACGCTCGACCCCATGGCATCGGGTGTCATGGTGGTGGGTGTGGGCCAGGCCACCCGTCTGCTGGGCATGCTAACCCTCGATACCAAAAGCTATGTCGCCGACATTTCGTTTGGCGCCGAGACCAATACCGATGATGCGGAGGGCGAGGCGGTCCGCACGGTGGCTGTTGCCAACGAGCTCCGCGATCCTGCCTATGCCCGTGAGCGCTTGGCCGCTATGCTGGGTCCGCAGATGCAGGTGCCGCCGGCGTTTTCGGCTATCTCGGTCAATGGCGTTCGCGCCTACAAGTCTGCTCGCGAGGGCAATGCGGTGGACCTACCTCCGCGCCCCGTCGAGGTCTATGCCGCCGGCCTGATCGCCGTGGGAGGCGAAGGTGATACGTGTGTGTGGACCGTGGCGTTCTCGGTGAGCAAGGGCACCTATATCCGTGCGCTCGCTCGCGACTTGGGCCGCGCCTGCGAGAGCGCCGCGCACATTTCCGCGCTGCGCCGCACGGCCTCCGGTGTTGTTTCCATTGGCGCCTGTCATGCGGTCGAGGAGCTTTCTCCCGAGTCCGCGCCTGGCTTTGCCCTGGATCCCATTGCGGCCCTGGGCGCCACGCGTGTTGACTTGCCGGGCAATCTTGCCGAAGACCTGCTCTGCGGCCGACGCATTCCCGTTGAGCGTGCGCTTGCCGATTTCGATGCTTCGAAAGCGCCGTTTGCGCTGGTGCTCGATGGGGGACTCAAGGCGCTCGCCCGCATCGAAAGTGGCCGCTTTGTCATGGAGCACGTGTTTCCGCAGGCAATCGGCGGTGTTCGATGATGTTGTCCGCTCGCGAGCTCGCGCGTATCTTTTTTGAAGGCGAGTCGGACGAGGCTCGCATCGTCACTGCCGATGCGTTTGATGAGTGCGAGCACTTGGGTGCTGCCTCGATCGCCATTGGCGTGTTCGATGGCGTTCACCGTGGACACCGGGAACTCATCGAAGCGCTTGTCCGTGATGCCCGTGCCCATGGCTGCAAGGCGGTCGTGGTCACTTTCGATCCCGATCCGGACGTTGTGGTGAGTCCTTCGCCCGCTCAAAAATTGATGACGACGGCCGACCGTCTACATGCCTTGGCTCAGACCGGGGTCGATGCGGTGGTGGCCGTTCCCTTTACGCCTGAGGTTGCGGCACTCGACCATGTTGCTTTTCTCTCGCTGGTGTCGCGTCTGGTCGACATTCGTTCGATTCGCGTTGGCAGCGACTTTAGGCTGGGTCGTGGCGGTGCTTCTGGTGTTGACGAGATGCGCACCTGGGGTGCCGAGCGCGGCGTTGACGTATACGGGCACGACCTGCTTTGCGAGGGCGGTGAGGCCATTTGCGCCACCCGCATTCGTCATGAGCTGGGACAGGGCCATGTGGAGCTTGCTGCTGAGTTGCTCGGCCGCCCGTATATGCTGCGTGGCGGTGTTATTCGTGGCCGTCACGAGGGTTCTGACATGGGCTTTCCCACGGCTAACCTGCAGGTTCCCGACGGCATTCAGGTGCCTGCCGATGGCGTGTATGAGGGCCTGGTGCTCGTTGATGACACCGTATGGCCTGCTGCCGTTAACGTCGGCCTGCCGCCGACGTATGCCGACGATGCCGCTTCATCGCATCTCGAGGCTAACTTAATTGGTTATACGGGCGACCTGTACGGCGCTTCCGTTTCGCTGGCGTTTACGCGCTGGCTGCGTCCCTCGCGTGTGTTCGATTCGCTGGATGAGTTGATTGCGACCGTCGAGGGTAATATCGAGGACATTCGTCACAACTTGGGTGAGCAGGGGGTGGGCATCCGTGATTAGCGATGAGGAAAAAGACCAGGTACGCGCTGCGTCCGACCTAGTTGCCATCGTGCAGGAAACGGTTGAGCTCAAGCCCCGCGGCCATGAGTTTTGGGGCTGCTGCCCCTTTCATGGCGAAAAGACTCCGTCCTTCCACATTATTCCCGCCACGCAGGTGTGGCATTGCTTTGGCTGCGGCGAGGGTGGCGACGTCTTCACCTATATCATGAAGCGCGAGAACCTGAGCTTTCCCGAGTCAATCCGTTATTTGGCCGATCGTGCAGGTATTGAGCTGCACGACACCGGAGATCGCCGCGAGCGCGGTACCAAGCGTGCCCGCATCTACGATCTGTGTGCCGAGACCGCCCAGTTCTACCACACCATGCTTATGCGCGGTAAGGATGGCCGTCCACGTGAGTACTTTGCCAGCCGCGGCATGGGTGGCGACGTCTGCCGCCGCTACTGCCTGGGCTTTGCGCCGGGTCGTAATATGCTGGTGGCTCATCTGTCGCAGGCGGGCTTTACTCCGCAGGAGATGATCGACGCCAACGTTGCCGTGAGTCGAGGGCGCGGGCAGCTTGCCGACCGCTTCTACGACCGCGTGATGTTCCCCATCTTTGACGAGCAGGGTCACAACATCGCCTTTGGCGGTCGCATCATGGGTGACGGCCAACCCAAGTACCTCAACACCGCCGAGACGAGCGTGTTTCATAAAAAGCGAAACCTCTACGGCTTTAATTGGGCCAAGGAGTTTATCGTCGCGCAGGATACCGCCATCGTGGTAGAGGGCTATACCGACTGCATCGCCTGTTGGGAGGCGGGGATTAAAAACGTTGTCGCTACGCTGGGCACCGCGCTCACGGAGCATCACGTCAAGACGCTCACCCGCTTTGCCAAGCGCATCGTGTATATGTTTGACGGCGATGCCGCGGGCCAGAAGGCCGCCCGTCGCGCGATTCAGTTTATCGAGCAGGATTCGATGGACCTGCGCTGCGTGGTGCTGCCTGACGGCAACGATCCCATGGAGTTCATCACGGCCCACGGCGGAGAGGAGCTGCAGAAACGCATTGACGCCGCCGAGCCGCTCATGGACTTCGTGTACCGTTCGCTGCAGGAGTCGAGCGACATCACCACGCCGGGCGGTCGCGCCAAGGCGCTGGAGGATGCGCTCACGCTCATCTATCCGCTTCGTGACAGCTATATGATCGATACGTACTTTATCCAGATTGCCGATCTGCTGGGTTTGGATTTGGAGACCGTGCGTGCGAGCTCGGGCCGTGTGTTTCGCGATGTCGCCAAGCGCGAGGATGCGGAACGACGTCGTGAGCAGAGCTTTGAGCGCCAGCGGGCACAGGCTGAGCGGTCCGGCGGGACGGGCAGTCGGGCGTCGAGTTCTCGCGATGCCGGTCGCGGCGCTTGGGCATCGGGCGCGACGCCGTCGGTGTCCGCGCCGGTCGAGGAAGAGCCGTACGACTACGTCCCACTCGATGCCTACGGTGCCGCGCCCGTGGAGGTCGTCGACGATCTGCCGCCAATCGATGTGCCTGATGGTATGGGTGCTGTGCCTGTGACTGATGGTTCGGGCGCTCCGGCTGCGGCGGCGCCGATGGTTCTTACTGATCTTGAGCGCAAGTCCTTGGCAGGGGAGCGCGAGCTGTTGACGATGCTCACGAGCTACCCCGACCTGTTCCGCACGTATGCCGACCGCATCTGCTCTATCGAGTGGGTTGACCCACGTCACGAGTCCATCGCATGGGCCGTTCTGGCAACGCCGCCGGGAACCGATCCTGCAGCCTGCATGGATGCGGCGCGCTCGGTCTGTCCCGAGGCGGCAACGCTTGTGAGTGCCGGGCGCATCTCCGCGACGAGCAAGCACCCCACCGAGACGAACATCGTGTTCATGCTCGATACGCTCGAGCTCTACACCATCAAGCGCCGCATGCGTGCCGCACAGGCCAAGCTGCGCCAGGACCGTTCGCTCGATGATGAGGCCCGTCGCGCGCTGACCGTGCAGGCCGCGCAGGATTCGCAGCGTCAACGCGAGCTGCAAAAGTCTATCGGCGGCGTGGCGGACCCGTTCCGTTTGATCGGCCTGGAGGCCGCAGGCACCGAACAGGCCTAGATGTTGTGGTCAACCAGCGTATTCTCGCCTATATCCAGTCCTCTTTTTGGGTATAGACGCCTATGTGTGTGCTAAAGTATTGAGTCCTGTGGACTATGAAGGGAGAATCTGTGCCAAAAAAGACTGAGAGCACGGGTACTGGGCTGGAATCCTACGTTGCAAAGCTCATGGGCAACGGCTCAAACAGGACTTCGGTAACCGAGGACGAGATTCAGGTCGCCCTGAAGGATATCGATGTTTCTGACGAGCAGCTCACCGCGGTGTATTCCGCGCTGCGCAACAGCGGCATCCAGATTATCTCCGCGAGCGGAAACGACGACGCCCCCATGGACGTCGACGATGACGATAACGATACCGATACTGACGATTTCGATGACGACGACGAGCACGATTCCGGCTCGCTCGACGATCACGAGCTCAAGATGGCCCGTCAGGCCGACGCCGAGATGGGTTCTTCCAAGAGCAAGAAGAAGCGCACCGTGCGCACGTCCCGTTCACGCTCCCGCGTGCGTGGCATCGATGCCTCCACGGTGATGCTGACCGGCGATCCGGTTCGTATGTACCTCAAGGAGATCGGCAAGGTCGACCTGCTGACCGCCTCCGAAGAGGTCGATTTGGCCATGAAGATCGAGGCCGGTCTCGAGGCCACCGAGAAACTCGAGGCCGCCGATGCCGGCGAGCTCGAGCTCACGCGTGCCGAGATGCGTCGTCTTACGCGCATTGAGAACGTCGGCCTCGAAGCTAAGCAGGCACTCATCAGCGCAAACCTGCGTCTGGTCGTCTCCATCGCCAAGCGTTATGTCGGCCGCGGCATGCTGTTCCTTGACCTGATCCAGGAGGGTAACCTCGGTCTGATTCGCGCCGTCGAGAAGTTCGACTACCAGAAGGGCTTCAAGTTCTCCACGTACGCCACGTGGTGGATCCGTCAGGCCATTACGCGCGCTATCGCCGACCAGGCCCGTACCATCCGTATTCCCGTGCATATGGTCGAGACTATCAACAAGCTCGTCCGCGTGCAGCGCCAGCTCCTTCAGGACCTGGGTCGCGACCCGACCCCCGAGGAGATCGGTGCCGAGATGGACATGAGCGCCGACCGCGTCCGCGAGATCCAGAAGATCTCGCAGGAGCCCGTGTCGCTTGAGACCCCCATCGGCGAGGAAGAGGATTCCCAGCTGGGCGACTTTATCGAGGACTCCCAGGCTATCGTTCCGCCCGATGCCGCCAGCTTCTCCATGCTGCAGGAGCAGCTCACTCAGGTGCTCGACTCGCTTGCCGATCGTGAGCGCAAGGTTATCGAGCTGCGCTTTGGCCTTGTCGACGGGCATCCCCGCACGCTCGAGGAGGTCGGTCGCGAGTTTGGCGTCACGCGCGAGCGTATCCGCCAGATCGAGTCCAAGACTTTGGCCAAGCTCCGCCACCCGAGCCGTTCGAGCAAGCTAAAGGACTATATCGAAAGCTAGTCAAGCAAGAGGCGCCCTCAAGCACATTCGCTTGGGGGCGCTTTCATGTAGTCATTGGGGACGTTCTTGAATGACTAGTCGTTTAAGAACGTTCCCAATGACTAGGGCGGAAAATTTCTTAAAAAAGTTCTTGCCCTGAGCTGATTCGTCCGTATAATAAATTTCGTTGCTTGAGAGCACGCACCTATTCCTCGGTAGCTCAATGGTAGAGCACGCGGCTGTTAACCGCGCTGTTGTAGGTTCGAGTCCTACCCGGGGAGCCAGAATTTCTCAGCCCATTACGCTGGGCTTTTTAATTCCTCGGTAGCTCAATGGTAGAGCACGCGGCTGTTAACCGCGCTGTTGTAGGTTCGAGTCCTACCCGGGGAGCCAGGTTGTAGAACCCGTCGCTTATGCGGCGGGTTTTTTCATGCCGCGACCACTTGACTCGAACGTTGCCATATCAACATTTCGTGTCGAGGATGTAATCCCGCGACCCACCACCTCAACATGGCGCGGTCGTTGTAGAATATTGCAATGATTGCTCCCACGACATGGTGCCGCGAGCACCAGATAAGGAGATTCTTGTGTCTGAGACCATTAACGGCAGCCTGAGCGTCTCGAACGACGTTATTGCCGATATTGCCGGTTATGCTGCGATGACGTGCTATGGCGTCGTCGGTATGGCTGAGCAGCTCCAAGGCGCCGAGAGCGTGCGCCTGCTTGCCGGTCAGCGCCTCCGCAAGGGCGTGCTTGTCTCCGCCGACGAGAACGGCCTTACGGTCGATCTTCACGTCGTGCTCGAGAACGGCGTCAACATGAAGTCCGTCTGCCACAATCTTTCGAGCTCCGTTGCCTTCACCCTGCAGGAGATCGCCCAGATCGATCCCGCCAGCCTTAAGATCGGCATTCACATCGACGCGCTCAAGAGCCGTCTGAACTAGCATCCGAAAACGGAGATTCAAATACCCATGATTGCAAAGACCATTCGCACCTGTTTTCCGATCGCTGCGGCTGCTGTTTCCGACAAGGCCGAGGAGATCAACAAGCTCAATGTCTTCCCCGTACCCGACGGCGACACCGGTACCAACATGTCGCTCACGCTCGCCTCGGTGACCAAGGAGCTTTCCGCCCTTCCCGCCGATGCCGATATGGAGGCCATCGCCGGCGCCATCACCCACGGCTCCCTGATGGGTGCCCGCGGCAACTCCGGCGTCATCACCTCTCAGATCTTGCGCGGCGTGGCCGAGGGTCTCGTCTCTGCTGATGAGCCCATCACGTCCGCCAACATCGCCTATGCGTTCCGCCGCGCCGTCAAGGTCGCCTTCCAGGCCGTCCGTAAGCCCATCGAGGGCACGATTCTCACGGTGCTGCGCGATGTCTCGACCAAGGCCGACGAGTGCGAAAAGAAGAAGTTCTCGGCCGAGGACGCGCTCGATGCCATCGTCGTCGAGGCCTACCAGTCCGTCGCTCGCACGCCCGACCTGCTGCCCGTTCTGAAGGAGAACGGCGTGGTCGACTCCGGCGCCTTTGGCTTTGCCATCTTCCTCGAGAACTTCGTAGCTGCCGCTCTTGGCCGCAGCACCGTTGTCGAGTATTTCTCCGCTACGTTTGACTCCGCCGGCTCTGCCCGTGATGCCGCTCTTGGCCGCGTTGAGATCGAGGCTAACGACGACTGGGAGGGCTCGGAATTCCGTTACTGCAATGAGTTCCTGTTTAAGGCCGACGCCCCGTTTGACGAGGACGAGTGCCTTAAGTTCCTGGGTTCCATGGGCGACTGTGAGCTGCTCGTGGGCGCATATCCCGACTACAAGATCCACGTGCACTCCAACACCCCGAACCTGGTGCTCGAGCACATGCTGCAGCTTGGCCAGATCTACGAGGTCTTTATCCACAACATGGAGATGGAGGCCCACGACCGTACCGCCAAGATCCACGAGGACCAGGAGAAGGCCGCCGAGCCCGCGAAGGCCCTGGGCTTTGTCGCCGTTGCCGCCGGTTCCGGCGAGGCAGACATCCTCAAGTCCCTCGGCGTTGACGTGATCGTGTCGGGTGGTCAGACTATGAACCCCTCGACTGCAGATCTGCTGGGCGCCGTTGACCAGGTCAACGCGACCTCGGTCATCATCCTGCCCAATAACGGTAACATCCGTATGGCTGCCGAGGCCGCTGCCTCCGCCTGCACCGACAAGAAGGTCGCCGTCGTTCCCACCAAGACCGTCCCGCAGGCCTTCTCCGCGCTGTTCGCGGTCCTGCCCGATTCCGAGCTCGAGGATGCCGTCGCCGCTATGGTCGACGCCATCAGCGAGGTCCGCGATGGCGAGGTCACCCGTGCCGTGCGCGATTCCAGCGCCTCCGACGGCTCGCCGATTCACTCCGGTGACGTCATGGGTATCATTGCCGGTTCCATTGACGTGGTCGGCTCCGATGTGAAGCAGGTCACGCTCGATTGCATCAACCGCATGCAGGAGGAAGAGGAGGGTGACGCGCTGACGATTCTGGCCGGCGAGGAGCTGTCCGATGAAGCCTTCCAGGAGATCGTCGACGCCATTGAGGAGGCTCAGCCCGATTTGGAGGTCGACGCCCATCGTGGCGAGCAGCCGCTCTATCCCGTGATCTTCTCGATCGAGTAGGCAACTGCCCATGTCCGAGCTGTGCTCCGTGCCGCGCGTCTCGGAGCGCTTTGCCCAGAGCAATGCGCTCGACGAGGATATCGCGCGACTCAAATATGTTTCGGGTAAACGTGAGGAGGCCCTTCGCCGTCTGGGTATTCGGACGGTGGGGGACCTCCTTCTCCATATCCCTCATCGATACCTCGACTTTACGCGCTCCTGGTCCATCGAGATGGCGCCCATTGGTACCGTGTGCACCATCATCGCCACGGTCGACCGTATCGTTCAAAAGAAGCCGCGTCCGCGCATGCAGGTGACCGAGGTCTCACTCGTTGATGAGACGGGCGTGCTGCAGGTCGCCTTTTTCCGTCAGCCTTGGATTGCCCAGCAGCTTAAGCAGGGCGACCGCCTGGCCGTGATGGGCAAGGTTGAGTTTGCCTACGGTTTTAAGCAGATGGCCTCGCCGCACTTTGAAAAGCTCGATGAGGGGCGTGCTGCGGGCACCATTTTGCCGGTCCATTATGTGAGTGACGGCGTGAGCCAGGCATGGATGCGCCGCATCGTAAGAGGCGCGCTCGAGGTCGTCGGCAATCCCTTCGACCCGATTCCCGCACGCTTGCGCGTTAAACGTCGCCTGATGAGCAATGCCCGTGCGCTTCGATCGATCCACTTTCCTTCGAGCATGGCTGAGCGCGATATCGCGCGCGCACGGCTTGCCTACGAGGAGTGCCTCTACCTGCAGCTGGCGCTGCGCCTGCGCAACGACGGCGGCCTGGTCGATGTGGTGCCCTATGCCCACGCCGCGGGCGAGCACCTGGCCGCGCTTAAGCAGGCCCTGCCGTTTTCGCTGAGCGACGAGCAGGAGGCCGCGTTCCAAGATATCCTGCGCGATATGTGCGATGGCGGGCGCGTGATGAACCGCCTGCTGCTGGGCGATGTCGGTACCGGCAAGACCGCTGTTGCCGCCTGCGCGCTGGCTGTGGCTGCCGATAGCGGCACGCAGGCCTGCGTTATGGCGCCCACGGGCGTGCTGGCGCGTCAATATGCCGATAAGACCGGCCCCTTGCTTTCGCAGGCTGGCATGACCTGGGCGCTCCTGACGGGCGCCACGCCGGCGGCCGAGCGCGAGCGGATCCATGCGCAGCTGGAATCGGGCGAGCTCGATGTCCTCTTTGGCACCCACGCGGTGCTTTCGGATAACGTTGCGTTCAAGCATCTGTCGCTCGTGGTCATCGATGAGCAGCACCGGTTTGGCGTCGGCCAACGCAACGCCCTGCGTGCGAAGGGCCCTGGTGCCGATCTGCTCGTTATGACGGCAACGCCCATCCCACGTACGCTGGCGCTTTCGGTCTACGGCGATCTGGACACGAGCATCATCCGCCATCGGCCCGTCCCTGGCGCTGGCGTGATGACACGCGTGCTTACCGAGTCGAGCCGCGACCTTGCCTATGGCGCCATCCGCGAGGCGCATGAAAAGGGTCAGCAGGCCTACGTGATTTGCCCGCTCGTGGAGCCGAGTGACTCGGTCGATGAGCTGGAAGACGTGCCCGGTATTGCCCGCGACGATGAGGGCCGCGTGACGGTTCCCGTGCCGCTGCACGATACGGCGACCGAGCTCGATCGCCTGCGTCTGGCGTTGCCGGGCCTTGCCATCGAGCGCCTTCACGGCCGTATGCCAGCGGGGGAGAAGGACCAGGTTATCGATGCCTTCAAGCGCGGCGAGATCGACGTGCTCGTCTCGACTACGGTGGTCGAGGTGGGCGTCGACGTGCCCAACGCCACCGTCATGGTCATCGAGAACGGTGAGCGCTTTGGCTTGGCGGCCCTGCACCAGCTGCGCGGCCGCGTGGGCCGCGGCAGCGTGTCGGGCACCTGCCTGGTCATGACGCACTCCAAGGGCAACGGCGGCGCTTCGGCGGCGCAAGAGCGTCTCCAGTCGCTCGAAAAGACCTCGGACGGCTTTACGCTCGCCCAGATGGACCTTCGTCTGCGCCACGAGGGCGAAATCCTGGGGTACCGCCAGCATGGCGGTGTGACTCTGCGCTTTGTCGACCTGGATGCCGACGAGGAGCTGATCGAGTGGGCCCATTTGGACGCGGTCGAGCTCTTGCGGTATGCTTGCAACCTTGACTCCGTGGCGACGCGCCCCCTGCGCGATGCGGTCGCCATGCGATATCGACACATTTTTAAGGAGGTCAGCGGAGGATGAGAATCATCGGCGGCGAATGGCGCGGTCGTAAGATCGAGGAGCCCCGTGGTCGCGATGTCACCCGCCCCACGACCGATCGCGTGCGCGAGGCATGCGCATCTATGGTCATGTCGGCATTCGACTTCGATCTGGACGAGGTCCGCGTGCTGGACGCTTTTGGCGGCTCCGGTGCCTTAGGGTTAGAGATGCTCTCACGTGGTGCCCGCTCACTCACGACGTTCGAGGTCGATCGGAATGCCGCGCGGCTCATTACCAAGAATATCGAGTCGCTCTGCCGTGACCGTGCGCGTTGGCGCGTGGTAACGGGCGACATGCTGGCGAGCGCCTCGCGCGGTCGTGTGCCGGGCGGCCCCTTTGATCTGGTCCTGCTCGACCCGCCCTATGCTTTTGGTGCCGAGCCGGTCGAGATACTGCTGCAGAACCTGGCTCAGCAGGGCCTGCTTGCACCTGGCGCTTATGCCCTGTTTGAGCATGCCGCCGCCGATGCGGGCGCGCATCCGGCAGGCTTTGAGATCGTGCGCGAGAAGCGCTACGGCATTACCTCGGTCGACCTGCTTCGTTGGGTCGGCGATGACGATAGTGAGGAAGATTGCGCCGGCACCGATGCTTACAACAACGATGCCATGACGGTTCAGGAGAACGCCCATGAGTGACACCATCAACCGCGTGATCGTCCCGGGCACCTTCGATCCCATCACGTTTGGCCATATCGACGTCATCCGCCGCGCCCGCCGCATCTTTCCCAGCGTGATCGTCGCTGTCGCCGAGTCGCAGGGTAAAAACGGTGTGGGCACCACGTTTATGCTCGATGAGCGCGTGGCGCTGGCTCGCGAGGCGCTCGGTGATATCGACGGCGTCGAGGTCCTGCCCTTTACCGGCCTCTTGGTCGACTTCGCTCGCGAGCAGGGGGCGGGGGCCGTGGTCAAGGGCCTGCGCGCCATGACCGACTTTGAGTACGAGCTGCAGCAGGCAGACCTCAACTATCGCTTGGATAACGAGTTGGAGTCCATCTTTGTCATGAGTGCGCCGCAGTACGGCTATATCTCGAGTTCGGTCGTTCGCCAGATCGCCTCGCTCGGCAGCGATGTATCGACGTTTGTCCCGCCCAACGTGGTCGAAGCGCTCAGACACCGCTTTTCGTGACGTTTTTTATTGCCTGGTGGCATGTGGTAAACTAGCACGATGATATGTTACCTATGAAAGGAGACTGGATGCCGGGCGAGAATTTTCCTGGCGATAGGATCGTCAGCTTGGTCGATGAGCTCGAAGGGCTGATCGAGGAAGCCAAGCCGCCTTTCGGCAAGAACGCTCAGTTCAAGGTCATCGACGCCGACGTGTTCTTCAACATCCTCGACGAGATCCGCATGAGCTATCCCGAGGAGTGGCAGAAGTCCCGCCGTATCCTTAAGGAGCGCGAGGAGCTTATGGCTTCCGCCGCCGCTCAGGCCGATTCCATCATCGCCGACGCTCAGCAGCAGGCCCTCACCATTGCCGGTGAGCAGGAGATCGTCCGCTTGGCACAGCAGCAGGCCGACGACATCCGCGATCGTGCCCAGCAGTACGAGCGCGAGACGCGTTATGCTGCCGAGGACTACGCAGAGCAGGTCTTTACGCACCTGGAGGAGAACCTCAAGAGCCTGACCGGCACCGTTACCCGTTGCCGTCAGCAGCTCAACGAGGGTGCCGCCCAACAGAATGGTCAGTGGTAATGGCTGAGTTCCCGAGCGTTACCGTCGATCTTTCTGAGCAGCTCGAGTTTCCTGGTGATTCGTATCCGCTGACCGGCAAGGTCGATGTTGCCACCTACACGGTGGGCGAGAAGGAGTACCAGCTACAGGACGGCATCGACTACGACGTTGTCTTTACCAATGCCGGTACCGGTGTCTTGCTCACGGGCATGGTCCGCGCGCACGCCACCGGCGAGTGCGACCGTTGCCTGGAGCCCGCCTCGTTTGATATCGCTGGCGAGATCGAGGAGTTCTACCTCTTCGAGGAGCCCGAGGATCCCGAGGCCTACGAGGACGGCTACGAGCTCCTGGGTGAGGACCGCATCGTCGATCTGGGTGAGCCCATCAACGACGCGGTCGTCATGGACACGCCGTTTGTCGTTCTGTGCAAGCCCGATTGCCGCGGCCTGTGCCCCACTTGCGGTTGCAATCTCAACGTCGAGCAATGCGATTGCGCCGCCCAGGCAGAGGCAGAATGGGCCGCTGCCACGGAAAATCCATTTGCAGCATTGAAGAATCTCAAGCTCGACGAGTAAAACTGTGGTAGTATCGCTACTTGCGCGTAATCGCCACACTGGATAGTTCATAAGGAAGGTCACTATGCCCGTACCTAAACAAAAGCAGGGTCGTATCCGCACTCACACCCGTCGTTCCGCCAACATGAAGATCTCGGCTGCGGCTCAGTCCACGTGCCCTCGTTGCGGCGCTGTCAAGCTTCCGCACCACGTGTGCCCCAGCTGCGGTTTCTACAAGGACCGCGAGGTTATCGTTACCGAGTAACGGTATACTCTGGATGCGATGCCGTTCCAAATGGAACCACAATGGCCGGCTCAATGAGTCGGCCATTTTTGTATAAGGAGTATGTATATGAGTAACGTTCGCGTTTGTGTAGACGTTGTGGGCGGAGACGAGAAACCTCAGGTTGTTCTCGATGGTATCGAGGCTGCGCTTGCCGCCGATCCCGATATCGAGGTCCTGGCAGTCGGTCCCGCCGAAATCGTCAATCCCTTTGCCGCGGCCCATGCGCGTGTGGAGGCTCTGGAAGCCCCTGACATTATCGCCATGGATGACGATCCCATTCGCGCCGTGATGACCAAGCGCAAGTCCTCGATCGTGCTTGCCTGCCGCGCCATCAAAAAGGGCAACGCGGACGCGTTTTTCTCCGCCGGCTCCACCGGCGCCATGACCGCTGCCGCGACCGCCTACGTCACACCGTTTAGATATATGGCCGAAGGCAAGAAGCAGCCGGTGCGCCCCTGTTTGACCAATACGCTGCCCAATCGTGCCGGCGGCCTGACGGTGCTGTGCGACATGGGCGCCAACCCCGATGTCGAGGTGGACGACATGGTGCGTTTTGCCCAGATGGGTAGCGCTTATGCCCGCGTTGTCCTGGGCATCGAGCATCCTCGCGTGGGCTTGCTTGCCAATGGCACCGAGGACGAGAAGGGCTCCAACTTTACCAAGGCGTGCTTCCCGGCCATGAAAGCCGCCGTTCCCGGCTTTGTGGGTAACTGCGAGGGAACGGACATCACCTCCGGTAACTTCGATGTCGTCGTTGCCGATGGCATGTCGGGCAATATTGCGCTCAAGGCCACCGAGGGTGCTGCCAAGTTCTTGCTGCAGGAACTCAAGGGCGTCTTTATGTCTTCGCTTGGCACCAAGATCGCCGCGCTGCTCATTAAAAAGCAGATGCGCGAGATAAAGGCCAAGCTTTCGGGCGACGCCAAGGGCGGCGCGATTCTTTTGGGCTTGCGCGGCGTGGTCCTGATCGGCCATGGCGCCACCTCGGTCGAGGCTGTTAAAAACGGTACGCTCGCGGCGGCCGAAGCCGTGCGCGCAGGGCTGGTCGAGAACGTTGCCAACTCCATGGACGGCATCGTTTTGTAAGAGCGAGTTAGAGCGCTGTTATGTGCCTCGCGGCCTGCTTCGTGGGGTAGAATCAGAACCGTGTCTTGGTACCGCCCGGGCGGTACCATTCTTTTGGTATTCATGCACTATGAGAGGAAGCGCTATGGACCGCTCCGAAATCTTCGACAAGATCGCCGAGGTCGCTGCTGACGTTCTGGGCGTCGATGTTGCCGAAATTAGCGATGAGACCACCTTTGACGACCTCGATGCCAACTCGCTCGAGCGCCTGCAACTGGTTACGGCTATCGAGGACGAGTTCAATCTCGAGATCGATGACGAGACCCTGCTCTCGCTCAACTCTGTCGCCGACGCCGTCGACGCGATCGAAAACGCCAGGGAGGCTTAGGTCTTGGCTTTATCCGAACGACTTACGCGCGCCCAGGAGATTCTGGGCCACGAGTTCAATGACAAGGTGCTGCTGCGCGCGGCCCTTACGCATCCTTCGGCCGTCGAAGGCCAGCCAGTCTCGGCAAGCTACGAGCGCCTTGAGTTCTTGGGTGATTCCATTTTGGGCGCCGTTGTCGCACGCTCCCTGTTTGTGACCTATCCGGAGTTTGACGAGGGCAAGCTCACGCGCCTGAAGGTGTCCCTTGTCTCGGGCGCCACGCTGTCCGAGGTGTCGCACGAGCTGGGTATCGATGACATCATCATCTTTGGTGCCTCCGAGACCGGTACCGGCGCGCGCGGCCTGCACTCGGCGCTCGAGAACGTCTACGAGTCGCTCGTGGGCGCGCTGTATCTGGACGCCGGCTGGGATGCCGCGGCGGAGTTTATCCACCGTACGCTCAAGCCGCATTTGGCTTCCGAGCGTGCCGAGCATCCTGCAAACCCCAAGTCGTTTTTGCAGGAGTGCGTGCAGGCCGACGGCCACGAGCCTCCCGCGTACAAGCTGGTCGGCTCCGAGGGCCCTGCGCATGCGCCCACCTTTACCGCCGTGGTGTTGATCGATGGTATTCGCCAGGGTCGCGGCTCCGGCTCCTCAAAGAAGGAAGCCGAGGGAGCCGCTGCACTCGAGGCACTTGACCGCATGGGCTACACCACCAACGGCGTGATTCTCAACAAGAAGCCTGTTTAAGCGAGGAACCGTGTATCTCAAGTCCCTCACGCTCAAAGGGTTCAAGTCGTTTGCCGACCGCGCCCATATGACGTTTGAGCCGGGCCTGACCGTCATCGTCGGTCCCAACGGCTCGGGAAAATCGAACATCTCTGACTCGATTCTGTGGGTCCTGGGCGAGCAGAGCGCCAAGCAGCTGCGCGGCCAGGCCATGGAGGATGTCATCTTCTCGGGCTCGTCAGCGCGCAAGCCGGTGGGTGTCGCCGAGGTCACGCTGGTGCTCGATAACTCGGACCATATGCTGCCCGTCGACTTTGACGAGGTCGCCATCACCCGTCGTATGTATCGCTCGGGCGAAAGCGAGTACCTCATCAACTCGAGTCCGTGCCGCCTGATGGACATTCAGGACATCCTGCACGATTCGGGTCTGGGTAAGGATACGCATTCCATCATCAGCCAGGGCAAGCTCGACGCCATTTTGCAGAGCCGCCCCGAGGAGCGCCGTGCCCTCATCGAGGAGGCTGCCGGCATCTCCAAGCACAAGCGCCGCAAGGAGCGTGCGCTCAAAAAGATTAAGTCGATGGACGAGCACTTGACGCGTGCCCGCGACATCAATAAGGAAATCGCCCGTCAGCTGCGACCCCTGGAGCGTCAGGTCGATCGCGCGCGCAAGTACAAAGAGCTTTCCTCGCGCGCGAACGAGCTTACGCAGATGCTAGCCGTCGACGAGCTGCGTTCGCTGCAGTCGCAGTGGAACGACCTGGAGAGCCGCTCCAAGGAAGGTGCCGCCGAGCTGGAGCTTGCGCAGTACCGCTTGGGCGAAAAGGAACGCGAGCTCGAGAAGCTCCAGGTCATGCTCGAGGAAAAGGGCCTGTTTGTGGGCGATCTGGGCGAGCAGCGCCGCCATATGCAAGACGTGGTCGGCCGCATTAACTCCGATATGCGCCTGCTCGAGGAAAAGGGCCACAACATGGTGTCGCGCCTGTCCGACATGCGCGGCCAGATCTCGAGCTCCGAGCATCAGCGTCGTCGCGTGGTAGAGGAGCTCGAGGACGCGCGTGCGCAGCTTGAGGAAGTGACCGGCGCGCACATGCAGGCCCAGGAGGACGTTGACGCCGCTGGTCCTGCCGCCGCTCAGCTCCACGAGCGGCGCGTGGCGCTCGACAATCAGATTTCGCAGCTTACGCGTGAGCAACGCGATGTGCAGCGTGTGGCCGATAACGCGGCGCTCGAACTCGCCAAGGTGAAGGACTCGCTGAGCAACGCCGAGGTCGAGGACAACATGTACGCCTCACGCCTGGAGCAGATCGACGAGCAGCTCGAGGAAGTCACGGCCTCACTCGAGAGCCGTCGCGACCGCGCTGAGGAGCTCGACAGTGCACTTGATCAGGCCCGTCAAGCCCAGATTGATGCTCGCGAGGCTACCGAGGTCGCCCGTGCAGCCCTTAAGGACCTGCGTGCCCGCGAGAGCGAGGCGCGCAACAAACTGTCCGAGGTGCGCTCGGAGCTTGCCAGCCAAAAGAAGCTCGATGCCCGCATGGCTGACAGCTCGCCGCTGGTGAGCCGTCTGATGGGTGCGCTGGGCGACGATGTCTCGGGTCGTCTGGGCGACGTGCTCGAGGCCCCGCGTGAGCTTGAGGGCCTGGTTGAGCAATTGCTCGCCGGCGATATCGATGCGCTGCTGTTCGACGATGCGTCCGCGCTTGAGCGTGCCGGTCGTGCCGCTCTGGACCAGAAGAAGGCCTCGGGCGAGGCGCTGCTGGTCGCGCGCGGTGTGAGCGCCTCTGCTGCCGCTAAGGGCGCTGCCGGTTCCCGCCTGGTCGATTGCCTGTCCGTGCGTGCGGGCTACGGTCCGGTCGTCGAGGCACTGCTCGGCGGCTATTACGTTGTCGATGACTTGGCTGCCGCACTGGCCGCGCCCGTCGTTGACGGTGTGACCTACGTGACGCCCGATGGCGCCCGCGTGAGCTGTGGTGGCCTGGTGCGTGTGGGGCTCGATGCCGGCGAGGCTTCGGGTGCCTTGGAGCGCAAGCGCCGCATCCGTGAGCTCGAGGGCTTGGAGCCCGATCTGGCTGCTATCTTTGAGCATGTTTCGGACCAAGTCGTTGAGGCCAACGTCGCCGTCGAGGAGGCCCGTGCCGCCGAGGGCGATGCCGCTGGCGAGATCGCCCGTCTTGAGGGCGAGCGTCGCTCCCTGTTGTCCGAGATCGGCCGTCTGGAGCAAAGCGCCAACAATGGCGAAGTCGAGCGCGTGCGTATTTCCAAGCGCCGCGAGCAGGCTGCCGAGGCCGTTCGTGCCGCACGCCCGCGCGTGGATGAACTTACCCGTTCGCGTGACGAGGCCCGTGCGCAGGCGAGCGACTTAGGCTTGCAGATTGCCGAGGCCAATGACGAGCTCGACCGCGTGCGCCGTGACGATTCCGAGGCCGCCGGTAAGCTCGCCGACGCTAAGGTACGCCTGGCTCAGACGAGCGAGCGCCTGCGTTCGCTGAAGGGCCGCGTGCCCGATCTTGAGCATCGTATGGAGGGTATCGACCGTCGTATCCGCGGGACGCGTCAGGCCTCGCGCTCGCTCGAGCTGCTGCGCCTTCGCGTCGATCCCATGCACGAGCGCTATTCGGCCCTGCTGGAGCGCGCGTCGGATTGGGCTGCGCGCCTGCGCGACCAGGCGTCGCTCGAGGAGGCGGACTCGGCCTCGCTCAAGAAGACCATCGAGGACGCCAAGACCGAGGTCGCCCGCGCCAAAGAGCGGGTCGATGTTGCCGCCACGACGCAAAATGAGTTCAAGGTGGCGCGCGGCAAGCTCGAGGTACAGGTCGAGGCTGCCATCAAGGCCATCACCGCCGATGGCACCACGGTGCTCGAGGAAGCGCTCATGCTTCCTGCGCCTACCGACCGCGACGCCGCCGAGCGCGAGCTCAACCAGCTCGTGCGCCAGATCAACAACCTGGGCCCTGTGAACCAAGTCGCCATGGAGGAGTACGAGCAGCTCAAGCGCCGTGCCGATTACATCGAGGAGCAACTTGCCGATCTGGAGAGCGCGCGCAAGGCGCTTACCAAGATCACCGTGGCGATCGATCGCAAGATGCGCAAGGCGTTCCTAGTGACGTTTGAGAAGGTTGATGCGAACTTCCGCGAGATCTTCGCCATGCTCTTCCCGGGCGGCCAGGCACATTTGGAGATGACCGACCCCGAGCATCCGGCCGAGACGGGCATCGAGGTCGTGGCGCAGCCGCGCGGCAAGCGCATCACCAAGATGATGCTCATGTCGGGCGGCGAGAAGAGCCTGACGGCGCTCGCCCTGCTCTTTGCCGTATACCGTACGCGCACGGTGCCGTTCTATGTGCTGGACGAGGTCGAGGCGGCACTCGACGACGCCAACCTGTCCAAGCTCATCGGCGCCCTCGATGTGCTGCGTTCCGATACGCAGCTCTTGGTAATCTCGCATCAGCGCCGTACTATGGAGGATGCTGACGTTCTCTATGGCGTCTCGATGCAAGCCGACGGCGTCAGTCGCGTCGTCTCGCAAAAACTCGATCGCGAAACCGGAAAGGTCGTGAATGCATAATGGGATTCTTTGATGCACTCTCGCGCGGACTTGAGCGCAGCCGCGAGGCCCTCAACGAGGTCTTCTACTTTGGCGGCGAGGTCGACGAGGATTTTTGGGAGGATCTTGAGGACACCCTCGTCATGGGTGACATGGGTGCCGAGGTCGCCATTCAGGTCTCCGATGACCTGCGCGACGCCGCGGCCAAGAAGAACCTCAAGACCGCCCCGCAGCTTCGCCGCGCCCTGGCCGAGCAGCTCGAGGGCCATTTTGTGCCTGTTGAGCGCGATCCGTTTTCCGATACGCCGAGCTGTGTGCTGTTTGTCGGCATCAACGGCGCCGGCAAGACCACCACGGTCGGCAAGATTGCAAGCGCCATGGCCGCCCGCGGCAAGAACGTGGTGATCGGTTCGGCCGACACCTTCCGCGCCGCCGCCATCGAGCAGCTCGATGTGTGGGGCCAGCGTGCCGGCGTACCGGTTATCAAGCGTGACCGCGGCTCCGATCCGGCGAGCGTGTGCTATGACGTGCTCGACGAGGCCGATAAGCGCGGCAGCGACCTGGTGCTCATCGATACCGCCGGCCGTCTGCACACGAGCCCCGAGCTCATGCGCGAGCTCGCCAAGGTGGTCAACGTGACGCGTAAGCGCGCCGCCAATATGGCCGCCGGCCCCATGCCCGTCTCGGTCGTGCTTGTAATCGATGCCGCCACTGGCCAGAACGGTCTGAACCAGGCGCTCGAGTTTAACGAGGCGCTGGGCCTGGACGGTATTATCATGACTAAGCTCGACGGCACGGCTAAGGGCGGTATCGCCATGGCCGTGGCCGAGAAGCTCAAGCTCCCGATCCTGCGCATCGGCGTGGGCGAGCAGGTCGATGACCTGCAGGAGTTTAACGCCAAAGATTTCTGCCGCGCCCTGGTGGGCGAGTCCAACTAAGGAGTAACCAGTGTTTGATTCCCTGAGCGATCGCCTCAACGACACATTTGACCGCCTGCGCGGCAAGGGTAAGCTGACCGAGGCCGATATTACTTCGGCCATGCGCGATATTCGCATGGCACTGCTCGAGGCCGACGTTAACTTTAAGGTCGTCAAGGAGTTCGTCGCCAAGACCAAGGAGCGCTGCATGACCGCCGAGGTCATGGAGTCGCTGTCGCCGGCGCAAAACGTCGTCAAGATCGTGCTCGACGAGCTCACCGAGATGCTTGGCTCAACCGAGAGCAAGCTCGTCTTTAGCAACCGCATTCCCAATGTCATCATGCTCGTGGGCCTGCAGGGCTCCGGTAAGACCACGGCGGCCGTGAAACTGGCCTACCTGCTCAAGAAGCAGGGCCGCTCGCCGCTGCTCGCCGCGTGCGACGTCTACCGTCCCGCCGCTGCCGACCAGCTGGCCACGCTCGGTGGCGAGATCGGCGTGCCGGTCTTCCGCGGTGACGGAGCGCACCCGATCGACATCGCAAAGGGCGCCATCCAGGAGGCCGTCGACCACCTGCGTGACGTGGTCATCGTCGATACCGCCGGTCGTCTTCAGATCGACGAGCAGATGATGCAGGAGGCGGTCGACATCAAGAAGGCCGTCAAGCCCGACCAGGTGCTGATGGTCGTCGATGCCATGACCGGCCAGGACATCGTCAACGTCGTCTCGACCTTCGCCGAGCGCACTGACTTTGACGGCGTGATCATCTCCAAGCTCGACGGTGACGCCCGTGGCGGCGGCGCACTTTCGGTGCGCCAGGTGACCGGCAAGCCCATCAAGTTCGTGAGCATGGGCGAGAAGCCCGACTCGCTTGAGCCGTTTTACCCGGACCGCATGGCCAAGCGCATCTTGGGTATGGGCGATGTCGTCGGCATCATCGAGAAGGCCCAGGAGGCCGCCGATGCCGAGCAGCTCGAGGCTGCCGAGCGTATGCTGCGCGAGGGCTTCACCATGAACGATATGCTCGACCAGATGAAGGCCGTCAAGAAGATGGGCGGCATGAAGGGCATTCTGGGCATGCTCCCCGGTGGTCAGCGTGCACTCAACCAGATGGGCGGCAACCTGGACGAGGGCATCTTCGATAAGAACGAGGCCATCATCATGTCGATGACCAAGGAGGAGCGCCTGCGCCCCTCTATCATCAACGGCCAGCGCCGCGCCCGCATTGCCAAGGGAGCCGGCGTAACCCCCACCGAGGTCAACAGCCTTATGAAGCAGTGGGGCGAGATGAATAAGATGATGGGCCGCATGCGCACAATGGCCAATCAGGCGCAGGCCGGCGGCAAAAAGGGAAAAAAGGGAAAGAAGGGCAAGAAGATACGCATGCCCAATATCCCTGGCCTGGACGCTATGGGTCTGGGCGGCATGGGCGGCCTGGGTACGGGCGGTCCCAAGTCCGATATGGAGCTGCTGCGCCAGATGGAAGCGCAGATGCGTAATAACAAATAGAGCTGTAATTCCAGCTTGATATGGCAAAGGCCACTCGGAAGCTACCGGGTGGCCTTTGTTGTTGGCTTTGATTGTTGGGTTGCGTTCAGCGTCGCGCCCCGAGGTCGCGTGTCGTGCCGTTAGTGGCAGCTGCAACCCTCGTGACCCTCGTGCTCGTGGTGGCCGTGGCAGCCGCAGGAATCGCCATGCTCGTGGGTGTGCTCGTGGTCGTGGCCGTGGCAACTGCACGTGGCCTCGCCGTTCTGTGCGAGCGTGCCGGCGATAAGGGCCTTGACGCAAGCGTCGCAGCTGCCTTGGGCACCTGCGTATACCGTGATGCCGGCTTGGGCAAGCGCGTTGATAGCGCCACCGCCGATGCCGCCGCAGATGAGCGTGTCCACGCCGCCGTTGGCGAGCAGGCCCGCAAGGGCACCGTGGCCGGTGCCGCCGGTGCCCACGACCTGCTCGTTGAGCACCTTGCCGTCCTGAATGTCGTAGATCTTGAACTGCTCACTGCGGCCAAAGTGCATAAAGATGTTGCCGTTGTCATACGTGGTTGCCACTCTCATGGTACCGATCTCCTTTGCTGGCCATACGGCCGTCGTTGTGGTGATGGGGGAGTACGCGATATTGCCGCCTTCGATGATGAGCGCCCGACCATTGACCAACGCGTTTGCCACCTTGCGATGCGCTCGGCTGCAAATAGCCGCCACCGTGGCACGGGCAATGCCCATGTGCTGTGCGGCTGCCTCTTGGTTAAGGCCTTCCAGGTCGCACAGCCGCAGGACTTCGAGCTCGTCGACCGTCATATCGATGGCGTTTCCGCTGGCAAGGCCGTCGGGGGTGAAGCCGCGGTATTCGGGGATGATCCCGACGCGGCGCAGTTTCTCGCGTCTTCCTGCCATGTGCACTCCTTATCTGATATATGTCAACAATAGAATAACGCGTGTGCTCCGCAGAGCAAGGTATTTTTGGCATATGTCAGAAAATGAGGGCTTATGTTTGGGCTGTGGGGCCGCATGCGCCTGGGCTACAATGAATCTCGCTTATAGGCGACTGACAGGAGGGTCAATGAGCAAGGCTGATCAACAGTTTTTAACCATGTGCCGCGATATTCTGGACCATGGCACCACCACCGAGGGCCAAAAGGTCCGCCCGGTGTGGGAGGATGGCACCCCTGCCTATACCATTAAAAACTTTGGTGTCACGGCACGCTATGACCTGCGTGAGGAGTTTCCGGCGCTTACCCTGCGTCGTACGGCCCTCAAATCTGCCATGGATGAGATCCTATGGATCTATCAAAAGAAGTCCAATAACGTGCATGATCTCAACAGTCATATTTGGGATGAGTGGGCCGACGAGACTGGCTCCATCGGCAAGGCCTACGGGTATCAGATTGGTCAGAAGAGCCATTATACCGAGGGTGACTTCGATCAGATGGACCGTGTGCTGTACGACCTTAAGAACACGCCGTACAGCCGCCGCATTATGACGAATACCTACGTGTTTAGCGACCTGTCCGAGATGCACCTGTATCCGTGCGCCTACAGCGTGACGTATAACGTGACGCAGCGCCCGCAGGATGATAAACCGACGCTCAACATGATTCTCAACCAGCGCAGCCAGGACATTTTGGCTGCGAACAACTGGAATGTGTGCCAGTACGCCATTTTGCTGATGATGGTCGCGCAGTCGGTCGATATGATTCCCGGCGAGTTGCTGCATGTGATCGCCGATGCCCACATTTACGACCGTCATGTCGATATCGTCCGCGAGCTTATCGAGCGTCCGCAGTTTGCCGCGCCTAAGGTATCGCTTAACCCCGATGTGCATGACTTCTATGCGTTTACGACCGACGACCTGATTGTCGAGGGCTATGAGCACGGCCCGCAGGTCAAGAACATCCCCATTGCGGTGTAGGTGACGCGCATGACGTGTAAGCTTTCTGCCATTGTCGCCGTGTGCGATGACTGGGGTATTGGGTGCGAGGGCGACATGGTGGTGTCCAACCGTGCCGACATGCGTCATTTTGTGGCATGCACCAAGGGTTGCCCGGTCATTATGGGACGCAAGACGCTGCTGAGTTTTCCCGGCGGGCGTCCGCTCAAGAACCGTCGTAATATCGTGCTCACGCGCGATGAGGACTTTGCTCCCGAGGGCGTCGACGTGGTGCATAGCGTCGACGAAGCGCTCACCGCGGTAGCCGATGAGCCCGTTGCGTGGGTGATCGGTGGCGGCGAGGTGTATCGGCAGTTTTTGCCGTATTGCGCCGAGGCCGAGGTTACGCATAACCATTGCGTGCATGACGTGGATACGTACTTTCCCGATCTGGATGCCGATCCCGCGTGGGAGATTGCGTGGCGTGGCGGTGTTGCCACGATTGCCTCGGGCGAGGGCGACGAGGGTGTCGATTATGAGTTCGTAACGTATCGTCGCGTTGAGGCGTAAATCGTCCGGCGTGAACGGTATCATCGGATTGTTTGAATGCATGGGGCGGCGCTTAGCGTCGCCTCGTTTGGTATAGATGTGCTGTAAAGAAGGGTGCGGGCTGGCTGCTATGACTGATGCCGTTGAGGTGCTGCGAATCGATTCGCTCGAGGACGAGCGGCTCGATGCCTACGTGCGACTGACCGAGCGCGAGCTGCGCTGCGTGCTGGAGCCGCAAAAGGGCATCTTTATCGCCGAGAGTGCCAAGGTCATCGAGCGCGCGGTGCGCGCCGGATACGAGCCGGTGAGCTTTCTTTTGGGCGAACGCTGGCTCGATCAGATGGTGCCGCTGTTTGAGCGCCTGGTTGTGCGCGAGGGCGCGGGTCCGGTTCCTGTGTTCGTTGCCTCCATGGAGCTCATGGAGCAGCTGACGGGCTTCAATGTGACGCGCGGTGCGCTCGCGGCATTTCGTCGCCCTCGACAGATTCCGGTAGCCGAGTTCTTGAGTGGCGTCGTCGAGGCGGCGGGTGAGCGCCCGGTGCGCGTGTGCGTGCTCGAGGGCATTGTCGACCACACCAATGTCGGCGCGATTTTCCGCTCGGCGGCTGCACTGAACGTCGGTGGTATTTTGGTGAGCCCCACTTGCTGTGACCCGCTGTACCGCCGCTCGGCCCGCGTGAGCATGGGCACGGTGTTCCAGGTGCCCTGGACGCGCATTGGCAGCGAGGCGCGCGTATGGCCGCATGATGGGCTGGCGGCGCTGCACGATGCCGGCTTTTCGTGTGCTGCCATGGCGTTGACGGATGATTCGGTGTCGCTGGACGATCCCGCGCTCCAGGAGATTGACCGCCTGGCAATCTTTATGGGCACCGAGGGTGCTGGCTTGGGCGCCAAGACCATTGCAGGCTGCGACCGCGCCGTGCGTATTCCGATGGCGCATGGGGTCGATTCACTCAACGTGGCCGCGGCAAGTGCTGTCGCCTTTTGGCAGCTGTGCCCGCATGTGAGCAACGAGTACCACTACCAGCCGGGGCTGTATCACTAGGCAGATAGTTCGCACCGGACTCTGGTTCGGGGCGTTTCGGCCTACGCCGGTCGGTGCTAAGCTGGTATTGGCTTTGGTCTTAAAATGCCGCTTTGTTGTATGACGTACGCTGGTGGGGAGGGCGTGTGGCTAAGAAATCTACGGCTATCGATGTAACGCATGGCGTTATTTGGCAGCAGCTGCTGTCGCTGTGCGTTCCCATCTTCTTTAGCTCGTTTTTTCAGCAGGCTTACACGCTTATCGGTACCTATATCGTCGGTCAGTTTGGCGGCAAGCTCGCGCTGGGTGGCATTCAGGCCACGATGGTGCTCACGGAGCTCTGCATTGGTTTTTGCGTCGGTGTGGGTGCTGGCTGTGCGGTCATTACGGGCCAGTTTTTTGGCCAGCACGATGACGAGCGCTTGAGCCGATCGGTCCATACGGCCATGACGCTCGCGCTGGTGGGCGGCATTGTCATTTCCATTCTGGGCATGGTGTTTGTCGAGCCGATGCTTGTGCTGATGAATACGCCGCATGAGCTGCTGGCCGAGGGTGTGGCGTATGCTCGTTGCTACTTTGCCGCCATGTTTGCGGCGCTGCTGCTCAACATGGGGACGGCGCTGTTGCGCGCCGTGGGCGACACGCGCGGTCCGGCGGTTATTATTGCCTCCGGCTGCTTCGTCAATGTGGCATTCGACATTCTTTTTGTCGCCGTGCTGCACATGGAAGCGCTGGGCTGCGGCATCGCGGTGGCGCTGACTATCTGCACCAATGCCACGATGATTGTGATCCGCATGATGCGCGCTCCGGGGGCGTGGCGGTTGTCGCTATCCAAGCTCGGTATCGATCGCAGCATTTGCAAGAGCATGCTTTCGTGCGGTTTGCCGCTGGGCGTTCAGTCTGCGGCGTATTCGATCTCCAACGTTTTGATTCAGGTGTCGGTCAACTCGTTTGGAGCCGATGTCACGACCGCTTGGGGCCTTTCCGGTCGCCTGGACGGCATTATCTGGATGGTGACCGAGGCGCTTGGTGTGTCGATTACTACGTTCTCGGCGCAGAACTTTGGTGCGCGCAATTACGATCGCATGCGAAAGGGATACCACACGTCGCTCGTGCTTTCATTTGTGCTTATCGGTGGCCTGTCTGCCGTGCTGCTGGTATTCTCGGGCCCGCTTTCGCGTCTGTTTATCGACGATGCCGCAATTTCGGCCTACACCACGACGATTCTTCATTTCATCGCGCCGTTCTACGCGATCTTCTCGATTATCGAAAACGCGTCCGGCTCCATCCGCGGCGCTGGCGTGAGCTTCCAGCCTATGATGCTCACGATATTCGGCACGGTCGTGCTCCGCGTGGCGTGGGTGTTCGCGATTATGCCGCTCGACCCCTCGCTCGAGCATCTTCTGCTGGTCTACCCCGTAACCTGGGTAATAACCGCCACGATGTTTACCGTCTACCACCACAGCGGCAACTGGCTAGGCCGCGCCACTGCCTAATGATCCCTGGGGAGGACGGAGGAAAACGGCTCATTGCTCTCCGTCGCGATGTCGATGATTCGTTTTCCTTCGTCCCCTTCGGATCAATTAGTATTCGATGCCTTGGCGGGCTAGGAGGCCTTCGTCGAAGTAGTGTTTGACGGGGCGCATTTCGGTTACTAGGTCGGCAAGGTCGGCGAGGGGCAGCAATCCGCGGCCGGTGAGCACGAGCTCCGTGGTGGTCGGTTTCATCGCAATCAGCGCTTCGACATCTTCGCGCGTCACAAAGCCCCGTCGCATGGCTTCTCCCAGCTCATCCAAGATCAGCACGTCGACCTGGCAAATCTGCTCGCGCGCCAGCTCCATGATCTGTGCGGCACAGGCTTCGGGCGTATCGCGGTCGGCTTGTACGATGCGTAGCCCCAATCGAGGTGCTGCGTCATGTTCGGCGCAGTGCAGCTTCTTGGCAAACTGAAGCATGAGCACGTTAAGTCCATAGCCCGTGGCGCGCAGCGCGAGCCCCAACGCAGCCGTCGTCTTGCCCTTGCCGTCGCCCGTATAGATTTGAACCTTGCCGACTTCCAGTGATGCCATCTCTGTCCTTTCGTGCCCGGCGTCGGTTTATCGCCGTTCGGGTTGGGTATTCTAGATAGCATTATCAACCCCAGTAGATGGAGTTCAAGCAGATGGAGATGGATGACAACAAACGTAGACGGAATATGATCCTCTACGTGCTCATCGCCTTCGTCGTCTACCTCGTGCTCTCGACCGTTCTGTTCCCCAACATCGGTCACACGCAGCAGATTACGAAGACCGATTACTCGACGTTTGTCAAAGCGCTCGATAAGAAGAGTGTCGACAAGGTCGAATACAACACGGACGATTACACGATTTATTACACCAAGAAGGGCGAGGACGAGAACATCGCCTACAAGACGACCGGTGTGCCGAATGATGCGGGTTTTACCGATCGCGTGCTTGAATCCGGTGCGTCCCTGGAATCGGTCGTTCCCGACAAGAACTCGGGTTTGATGACCTACTACCTGCTCACCCTCATTCTTCCCATGGCGATTTTCTTCCTGATTGGCTGGTGGCTCAACCGACGCATGAAGAAGGCCATGGGTGATGACGGTCCGTCGATGAACTTTGGCGGCGGTGGTTTTGGCGGCGGTGGACTGGGCAAGTCCGGCGCGCGCGTGATCGCCTCCAAGGACGTGGGCGTGACCTTTAAGGATGTCGCCGGCCAGGAAGAGGCCAAGGAGTCCCTCAAGGAGGTCGTCGACTTTCTGGAGAAGCCGCAGCGCTACGAGGAGATCGGCGCCAAACTGCCACGCGGCGCTCTCCTTGTCGGCCCTCCGGGTACCGGTAAAACCCTGCTCGCCAAGGCTGTGGCCGGCGAGGCGGGCGTGCCGTTCTTTAGTATTTCTGGTTCTGAGTTTGTTGAGATGTTCGTTGGCCGCGGCGCCGCTAAGGTTCGCGATCTGTTTAAGCAGGCCAAGGAAAAGGCCCCGTGCATCGTGTTTATCGACGAGATCGATACCATCGGTAAGAAGCGCGATGGCGGCGGCTTTAGTGGCAACGACGAGCGCGAACAGACGCTCAACCAGCTGTTGACCGAGATGGACGGCTTCGATAACCACAAGGGTATCGTCGTTCTTGCTGCTACCAACCGTCCCGACAGCCTTGACCCGGCCCTGCTGCGCCCCGGTCGTTTTGACCGTCGCATCCCCGTTGAGCTGCCCGACCTGACCGGACGTAAGAACATCCTCGAGCTGCATGCAAAGAGCGTGAAGACGGAGCCGCCGATCGACCTGACCGCGATTGCCCGCGCCACGCCCGGTGCCTCGGGCGCCGACCTGGCCAACATCATCAACGAGGGCGCGCTGCGTGCCGTCCGCGAGGGTCGCAAGCGCGCGACTCAGGATGACTTTGAGGAGTCGGTGGAGGTCGTCATCGCCGGCCAGCAGCGTAAGTCCACGGTTCTGTCCGACCACGAGAAACAGGTCGTGTCCTATCACGAGATCGGCCATGCCATCGTTGCCGCCCGCCAGAAGGGTTCTGCGCCGGTTACCAAGATCACCATCGTGCCGCGTACGAGCGGTGCTCTGGGCTACACCATGCAGGTCGAGGAGGATGAGCGCTTCCTGACCACGCGCCAGGAAGTCCTGGACAAGCTCGCTGTCTATTGCGGTGGCCGTGCAGCCGAGGAGCTTATCTTTGGCGAGATGACGACCGGTGCCGCCAACGATATCGAGCAGGCCACCAAGCTCGCCCGCAACATGGTGACGCGCTTTGGCATGTCCGATGAGTTTGGCATGATGGCGCTTGGTACCGTTCAGAATGCGTACCTCAACCAGGATACGTCGCTCACCTGCGCCCCCGGTACGGCCGAACGCGTGGACGCGATCGTCGCCAAGCTGATCGAGGATGCGCACGACCGCGCTCTGCAGATCCTCAAGGAGAACAAGTTTAAGCTCCATGAGCTGGCTCGTTATCTGTACAAGAAGGAGACGATCACGGGCGAGGAGTTCATGAATCTCCTCACGCGCGAGAATCCGCTGATGCCAAAGCAGCAGTAATACTGGTTGCGCAGTGTCTATCGCCCCATTTGAGTGTCCATCTCAAATGGGGTGTTTTGCGTGGGGAGAGTTGAATATGAAAATCGTGGTAAGTGCCTGCTTGATGGGCGAGAGCTGCAAGTATAACGGGCTCGATAACTACCATCGCGAGCTGGTCGAAGCGTGCGAATGCACGGGGACCGAGGTACTCTTGGTGTGCCCTGAGGTCTTTGGCGGCCTGCCCACGCCGCGCAAGCCGTCCGAGATTGTGAACGGCGAGGTCCGTACCTGCGAGGGCATTTCGGTCGATCGCGAGTTTCGCCTGGGTGCCCAACGTGCGCTCGATATGTGCGAACAGGCGGGCGGCCCGTCCGAGATTGTTGCGTGCATTTTGCAGGATCGCAGTCCGTCGTGCGGCGTGGGCCATATCTACGACGGATCCTTCAGCGGCACGCTCACAACGGGTAACGGTGTCTTCGTTGACCTGCTCCTGCGCCACGGCTACCGCGTGATCCCGGCAAGCGAATTCGATCCCAGCATGCTGGAACATTGTCCATAGCACTCGAACCCAACACTTCCTCACGGGTGACCGTTTTGGCATCATCCGTGAAGTTGATATTGAGTACGACCCGGTCATCAAAGACGTAGACCGAGTTGACAGGCGCTGTACCCAGGCAGCCCCTCCCCGCGGCCCTCGCGCAGGAACGCGCACACGGCCTTCCCGTCTCTTGCGCCCCTCCTGGAACTGTCCACATCAGTGTAGCCAATTCAGTCCGCCAAGGGCTGAAGCCCGGACAACGCGGCGATGGAGGGCTTCTTCGGCCTGCTCAAGAAGGAGTTCTGGCACGGCAGGGACTGGTCGGACTGGACCCCCGCCCGCTTCATCGAGGAGCTCGGGGGCTGGATCGGTCGATACAATACGGAGAGGCGCAGCGATGCGCTCGGTGGCCGCACGCCGGCCGAGTTCCGCTCCGCGCTGGGAAGGGCCGCGTAACGGTCCAAGAAATCGTCCGCAGTCCCCATTCTTGCCCCTTTGGGACAGCTTCTTGTTGGGGCGTGCCTGCCCCTAGCCCTGCTAGGAACGAGTACAGCAAACTGGAATTTTCAAATTAGTCTTTGCAAATTACCTTTGAACCTTCACCATCAATTACAATTCCCTGACGGTTGTTAATTGGGCATAGATTCAAATCCGAAAACTCAGTCATTATTTTCTCGGTAACTTTCTTAAATGGTGCTGTAAGAAAATGCGGAAGAACATAGAAATCAATCAAATTAAGCCCTGAATCATCTTCTTGCGAGTAGTCCTCCGGCTTTTCATCCATTTGCTCGATATATTGGATGCTTGGAGCGCATACAATCGCACCTGCCGATTCACCAATCATCAGTTTTCCCTTTTCCAATTCTTTCTTCAACAGCTCATCCGTTCCCGTTTTACGGAGCTGGTCTATAAGGAAAAAAGAATTTCCGCCGGTAAAATAGATCACATCTGCATCTTCAAAAAGAGACTGTATCGTTGAATAAGCCTCCGTTGAAATATCAATTTCAGTTACGATTGCTCCCAACTTTTTGAATAATTTTCGAGCCGAGCCGACATAACCGGTGTAGCCTTCACGCAGCGAGGCTGTTGGAATAAATGCGACTTTTTTATTTTCAATTTCTTCCTTTATCAGACTTCCTACACTTGAAAAGTGGGAACATAAAAACAGTTTCATCAATATTCTCCTTTATATATAAATTCTTATTTGTTGAACTAAGCCGTGTATACCATACTCTCCAATGAAAGAACGCCCTGATATAGCGAAATTTTGCCGTTTTCCTGCGTACGTGCGTACACACTCCACAGGAATTCTAAGGGGCCTGCCCCCTTGGCACACGGACTTTGGAACAAAGTCTAGTGTGTTACGCCTTGCCAGAGGTGTACAGGCTCCCGGTATGCACGTACGAAGCAATTGCCATCAATGTGCCATATAAGTGGCGATCAAGTTCGCATAAAGCGACCTTGATCCCGCAAAATAAAAGGCAGGATACCATCACCACGATGATACCCTGCCTCTGTTCGTTCCTGTTTACCGTTCCGAGTAGTCCTTCCGCAGAATTTCCGATAAACAAAAAACGTACCCGAACCCTTCCTCGTAAAGAATCGGGTTCGAGTACGAACTGAATGCTGGAGCAATAAAAAACCACCAGAAAGGTGCCTGTCCCCTTTGTGGTGGTTTTGGGCCAGTCCTAGAGCGTGTGGCCGTAGGTGTTGGCAGCCTTGATGGCGGTGGCGAACTTTTCGTCGGTGAAGGGCTCGGGGTTTCCCTGCTTCCACTCGTTGGTGGCGTGCGCATACTCGCACAGGGCGGGGATATCGGACTCGGAAAGCCCGACCTGCTCAAGCGTCACGGGCAGTCCCATCTGCTTGTTAAAGGCTGAGTAGCGCTCAAGGTTCTCGGTATCGCCCGTGTAGGCAAACAGCACCAGCACGCCCAGGCTCACGACCTCGCCATGCAGGTAGGTGCCCTCGCGCGGAATGCTGCAGGTGGCGTTGTAGAACGCATGCGCCACGCTCGAGTTGTAGTAGTAATCGTTTTGGTTGGTCAGGTTGGAGACGTAGCCCGTGTTGACCACGATATCGAGCGCGATCTGCTTGACGGCTTCGGTCGACAGGTTCTGGCGAACGTCCTCAAGACCCTGCACGCCATAGGTAAACAGCGGCTCGGAGCAGGTGTGTGCGAGCGCCAGGCCAAGACCTGCGGTGTGCTCCAGGTTGCCGGCGCTCGTGGCGTACTCGACCTCGGGCTGCTTGGACAGGGCATCGCCCACGCCCGCCCAGAAGTACTCCGCCGGAGCCTCGGCGATGATCTTGGGGTTGATGAAGATGTGCGCGGGGCGGTTGGGGTACGAATAGCCCTCGAGCGAGCCGTCGTCGTTGTAGACAACGGCAATGGCGGTCGCGGCCGAGCAGTTGGAGCAGATCGTCGGTACCGTAAAGACGATCTTCTTGAGCTCGATGGCCGCCGTCTTGACGGTATCGAGCGCCTTGCCGCCGCCGCAGGCAATGAGCACGTCGGCTTCCTGGCAGGCGGGGGAGTTTACGACCTTGGCGATATTGGCGCGCGTACTGTTGGTGCCGTAGACGCGTGTCTCCAGAATCTCGATGTCGGTGCCCTCCAGCGCCGCTTCGATACCGGGAAGCGCCGCTGCCAGTGCTCGTTTACCACCGATAATCGCGACCTTGGTCGCTCCGTACTCGTCCAGTGCGCCGGGCAGCTCGTCAAAGCAGTCCTCGCCGACGGTGTAGTCGCTCATTCCAATCGTGCGCATAGCAGCCTTCTTTCGTTAGATAAAGTGCTTACAGGTATTTTGCTCCAGGAGAAAGTCCACGGCCGCAAGAAATTTCGAACGTATAAAACCAGTGTTGAGGGTTTTTCGCTGGCGCGGAACGTGCTAGCATACTCCGCATAAGCGTTGATGGGGACGAGTAGTCGGCCGTCCGCATGCTACAGAGAGCGGGGAGCGCTGAGAACCCGTGCATGCGACCGATGAAAATCACCCCGGAGCTGCGGTCCCAACGGACGTGCCGCGCAGGTTCGTCTTAGTAGATATCGCCGAGATGGTCGTCGATACAGGCCAGCCGAGTAACGGATGCGAGCGCGCGAATACGCGGGCGAGGGCATCTAAGCTGGGTGGTTAAGCGAAGAGCTTTTGCGGGCGTACAGTCCGTTTTGCGGCGCTTCGTCCCAGCTTGTAGGGACGGGCGCTTTTTTGGTGCCCAGAGGGCGTGCGCGCCCATGACATGAAAGGGGTACCGTGGCAAACGAGTACAAGCAGACGATGAATCTGCCCAAAACCGGATTTCCCATGCGTGCCGGTCTTTCCAAGTCCGAGCCCAAGCGACTCAAGGACTGGCAGGACAACAAAGTCTACGAGCAGGTTCTGAAGAAGAACGAGGGTCACAAGAAGTTCGTGCTGCACGACGGTCCTCCGTACGCCAACGGCCCGATCCACATCGGCCATGCCATGAACAAGATTTCCAAGGACATGATCAATCGTTACTGGATGATGCAGGGCTATGAGGTTCCCTACGTCCCCGGTTGGGACTGCCACGGCCAGCCGATCGAGCACAAGGTCGAGGAGAAGCTCGGCACCGAGAAGTTCAACCAGACCCCCACGGCTAAGATCCGTGAGCTCTGCAACAAGTTCGCTGTCGAGAACATCGAGCTGCAGAAGGCCGGCTTCCGTCGTCTGGGTGTGCTCGGCGACTGGGACAATCCCTACCTGACGCTCTATCACCAGCATGACGCCGCCGACATCGAGGTCTTCAAGGCCATGTTCGATAAGGGCATGATCTATCGTGGCCACAAGCCGGTTCACTGGTGCAAGCACTGCCACACCGCACTGGCCGAGGCCGAGATCGAGTACTCCGACGAGACGAGCCCCTCCATCTTCGTTCGCTTTGAGATGACTTCGAAGCCCGCCGGCCTCGAGAACTTCGACGGCCCGGTCGACTTCATCATCTGGACGACCACCCCGTGGACCATCCCTTCCGACCAGGCAGTTTCCCTCAAGCCTGGCGCCGCCTACGTCGCCGTTGAGCACGATGGCCGTGCCGAGGTCATACTCGAGGACCTGGCTCCCAAGTGCTGCGAGGAGTTTGGCTGGGAGTACACCCCGGTCATGGTCGACGGCAAGCCCTATGTGGTTCCCGCCGAGACCTTCCACCACATCCACTACAAGCAGCCGATCTTTGACGGTGTCGAGGGCGTGGCGCTGCTGGCCGATTACGTCGGTGTCGATGACGGTACCGGTATCGTCCACAACTCGCCCGGTCACGGCGTCGACGACTACTTTGCCTGCCTCAAGGAGGGCATCACCGACATCTGCATGCCGGTCGATGACGACGGCAAGTTCTACACCGGCGAGGAGTTTGGTACCGGTGGCCCCTTCAGCGGTATGGATACCGATGAAGCCAACCCGCATATCATCGAGTTCCTGCGCGAGCGCGGCACCCTGGTCCTCGAGAAGAAGATCACGCACAGCTATCCGCACTGCTGGCGCTGCAAGCACCCGGTACTCTTCCGTGCTACCGACCAGTGGTTTGTCTCGATGGACAAGACTGGCTTGCGCGAGCAGGCTGGCAAGGAGGTCCGCGAGAACGTTAAATGGTATCCGGCGCATGCCGCCAACCGCATTGGCGCCATGGTCGAGCAGCGTCCCGACTGGTGCATCAGCCGTCAGCGCAACTGGGGCGTGCCTATCCCCAGCTACACCTGCGCCGACTGCGGCGAGAAGGTCATGAACGACGCCACGCTCGACGCCGTCATCAAGCTCTTCCACGATGAGGGCTCCGACGCCTGGTTCACCGACGCTCCCGAGAGCTACCTGGGCGAGGCCTGCGTCTGCCCCAAGTGCGGCGGCCATCACCTCAAGGCCGATAAGGACATCCTCGACGTGTGGTGGGATTCCGGCGTTTCCTGGAAGGCCGTCTGCGAGTACCGTCCCGAGCTGGAGTATCCGGCGGATGTGTACCTCGAGGGCTCCGACCAGCACCGCGGTTGGTTCCAGAGCTCGCTGCTTACCTCGGTGGGCGCCAACGGCCACGCTCCGTACAAGGCGGTCGTCTCGCAGGGCTTCACCCTCGACGGCCAGGGCCGTAAGATGTCCAAGTCGCTTGGCAACGTCATCGACCCCAATAAGGTCTGTGACGAGATGGGCGCCGACATCATCCGCCTGTGGGTCGCCTCGGTCGACACCAGCTCCGACGTTTCCATCGACCACGAGATTCTCGCTCGTACGTCCGATGCCTACCGTCGTTTCCGCAACACGCTGCGCTTCCTGCTCTCCGAGCTCGAGGGCCAGTTTGAGCCCGAGACCGACGGCGTCGCTTTTGCCGACCTGCTGCCGCTCGACAAGCTCATGGTTGCCCGTCTGACCCAGGTCCAGGCCGAGGTCGACGATGCTTACTCTTGCTACGAGTTCCCGCGCGCTTACCGTGCGCTTTACGACTTCGTGGTTACCGAGCTTTCCAACGTGTACCTCGACGCCCTGAAGGACCGTCTGTACTGTGAGAAGCCCGGCTCGCTCGAGCGTCGCAGCGCCCAGACCGTGCTCGCCGAGCTCTTCTCGATGCTCATGCGCGACCTGCAGCCGATCTTGTCCTATACGGTCGACGAGGCCATGGCCTATGCGCCCGCCGGCTGCGTCGATAACCAGAAGTACGCCGCGCTGCTCGATTGGTACAAGTCGCCCATCACGGTCGACGAGGCCAACGAGTTTGAGGGCGTGCTCGAGGCTTCGCTCGAGCTCCGTAGCGTCGTGACCAAGGCCCTTGAGGATGCCCGCTCCGCCGGCACCTTCACCAAGAGCCAGCAGGTCCGCGTCAAGGCGGTCGTTCCTGCCGAAATGTATGCGCTGCTGACCGGCGACAAGGCCGTCGACCTGGCCGAGTTCTACATCGTCTCCGATGTTGAGCTTACCCAGGGCGAGGAGCTTTCTGTTGCCATCGATGCGGCCGAGGGCGAGTGCTGCGACCGTTGCTGGAACTACCGCACCACCGTCGGCGAGTACAACGGCCACGCTCACATTTGCAAGCGCTGCGCGAATGCCCTTTAAGGCACGGTAACTCGGCATTTTAGTTATAGGGAGAATTTAGGCGCCTTCGGCCCATTTGCTCCGCTGAAGAAAAGCGACATTCCGTTATCCGGAATGCCGCTTTCTTTTATGCTGGTTATTTATCTGACGTTAGCGAATGTGTCGTGCGCTCTGCGTGTGGCAATATAAGATGGTTATTTGCGTTTAACGGAATTTGATTATCTGAGGGTAGGGGATTTCTTTGGGTCGTGGTGCGGATATGACGCCGCCTATGCGTTGGCGGTTGGGTGTTGCTGGTGGGGTGGCGCTGGTTGTGCTGCTTGTTGACCAGCTGACCAAGCTTGCGGTTCGTGCCGTGGGCGACGCCTTGCATGTGACCGTCATCCCCGGTGTTATCGACTTTATGTTTGTCCGCAATATCGGTGCTGCCTTTAGCATGGGCGAGGGGCATGGCATCGCGTTTGCCGTGCTGGCGTTGGCGGTCATTATCGCTATTGCCGTGTACCTCGTTCGTGCACCCCAGCTCGCCCATCTTGAGGTTGTGGGCATGGCGATGGTTGCGGGCGGTGCTATCGGCAATGCTATCGATCGTTTGGCCTTTGGTTTCGTGACCGATTTTATTGCCACCACCTTCATTGATTTCCCTGTCTTTAACGTTGCCGATATCGGTATTACGGTCGGTGTCGTGCTGGCGCTCATCGGCTACATGTTCTTGAGCCCTGCCGCTCGTGAGGTCGATGCGACCGCCGAGCTCAACGCCCGTGACGAGGCCCGGGCCAAACGTAAGGCCAAGCAGCGTGGGGAGCGTGCCCGCAAGATTCGCGAAAGGAATGAGCGCTAATGGCCGACATCCATATCCTTGTTGCCGACGATGCCGCTGGCCAGCGTCTCGACGCCTATCTGGGCGCCAACGACGGCTGCCCCACGCGCTCTGCCTGCGCGCATCTGATTGAGGGCGGGGCCGTAGTAGTCAATGGCGAGACCTGCCTGTCCAAAAAGTACGCCGTGCGAGCCGGCGACCGTATTTCGGTCGATTTGCCCGAGCCGCACGATCCCACCGACGTGATTCCCGAGGCCATCCCGCTCGATATCCGCTACGAGGACGACTATCTCATTGTGCTCTCCAAGCAGCGCGGCCTGGTGTGCCATCCTGCGCATGGTCATGAGAACGGTACGCTCGCGAATGCGCTGGTCTATCACTGCGGTATCGACCATCTGGGCACCGTGCAGGGCGAGGACCGCCCCGGTATCGTGCATCGTTTGGATCGCGATACCTCGGGTCTTATGCTTGCGGCAAAGGACGACGAAACCCAGCGCGCGCTCCAAAATCTTATCCGTACGCGCACGCTCGACCGCCGCTACATTACGCTCGTTCACGGTCATATCGCCATGGATGAGGGCACCATTAACACCGGCATTGCCCGTTCTACACGTGACCGTGTCAAGATGGCGGTTTCCGATGATCCTTTTGCACGCCAGGCCATCACGACCTTTAAGGTCCTTGAGCGCTTTGATTCCACGCGCTTTGATGACGGCTACACACTCGTTGAGTGTCATCTGTTTACCGGTCGCACGCATCAGATTCGCGTGCACATGCGCCATATCAACCACGCCTGCGTGGGCGATCCGCTCTACGGTAAGTGCGATGCGCGCGCCGATCAGGGTCTGACCAGGCAATTCCTCCATTCCTGGCGCGTGGCGTTCGATCATCCCGTGACGGGAGAGCGCATTGAGTGCCGCGACGAGCTGCCGTGGGATCTCGCCGCCGTCCTCGACGACTTAGCCCCGCGTTCGCTTGGTCGCACTGCTGCCGGCGACGAAATCGTACCGCAGCTCGGCCTGCTCGAACCCTAGCCAGTATTAGGTGGTTTCTTGAACTCGGTAAGCCTGCGGTAAGATATACGGTTGTTTACGTAACACGTTCCTGGGAGCCTGCATGCTCGCCTTTTTACAAACCAACACACCCATCGTGATCTTCAACCAGATTGTCGTCACGCTGCTCACGGTCTGCTTCTTGTACCAGGTGGTCTTCTTTGTCATCGGCGCTCTCCGCGGCGAGGTCGCGCCTCCCAAGGCCAAAAAACTCCACCGGTATGCCTTCTTTATTGCAGCACACAACGAGGAGGCCGTTATCGCCAACCTCGTTCGCTCCATCAAGGACCAGGATTATCCGTCCGAGCTCATCGAGGTCTTCGTGGTCGCCGATGCCTGCACCGATAACACTGCGCAGCTCGCGCGCGAGGCGGGCGCTGTCGTGTACGAGCGAAACGACCTGGCCCGTAAAGGCAAGAGCTGGGTCATGGACTTTGGTTTCGACCGTATCCTTAACGAGTATCCCGACACCTTTGAAGGTTACTTTATCTTCGATGCCGATAATGTTATCGCCCGCGATTACGTGTCCAAGATGAATGATGCCTTTGACCAGGGCTTCCATGTGGTCACGAGCTATCGTAACTCCAAGAACTTCGGAAGCTCGTGGATCTCGGCAGCGAATGCCACTTGGTATCTGCGCGAGGCGCGTTTTCTCAACAACGCGCGCAACATCTGCAAGACGTCCTGTGCTGTCTCGGGTTCGGGCTACCTTATCTCGGCTAGCGTTATTGAGGGCATGCACGGCTGGCAGTTCCATACGCTGACCGAGGATATTCAGTTCACCACGTTCTGCGCTATTCACGGCATTCGTATTGGCTATGCGCCGGCGGAGTTCTTTGACGAGCAGCCCGTGACGTTTAAGGCGTCCTGGAAGCAACGTATGCGTTGGACCAAGGGCTTCTACCAGGTGTTCTTTACCTACGGTAAGCATCTGGTCAAGTCGACCTTCCGCTATCATCGTTTTGCCGCCTACGATATGTTTATGACGATTGCCCCTGGTATGCTGTTATCGCTGATTTCGATGCTCGCCAACGCCACGTTCCTGATCGTCGGTGGTCTTTCGCATGGCTTTTTGGCTACCGAGGTCGAGATGCAGGCGTGTGCCGCTTCGCTCATCATGACCTTCGTCATGATGTATCAGACCTTCTTTATCCTGGCGCTGCTCACGACTATCTTCGAGTACAAGCACATCCATTGCGCGCAAAAGTGGCGCCTGGTGACCAACCTGTTTACCTTCCCGATCTTTATGTTCAGCTATATCCCCATTACGGTGGCTGCGTTGTTCCTGAAGGTCGACTGGGTCCCGACGCAGCATGCCGTCAGCGTTACCCTCGACGAGGTCATGCAGGGCGCTAAATAACCACCACCAAAACCACCACGAAGGGGACAGGCACCTCTGTGGTGGTTTTTGCTTTTGAGTGACTGCCCCGGGAGGTGTTCAATGGTCTATATTCCCTTTTGGATCTGCGCCTTTGCCGGTGCGGTGATTGATGTCCGTGAGCGGCGGTTTCCCAATGAGCTTGCTGGCGCGTGCGCCGTGGCGGCGTTTGCGGGCGTTTGGCTCGACCTCGGTTTGAACACAACGCTTGACCACGCAGGTCTTGCCGTCATCGTGTATCTTGCCCTCGTTCTGACTGAGTTCCTCTGGCGTCGTCTTCGCCAAATCCCGGGCATCGGCATGGGAGATGCCAAGGCACTCTTCGCGCTTTGCACGCTCGACCCTATGGGTGGCATCGTGGCATTTGCCGCCGCGCTCCTGGTCCTTGCCCTCTCCTGCCTCATCACAAAATCGCGCTCCTTGCCATTGCTCCCGTTTTTGGTGCCGATTTTTGCCATAATCGAGGTTGTGGGCTGCACTTTGTAACCGATTGCGCATCCTTCTTAAGGAGCATGCCATGGCAACTAATCAAGAAACGGCCGTCATTAAGGCGCGCATGGACCGTATTCCCTCGGCGTTGTCGCCCGAACTTTTCGAGCGCATTGCCGCCGATCGTGCTTCGGGCTATGTTAACCCGTATCGTTGCAACGACGATCAGGTCATTCGTCGTATTGATCGCGCCTCCGACAAAGGCACGCTTATGCGTCCGGCGTTTATGCGCGATACCGAAAAGATACTTCATCTTCCGGCGTACACCCGTTATGCAGGCAAAACGCAGGTCTTTAGCTTCCGTAGCAATGACGATCTGTCACGCCGCGGTTTGCACGTGCAGCTTGTCTCCCGCATTGCGCGCGATATCGGTCGCGCCCTGGGGCTCAATTGCGATCTGATCGAGGCGATTGGCCTGGGCCACGACTTGGGCCACACGCCTTTCGGCCATGCCGGTGAGCGTTTTCTCAACGATATCTATCATGAGCGCACGGGTCGCTACTTTTTCCATAACGTTCAGTCGGTCCGCGTGCTCGACGCCCTGTATGGCCGCAACGTGTCGCTCCAGACGCTCGACGGCGTGCTATGCCACAACGGCGAGTACGAACAGCGTGTTTTTGAGCTTTCGGACATGGGTTCCTTTGACCAGTTCGACCGAACCGTCGAGGAATGCATTGCCACAGGCTATAGCGCGATTGAGCACCTGCGTCCCATGACGCTCGAGGGCTGTGTGGTGCGTATCTCGGATATCCTCGCCTACGTCGGTCGTGATCGTCAGGACGCCATTGCCGCGGGCCTGCTGTCGCCCGACGCTTTTGACGATGGTCGGGGCGGCGCCTATAACAGCTGGATTCTCACGCACGCTTCCATCGATATCGTTGAGCATAGCTACGGCAAACCGCGTATCGAGATGAGCGAGGACCTGTTTGAGGAGATCCGCCGAGCCAAGCGCGAGAACTACGAGAAGATCTATAGCAAGGGCGGTATCGAAGGCGATTCCGAGGAGGAGCTGCGTGAGGCGTTCGAAAAGCTCTACGACCGTTGCCTGCAGGATATAAACGAGGGTGACGAGTCCTCCTACATCTTTAAGCACCACATTTCGCGTATTGAGCAGCAGCTTTCCTATTATGGCCGCATCTATGCTTGGCAGGACGACAAGGATCAGACTGTCGTCGATTACATCGCAAGCATGACGGATGGTTATTTCTGCGAGCTGACGAGCAAATTGTTCCCAGGTCTAAAGTTTCCGCACCGCACCTATATTAACGAACGGTAGTTCGTATCCTTTCGGTATACTGTTGGTCAACAACGATTTTGATTGATGCACGGGATGGCTATGGACGACCTTTTTTCTGCTTCGACGCGCGAGCGCTCTTTTCAGAATGCCCCGCTTGCGGTGCGTATGCGCCCCAATTCGCTCGACGAGTATGTGGGCCAGCAAAAGGCCGTCGGTAAGGGCTCGTGGCTGCGCGCCGCGATTGAGCATGACGTGCTGTCGAGCGTGATTCTGTACGGCCCGGCTGGCACGGGCAAGACGACGCTGGCCCACATTATCGCCAACCATACCAAGAGCGAGTTTGTCGAGGTCAGCGCCGTGACGGGCACCGTAAAGGACTTGCGCCGCGTGATTGACGAGGCCAAGACGCGCCTGAATACGTACGACCGCCGCACCATTCTATTCATCGATGAGATTCACCGCTTCTCTAAGTCGCAGCAGGATGCCCTGCTGCATGCAGTTGAGAACCGTACCGTCATTATGATTGGCGCTACGACGGAGAATCCGTACTTCGAGGTCAACTCGGCGCTGCTCTCACGTGGTCGAGTCGTGGAGCTTGAGCATTTAAAGGACGAGGATATCGCCATGCTTATCGAGCGTGCGCTCGAGGCACCTCAGGGCCTGAACGGTAAGTTCTCGGCCGATGAGGATACGGTCAAGACCATTTGTACGCTGGCTGCGGGTGATGCACGCTCGGCCCTGACGACACTTGAGCTGGCGAGCGAGATTGCCGTCACGCGTCCCGATACGGAGGGAACGCCAGCGCCGGCGGCGGGGGAGCGCTATCCCATCACCGTGGATGACGTAAAGATTGCCAACCCGCGTCGTGGCTTTTCGTACGACAAAAACGGCGACATGCACTACGACATTATCAGTGCGTTTATTAAGTCTATGCGCGGTAGCGACCCCGATGCTACGATCTATTGGCTCGCGCGCATGATTGATGCGGGGGAGGATCCCAAGTTTATCGCTCGCCGTATTATGATTCAGGCTTCTGAGGACGTTGGCAACGCCGATCCGCAGGCGCTTTTGGTGGCGCATGCCGCGTTTAAGTCTGCCGAGGTCATTGGCTATCCCGAGTGCCGTATTAACCTGGCTCAGGCTGCACTCTATGTGTGCTTGGCGCCTAAATCCAACGCGTGTGAGGCTTCGATCGATGCGGCGCTGGCCGATATCCACAGCAGTGGTCTTCGCGAGGTGCCCAGCTACCTGCGCGATCGTCACCGTCCCGGCAGCGACGAGTACGGTGTATACAAGTACCCGCACGATTATCCCGAAGGCTGGGTCGATCAGCGCTATTTGCCCGAGGGGTTGGAGCGCGGCGCGTTCTGGCAGCCTGCCGGCCGCGGTTGGGAAGAGTGGCGTGTGGAGCAAAGCGAGCGCGACCGTAGCGGCAACGCTCCCAAGTAGGCCATGGTTGATTTCCAATCTCAGCCGAACACATTGAGCAAATAGGCCGTTC